>CAJWEF010000203.1 GCA_913031305.1 uncultured Acidiferrobacteraceae bacterium
TGATTGTCATGCAATCTGCTGAAAGGTTATAGCAAGAGGATGGGCTACAATCAGTTACACAATGACCGCAGTCGCAGAAAAGGTAAATCAGAAGGCCATTTGTATCCAGTGTGATGTGTCTCCAACAATAATGAGAGACTATTATGCAAGACACGCAACAGTTTATTTATTCAAGGATGACTTGCTAAAGGTAGTAGATATTCAGTCTCCATGAGAAAATATAAGTATCGGTGGGGTGGCGGAGTTCGGCTGAACGCACCAGTCTTGAAAACTGGCAAGGGCGCAAGTCCTTCGTGGGTTCAAATCCCACCCCCACCGCCAAACCTAGTTTTTATCCAGTAAAAAATCGCTTTTAGAGAAAATATCCTGTCGGGGATTTTTTTTGCGTAAAATTGTAGTGGTCTACTAAAACCGGACACCGAATTAAGGCGTTAAACTGCCATAACGAGGTGAGCAATGACAAGGGAAACGAGAACGAGACGGACGTCGAGGTCAGTGCCGTCGCCGGCAGCGTATCGGACCGGCAATGCCAGCAAGCCCTGCTTGACGCAACACCGAACGCCGGCATTCTGGTCAACAACAATGGCGGCCCGCCATAAGGCGTTGGGTATTTCGGTAGAAGAGGCCGCAGCGGCCCGGGCTGGACAGATCCCGGCTCGGCGCTTTGGCGAGCCGGAAGAGGTCGGTGAGGCCTGCGTATTTCTGTACAGCACACAGGCCGGCTACATCACAGGGCAGAACCTGCTCCTGGACGGCGGCATTTTCGAGAGTGCATTCTGAGTTCCATCATCTCCCTTCAACTGCCTATTCAGCACACTAACCCGGAAGACCGCTCCCCGTGAACCTCGCGGCACTCAGCCTCAACGACAAGTACGAGCAAACTGATGGCCAGCTGTATCTGACCGGCACCCAGGCGCTGGTCAAGGTTGCCATGCTGCAGAGCATCCGGGATCGTGCTGCAGGCCTCAACACCGCCTGTTTCATCTCTGGCTACCGCGGCTCACCGATGCACAATCTCGACAAGGAGTTGTGGCGGGCCGAACGATTTCTACCACAGAACCAAATTCACTTCTTGCCGGCAGTCAACGAGGACATCGCGGTGACCTCGCACTGGGGTACCCAACAGGCCGGTCTCTTTGGCGATGCCTGCCATGACGGTGTTTTTGGGCTCTGGTACGGTAAAGGCCCCGGGCTTGACCGTAGCATCGACGCCATGCGTCACGCAAACCTCGCCGGCACCTCGCGCTATGGCGGTGTGCTGGCCATGGTCGGTGATGATCACGGCATGACCTCGACCGACGTGCCGGCCATGTCTGTACCGACCTTCATCGACCTGATGATGCCGGTGCTGTATCCAGGCAACGTTCTTGAATTGGTCGAGTACGGGCTGTACGGCTGGGCGTTGTCTCGTTACTGCGGCGCCTGGATCGGCTTCAAGACCGGCCCAGAGACGCTGGATACGGCAGCCAGTGTCATGCTGCCGACTGGCTGGCCCGAGATCACTCTGCCGGACTATCCCTTCCCGCCCGGTGGTGTCAACATTCGCACACCCGATCACTGGGCCGACCAGGAACACCGACTGCACGAGCACAAGATCGGTGCCGCAATCGCATTTGCCAAGGCCAACCCTCTGAACAAGGTGCTGGTCGATAGTCGGCAGCGGCGATTCGGCATCGTGACCAGCGGCGTTGCCGCCTTTGCCGTGCTCGAGGCGCTGCGCTCGCTCGGTATCGACCAGGAACACGCCGCAAGCCTTGGCATCACGGTGCTCAAGATCGGCATGCCCCACCCGATCGACGAGGAGGCGATCCGACGCTTCTGCACCGGCCTGGAAGAGGTCCTGGTGATAGAAGAGAAACGCCGGATCATCGAAGTCTCGGTCAAGGACGTACTCTATGCGATACCGGCGAAGGATCGCCCCCGAATCTCCGGCCGACGCGACGACAGCGGCCAACCGCTGCTCCGTGCAGTCGGTCAGATCGGCCCGGACGCGATCGCCCGGGCTATCGCACAGCGAATCAGCCCCTTTCACGACAGTACTACCATGCAGGATCGGCTGGTCTTCCTGGACGCCAAGGACACCGAACAGGCAGACCGGCGATCCCTCAATATCGTCAGGACACCGTTCTTCTGCTCCGGCTGTCCCCACAACACCTCGACCCGCGTGCCTGAGGGCAGCCGGGCGCACGGCGGTGTCGGCTGCCACTACATGGCAACCAATATGGCGCGCAGCAACATCACGCACTCACACATGGGAGGTGAGGGCGCGACCTGGATCGGCATGTCCCGTTTTGTCCAGACCGAACACGTGTTCCAGAACCTTGGTGACGGTACTTATTTTCACTCGGGCCTGCTGGCAATCCGTGCCTGCGTGGCTGCGGGTGTCAATATCACCTATAAGATCCTGTACAACGATGCCGTGGCCATGACCGGCGGACAACCGATCGACGGAAACATCGACCCGGCGACGATCAGCCGCCAGGTCCACGCCGAGGGTGTGAAGCACCTTGCGATCGTCACCGACCAGCCCGAGAAATATGACGGCCGGCGCCACCTCGCGCCCGGTACCAAGGTGCACCACCGACGAGAGCTGGATGCGGTCCAAAAGTCTTTTCGCCAGTACCTCGGTGTGAGCGTTATCATCTACGACCAGACCTGCGCAGCTGAAAAGCGCCGGCGCAGAAAGCGCGGGAGCCTTCCCGACCCCGACCATCGCATGTTCATTAACGAGCGCGTCTGTGAGGGCTGCGGCGACTGCTCAGACAAGTCCAACTGCCTGTCAGTGATACCGGCAGAGACACCGTTTGGCCGCAAGCGGCGGGTTGATCAGTCTTCGTGCAACAAGGATTTTTCCTGCCGCGAGGCATTCTGTCCCGGCTTTGTCTCAGTCCGGGGTGGACGGTTGCGGCGTCTGGCGAGCGTCAGCGAGATCCCCCGGCATCTGCAGTTGCTGCCGGAACCGGTCCGGCCTGATCTGCTGACAGATCAGCCTTATAACATTCTCGTCACCGGTATCGGCGGCACCGGCGTGGTCACGATCAGTGCCATGATTACAATGGCTGCGCACCTGGAGGGCCGGGCCTGTCAGGCGATCGACCAGTTCGGCATGGCCCAGAAAGGCGGTGCAGTAACCAGTCACATCCGGCTCGCAGCCACCGCCAACGCTATTAGGGCAGTACACCTCGACGCCGGTTGTGCAGATCTTGTACTGGGATGTGACGCCCTGGTCGCAGCCGGCGACCTGGCCCTGCAGGCGGTTTCGGCCGAACGCACACAGCTTGTGATCAACACCCATCAGGCAATCACCGGACACTTCACCCGCAGCCCGAACCTTGAGTATCCGGACGATGACCTAAACGAACGTCTGAGAGGAGTAGCAGGCACTGCCAACCTGACATTTCTTGATGCGACCCGCATTGCGACACGCCTGATGGGCGATGCCATTGCGACCAACATGTTCATGCTGGGCTACGCCTACCAGCGCGGCCTGATACCGGTATCCTCGGCAGGCATCGAACAGGCCATCACACTGAACGGTATTGCGGTCCAGAGCAACATCGAGACCTTCAAGTGGGGCCGGCGGGCCGCACTCGACGTGGGGGCCGTTACCGCGCTCGCGTATGGCGATGCGGAACAACCGGGTGCACTACCGGAATCCCTGTCGGCCTTGATCGATGCCCGAGCGGGCGATCTCGCCGACTATCAGGATTCTGCCTATGCCGAGCGCTATAGAACGCTGACCCAACGGGCCCGCCAGGCCGAGGAAACACAAGCCGGCGGCCTCTCAGGGTTCGCGCTGGCTGTCGCCCGCTTCTCCTACAAGCTGATGGCCTACAAGGATGAGTACGAGGTCGCAAGGCTCTACAGCTCTCAGGGTTTCACGAAGCGCCTCAACGAGACCTTCGAAGGACCGTTTCGGCTGGAGTTTCATTTCGCGCCACCGCTATTCAGCACACGGGATCCTCACACCGGGCTGCCAGCCAAACAGACCTATGGCCCGTGGATGTTGCGTGTCCTGAAACTTCTTACGCGGTTGCGCGCCCTGCGCGGGACACCATTTGACCCCTTTGGTTACACCAAAGAGCGGCGCGCCGAACGGGCACTGATTACGGCTTATGAAGAGACTGTAGATGAACTGGCCAGGAGCCTGGACCACGACAACCACGCACTGGCCATCGAGATCGCTTCACTGGCCGACGGCATACGAGGATACGGCCACGTCAAGCAGCGCCACCTCCAAGAGGTGCAGGTCCGGCAGGAGAAACTACTCGATCACTGGCGCACTCACGCACCTCGTGCCGAGGCGATCTGACGGCAACGGTTACCCCTTTAGCGTCGACCTGGCTGATCCGGTTAACCCATTGGCAGACTGCACATCGATACAGGATCTGTGGGAACCCAGACTACCGTCAC
>CAJWEF010000204.1 GCA_913031305.1 uncultured Acidiferrobacteraceae bacterium
CCTGCCGGTAGACATTGTCATCGGGTAATTGAGTGCCGATGACTTCTTCCTCACTATCCGCAAACCAACCATCCTCGCGCACCTTGAAGGTCACTTTCCCGGTCAGGGGCTCACCGGTGTCCAGGTGAGACGCATAGAGATTGATGCGCCCAGGTACGTTCGGCCGAGGAAAGGCCGGAAAGACCATGTATGAAACCAGGTATTCGCCGATTTGCGCCTCGACCTGCATGCTTGGGGGTGTGTTCGAGTCTTCGTTGAGACTGTAAGCGGGACGCCCCAATATGTGGTGGGCCTGCGCTGGTGCGCACCAGCCCAACATCGCCATAACAATAATCAACCTGGTGACCTGTACCACCAGTGCGTCGGTGGGGCAAATCGCCATGCATTTCCCGTACAAGGTGCGTGCTTTTTCTTCCGGGTTGATAAAAGGCATGTTAATGGTGCGCGCACCATCGCGCCTGCGCAACTGGATGCAACGCGTTGGACAAACCTCACCGCACATACCACAACCAATACAGGCGGCAGTGAATGCATCTTGATTCGCCAACGCTCCCGGTAGAGGAAGATGGCGTCGTGGTCCAGCCCGCGCCACCGGAGCCATCAGGCCATAAGGCATGCCGCCTGCTAACAGCATGGCCGCAGCGGCACCCACGCGCTTGAGCAATCCACGCCGTTGCATCAGGCCTCGCCTCGGGTTGGGTTTTGACTCTGTTGTTCCCGGCGATAGCGCGGGCCCAGGTGGCCGGGCCCCTGGTTTGGCATATCAGTTACCTGCCACCTGAAACTAAGGGCGTTAGTCGGGCAAACCGCGATACAGGCGGTACAGTTGTTGCATTCCTGACCGAAATTGTCACGCAGGGGATTCAACCCAAATTCACATATAGCATTACACTTTGTGCAATCGTTACAGGCCAATACGTTGCGCTGTATACGCAAGAGCCGGTACCGACCTAGCCACGAATACAACGCTCCGCCAGGGCACAGATAACGGCAAAATCCACGGCGCGCGACCAGCAAGTCGAACAGCAGCGTCGCGAGAAAGAACAGCGCGCCGACACCAAGTCCTCCGTGGGCCGCGGCGTAATAGAGTTCACGTCCGAGAATTGCTGGTGGATACACAGCTGCCACTAGAACTGACCCACTCACAGTACAGGCCACCAATCCGACACCGAGTACAGCATATTTAAGTCGCCGCTCAAAACGCCGCATGCCTGTCCTAAGGCCAAGCCAGTTGAGCAGGATTCCCAGGTTCGTGTTCAATTCATATAACAGTGTGGCTGGACACAGCCAACCACAAAAAAAACGCCCCAGTACCAACGTGGCGAGAATCGGAATGAGCGCAGTGAGTAGAAACGGGCTGTAAACGGTCAGGCCAGCAGCCATCTGGCCGGCCGCGGCCAAAGGATCGCTGAGTTTCAGCCCGAACAATCTCCCGGACCACGTGCTGCCCTTTACGGCATCCAGATCCTCCACCGGATCATCGACAAACGGCGCTGTGAGGACCTCCATGACATCGTAAAGCTGCCGCTCACCTGGGGCCAATAGATCGTAGGCGTGGGCGGCTACATAGGTCTGGTAAACGTGAACAAAAGGTAGCAGCACAAGCAGCGAAAATACCAGGCTCAAAACGAGCCAGCGTACTTTGTTCAGTTGTCGCCAGATAAAAGCGAAGTGATTACGGTACTCAACCATAGGATCGCATTCAACTTACCCCCGATCGGGAATGATACGAATCGCGTGTGGCATCTGAATGCAGGAACGCTCACACAAACCACAGCCGACACAGGCGTCCAGAACTTCTGGCTGTTCCAGCATCCCGACCCGTAGGGCCAGATCAGGTAGCGGGCAGGCGCGATAACATACACCGCAGGTCTTGCCCTGGTAAGACAAGCACAGGTGCTTGTCCACGCGGGCGCGCCCCATGCGCACGCGCTGGGTGATTGCCTCGACTGTGCGCGGAATTGGTTGGATCGCACCGCTGGGACAAACGTCGCCACATTTCATGCACAAAATACAGGCCTTCTCCCGAGGCGCTATATAGGGCGTATCCAGCGATCCCAGGCCATTTGCAAGTCCGAAGTACTTGATACAACGGTTCGGGCAAACCTCACCGCACTGACCACAGTGAATACAGCGACTGAGAAACTCCGACTCTGGCAACGCACCCGGAGGACGCAGGTAGCGCAGGCCAAGGCGTTGGGCGCCGGCCCAGGCTCGACCAGCAGCCAGCACGGCCACCGTACCTATGGCCAGAAACCGGAAAAAGGCTCTTCGTCGCATTGCCTAGGTATCCCGGTCTGTACAGCGGGACCAGGGCTTACCAACGGTCAGGACTGACCGTGGGCGATGTTCAGGTGTCCGTCTTGACCGACTAGATCTTCTCGATGCGGGCTGCCGACTTTTTGAAATCCACCTGGCCGGATACCGGGTCCCAGACTCGACTGGTGACCCGGTTGGCCAGCCACTTATTCTTTTTCGGATCAGCGCTGTCAGCCACGGACAGATTCCACGGCCCGAACATGTAACCACGGGGCACATTATTTCTTGCCGGCTTGACCAGACTGCTGCTACCCACCTGAGCTCTAGCCTCGAGCGAGCCACGGCGGGTAACCACGCGCACCTTGTCGCCGTCCTTGATACCGAGGTCCTGGGCATCGTCCGGGTGCATCTCGACATACATCTCCGGCACCAACCGACGGGTGGTCGGGCTGCGGTTGGACTTGGCGGTGTGGAAATGCTCGTAGACGACTCCCAGTCCGAACCAGTACGGGTACTTATCCTTGGGCACAGCATCCCATGGCCGGCCGCGGAATTTCTCGTCCGGGAGGTCCGGTGTAAGTCCGCGGTCACGCGCCAGCTTGATGAGGTCTAGGTGATCGATGGTATACAAATCTTTCTTCACCCCGAATTCCATCAGTTTGCGGGTCCATTTTTCGCGGTCCGTGTAATCCTGCTGGCAAAGTTTCATATGCACTTTACCATCTTTGGTGCGAAAGTAACCGTAGGGTTTGGTTTCCCACTGGCCCTCCTGCAGCATGTAGCGACGCTTGGCGCCGCCAGCTTTGGCAATCTCGTAAGTTGGCGCCGGCCACTGAATGCCCCGCAATTGACGCAACTGATCGTACGGTGAAATGCCATCGACCTTCTCCCGCTCCAGAATACCGGTCAAATCAGTATCGGTTCCCGCTGAGGCACGGGCTATGTCGCGGAAGACCTCTTCGGTGTCGATGAACCCATTTTCAGCTTTCTTCCAGGGAAAAATCGTATCGCCATCCATCCCCAGCAATTCGGCTATTTCCTTGCCCTTATCAACCACCATGTCCAGGTCTGGCAAGCATCCAGCGGGCGGCATAGCGGCCTGATCACAGATGTTAATACGCCGCTCGGAACTTATGTAAACACCCGATACCTCACCCCAGGTCGCTGCCGGGAAGATTACATCGGCGTAGAGATTGTTCGGCGCGTGGCGATAAATCTCCTGCACTACGTTAAAGGTCTTCATCAGCGCTGGACGCACCAGGTTTTCCTGGTCGGGCAGATCGATATGGGTCGCGTAGACCAGGAACATGGCCTTTACCTCGTCCTTCAGCGCTCGCTCCATCATGCCCACAGCGTAGCCCGGATTCTTGGAGTTCATGGCATTGACCAGGTTCTGCTCGGGCACATTCCAGTGTTTCGCCATGTGGGTGCGGTGAATCACATCTGTTAACGGCATGTTGAATGGCAACCGCCCGGTCAAGCCGCCGGTAAAACGCTCGCCCATAGCATTCGGCTGCCCAGTCATGGAAAAGGGACCACAACCAGGCTTGGCCAGGTTGCCAGTCAAGGTCAAGAGATTGATGATAGAGATGACATTGTGCTGGCCGTGCACATGCTGGTTGTAACCAATACCCCACATGATGATGACCCCACCATAGCCACCCTCCACACCAGCACCCGCACTGGACTGCTTGCCCTTGCTGCGCGCTAAGCGCTTGCGAGTAGCATCGGCGAACATGCCGGCTACCTTGCGAATCAGTTCTGGCGAGACGTCGTGGTTCGGTCCACCCATGCGGTCCTGTACCTGCTCCGGACTGTAATCGGCGAGCACACCCTCGGTGTACGTCTCCCAGCCCGTGGTGTGTTCCTTAAGAAAATCCCAGTCGATAACGTCCGGGTGGTCATTCAGCAGAACATGGGCAATCGCGTTGAGAAAACTAATATCCCCATTTAATATCGGCACGTGCACAGAGTTATTGGAGTTGATGTCCTCATATCCCATCGCTGTACCTGTCCGGCGCGGATCTACCACGACGGTGGGAATATCGGTCTTTTCCTTGTGATCGGCGGCGCGCCAGAAGATGATGGGATGCGACTCGCGAGCATTGTGGCCGA
>CAJWEF010000205.1 GCA_913031305.1 uncultured Acidiferrobacteraceae bacterium
GGAAATGTTCCAGTTCAGAGGAAAAGAACTTGCTGCGCCGTGGATATTCCATGGACAGTGTCACCAAACTGTCCAGTACACGCAAATTGCCCAGCACCTTGCCGTACCGGGTTTCGATCCCGATGATTGCTACGATAATTTCAGTAGGTACTCCGTATTGCTGTTGCGCGCGGGTGAGGATCGCCGCATGGCGCTTCATAAACTGAACTCCACCACTGATGGAGGCAGAGTTGACAAACAGTGACTGGTACCGATGCCAGGGTAGTCGCTCAGCCGGCCGATTCATCGCACTTATGATGTTCGACTTGATCACAGCATCTCGAAACCAGCCTTTGATCTGTTCGCTATCGAGCCCAGGTGTCCCAGCCATGCGGCTGGCTAATTCCACGAGGCGCGGATACTGATCAAGAGATACTGCCATCGCCGGTGTCACGACTGTTGTTAGCACGGCTAGCACACAAGCCTGTGCTGCCCGTTCCATCTTCACGTAGCTGCGTAGCATCTTCACGCCATCAACCGCCGTCTGGCATGAAGGCCCATAATAATCCCAAAAGCTGCCATCAGTGTAAGCATCGATGTGCCTCCGTAACTGATCAATGGAAGTGGCACTCCCACGATAGGAAGGATACCTGAGACCATACCGAGATTGACAAAAACGTAAAAAAAGAAAGTCAGCGCCAAACTGCCAATCAGTAATCGTGAGAAGGTCTCCCGCGTATGGTACGCCATCACCAGGCAACGGCCCGCCACAAAAAGATAAAGTACCAACAACATAAGAACTCCGATGAAGCCGAATTCTTCAGCAAAAACAGCGAAGATGAAATCAGTGCTTCGTTCGGGAATAAATTCGAGGTGTGACTGACTGCCCGCTAACCAACCTTTGCCGGATATTCCTGCCGATCCTATTGCGATCTGAGCCTGTATCGCCTGGTAACCACTGCCCATCGGATCAGCCCAAGGATCAAACAGCGTCAAAATCCGCTGGCGTTGATACTCCTGCAGACGAAACCATAAGTAGGGGGTTACCGCAGCCACCGCAGCCAACATCATTAGCACGTGCTGCCAGCGGATGCCGGCGAGAAAAAGAACAAAAAGTCCGGACACCACAAGCATGATAGCCGTGCCCAAATCAGGCTGTACCACGACAAGGCCCGCAGGAATCAGGGTTAACGCCAACGCAGACAATAGAACCGAAAACCTGGGCGGCAATCGACCGCGGGTTAACAACCAGGCCACGGCCATCGGTACTCCCAGTTTCATCAGTTCCGAGGGTTGAAATCGGACCAAACCGAGGTCGAGCCAGCGTTGAGCACCTTTGCCCGCAGCGCCTACGACCAGGACGGCCACCAGCAGGATTACACTCACGGTAAAAAGGTGAGGGGAAAAACGGCGCAGATTCTCAGGAGATACCTGAGCCACCGCCACCATGACTGCCAACGAGATACCAAGCCGAAGCCCCTGGCGAGCCATAACACTCCAGTTCTCGCCCGAAGCACTGAAAATCACAACCAGTCCCAAAGCGCTCAAGACCAGCAGGCCAATCAGCAGTGGGCCATCCAGATGCAATCGCCTACCCGAAAACACCGGATGCCCCAGTCGAAGCTGCCCGCCGCAAGCGTTTGAGAAAAAAGTAATCCATCACCTTGCGCGCGATCGGAGCGGCCACTGCTGCACCGCTACCGCCATTTTCTACCACGACGGCGATGGCGATCTTCGGATGATCGACAGGCGCAAAAGCGATAAATAGAGCGTGATCACGCAGTGTTTCACGCAAAGATTTTGCATCGTATTCGCCATCCTGAGCAATGCTGACTACCTGTGCGGTGCCGGTCTTTCCGGCCATGCGGTAAGCACTGCGCCGCCCACTGGCTCGTGCCGTACCGCGCCGCCCGTGCATAACCGCCGTCATTGACCGGATAACCCACTCGATATCCCTCTGGTCTATGGCCAGTGCCGGCGCCTCTGATAAAGCATCGACCCGCGTCTCTTGCGCTTCGCCCGTGAGCGGGTTCTCCTGACGACGCAACAGGGTTGGCTTAACGAGTCGACCGCGGCTAGCCAGCATCGCGCTAGCGCGGGCCAGTTGCAAGGGGGTGGTCAGCAGGAATCCCTGGCCGATCGCGGTAATAACATCCTCACCAGGATACCAAGGTTCCAGGTGGGTGGCCTGCTTCCATTCGGAGGTGGGGACGAGACCGGAAGGTTCACTCGGTAAATCCACCCCGCTTTGCTTGCCAAATCCAAAACTGAAGAGAAACGGAGCCATCTTGTCTATGCCAAGACGGGCTCCCGCCTGGTAGAAGTAGGTATCACAGGATTGCTCGATAGCATCGTGCAGATTGACGCTGCCGTGCCCAGTACGTTTCCAGCAACGGTATTTACGAGTACTATCCGGCAACATGAACCAGCCTGGGCAAAACACCCTTTCCTGCGGGCTCACCCCGGCGTCCATAGTGGCCAAAGCCATAATAGGTTTGATCGTCGATCCGGGAGAATAGCGTCCGTACAGAGCGCGGTTCAGTAGTGGCTTGTCGGCCAACTGGATTAAGGCCTGGTAGGTCTCCCGACTGATGCCATCAACGAAAAGGTTGGGGTCATAAGCCGGGGCACTGACCATCGCCAATATCTCGCCCGAGCCCGGATCCATCGCGACAACGGCGCCACGGCGATTGCCCAACGCCTCCCGAGCTATTCGTTGCAGGCCAACATCGAGGCTGAGGTATAGATTCTGCCCTGGTATCGCACTCTCCCGGTTGATGGTTCGTAAGGTGCGGCCATGGGCGTCAATCTCGACCTGCTCGAACCCAGAACGCCCGAGAAGCAAGCTCTCGTAATAACTCTCGATACCCAACTTTCCGGTATGAGATACGCCCTGATACGCAGCAGAGTCCAGGCGCGCCTCGTCCTGCTCACTGATACGGCCCACGTAACCAAGTACATGCCCGGTCAGATCAGCCAACGGATAATCGCGGTGCAACATGGCCTCAAGCGTCACACCAGAAAAACGGTATTCGTTAACTGCAAAACGTGCAGCTTCAACGTCATCCAACTTCGACTTCAGCAAGTGTTTCTCAAATCTTGGTCGGCGTCTAAGGTTTTTCTTGAATACTGCAATGTCATCCTCTTCAAGATCGACCAGTTTGCCTACCTCGTGTAACAGCAAATCCATATCGCCAACTTTTTCCGGTATTACCTGCAGGGTGTAGACTGCGGTGTTGCGAGCTAAGACAATGCCGTTACGATCCAGGATAAGCCCGCGCACAGGCGGCAGAGCCTGCAGGCGTATATGATTTTCAAGTGACAGAGTCTGGTAACGACTGTATTCGGCGACCTGTAACACGTAAAGCCGTGACAAAAGCAATGCAGAAAGCACCAGCGCCAACAACCCGGCCAGTCGTAGCCGACCCCTGACAACACTCGCCTCCATAGGTTGCCGGTTAAAAGACTGTGTCGCCGCCATGTCTAGCCCCTCAGTGGCCGAGCCGCGCAAGGTGACGGGCGCGACGCAAGATCCAGTAAACCACGGGCCATGCCAGAGCACCCACCACCACGGCGGTCCAGCGTTGCAACCCGGTCAGGTCGCCACTAACAATAAAATCGATGAGTGACAGTATCAGCGCCTCAATGCCGAGCAATCCCAATACGACAATTGTCTGCTGCCACAAAGGATAGGTCCGCACCCGAAGCGCCAGAACGCGCGCCAGATACACCAGCACAGCCTTGCTCAGAGCATAGGCGCCAGGCAAGCCAAAGCTCACAATGTCGACTACCAACCCAGCCGACCACGCCATTCCGACCATCATTCGTGCCGGCAAAGCAAAAGTCCAGTAAATCAGGACAAGAGATACCCAGTCTGGCAAAAACCCTCGCAGGGGCTCTTCGGCCGGCAGCGCGAAAAATACCAGGGCAACAATCCCCGTCGCAATCGGAACCCACGTGCGGCGCTGCATTGTATTGACGTTAATCAACCAACTCACCTTCTGAGTCGAGCAAGTCACTCGCCACCGGCTGATCTAGCGCCGACAGCCAGAGCAATAAAACTTCACGTTCGCTTCCAAGATGCGAGGTCGGTTCAGCGGCAACACTCATAAATGACTCGCTGAGATTCCGTTCCACTGCGGTGACCAGAGCAACCGGGTATCCAGCAGGATAGCGGCCAGCCAGACCGGAGGTTACCAGCAGGTCCCCAGTGCGAATATCAGAATTACGATCCAGATACAGCACGCGCAAAGGTCGGTTACGCCCCCCGCCGTAAATCACCGCCCGCAAACTGCTGCGAGCAACCTGGACAGGT
>CAJWEF010000206.1 GCA_913031305.1 uncultured Acidiferrobacteraceae bacterium
GCGCCTGCTTGCTCCCAGTTCTCGAAGTTACTCCAATCGGAGAGAAACGGACTGTAAAAAGCGCTCTTGTAGCGTGACCGAGTATGTTCTGCGCCGAGAAAATGACCGGTGGGCCCAACGGCACGAATAGCTTCGATCGCAAGATCATCATCGGTTATGCCGATGGGTTGGTGGTAATAACTCAGCTGCTGTAGCATCTCGCAGTCAATGATGAATTTCTCAAAGCTTGCGCACAGGCCGCCCTCCATCCATCCCGCCGCATGATAAACAATGTTGGCGTTAGCGCTGGAGCATGCCCACAGTGAAGCGGCGCTCTCCCAGGTGGCCTGGGCATCGACACAATTAGCCGCGTTGGCATTGGACGCACGCCAGGGCAGGCCATAGTACCGCGCCATCTGCCCTGAGATCTGGGTGGCGCGTACATATTCAGGTGTTCCAAAAGCGGGGGCACCTGACTTCATATCTACGTTAGAGGTAAACGATCCGTAGGCGACCGGAACACCGGGGCGAACCAGCTGCAGCAGGGTAACCGCCGCCAGACATTCGGCGGTCTGCTGTGCGATTGCTCCTGCCAGCGTGATGGGCGCCATCGCGCCTGCCAAAGTAAAAGGCGTAATGATGACCAACTGGTTGTGTCGCGCCAGACGCATAGCACCATCGAGCATGGACCAATCGTGCTTCAATGGCGAAGAAGAATTGATATTGGTAAACATCCGCGGGGCTTGTTCAAACGCTTCCTGATCCAGGCCCGCCGCAATGCGTACCATGGCCATGGCATCCTCGACACGCTCAACGCCCAGAGAATAGGCGTGCACCAGCTTGTCTGTCAGTGTCAGCAGGTCGAACAGGCAATCGAGGTGGCGAATCGATGGGTGCAGGTCAGCTGGCTCGACCGGGTAACCGCCAGTGAAATGAATACACTCGAAACTTTGCGCCAGCTTCAATAGATTCTGGTAATCGGTGCGATTACCCACCCGTCGACCACGATCAAGATCCGAGACATTGGGTGGGCTCGCAACCTGGCCAAAAGCGGCGTAGGTTTCCCCAAACACAAGCGCGCGGGCTGGATTGCGCGGCGTCATCACGATGCGCTTTGGCGCCTTGGCCACTTGCTCCATCACCAGGGCACGATCCATGCGCACTGTTACAGAATCCTTTTTTAGGTCACAGCCCGCCCGGGCGAGAATTTCCCGGGCATCATCGTGCAAAAAATCGACGCCAATTTCCTCGAGGATACGCATCGCCGCGTTATGAATTTTGTCGATACCTTCAGCATCCAAAGGCTCAATCGGGGCATCGAGGTATCGCGGCTGACCCCAGGGTAACTGGGCCAGCCCGACGCGTGCCGGCGCGTTTGTGCGGCCTTTACGTCGACGAGCAGCACGTGGCATCGCTGAAGAAGGTTCAGTGGAGTCGGTCATAGATAGGCCCGGGTTCTCTAGCAGGCTTCACTATCCAGTTGAACAAGTGCATGGGCAATCCACCAGAGCGTCCCGTATTGTTCTTGTCGGGACTTTCCTTGCATCAATTGCCGATAGCCATAGGTGGTTCTGCTGATCGGCCGATGCTGGCTTGCGGAAGATTCCTGGGGCTCTAGCGATGCTCCAGCAGGCGCGGCATCAGCTCAACCAGGTTACACGGCCGGGTGCGGTAATCAAGCTGGAACTGCAACAGCTTATCCCAAGCGGTTGCACAGGCACCGGAGGATCCGGGCAGACAAAAAAGATAGGTGCCGTTCGCGACCCCAGCCACAGCGCGTGACTGCAATGACGATGTGCCGATCTCCTCGTAGGACACAGCCCGAAAGATCTCACCGAAGCCATCGAGCTCTTTTTCCAGCAACGGTGCTATAGCCTCCGGGGTTCCATCAAAGCCGGTCACGCCGGTACCTCCGGTGGTCAGTACCACCTGAACCCCAGTATCAGCGATCCAGCGTGACACGACAGAACGAATCTGGAAGATATCGTCGGGTACGATAACTTTCTCGACAATCCGGTGACCCGCGCCCGTCAGGCGTTCGACTAACAACTTGCCTGACTTATCATCGGCTTCAGTACGCGAATCCGATGCTGTCATCACTGCGATGGGAACTGGAACAAATTCACGGACTTTGCTGGACATGGGCAACACCTTCGCTTGTGGCTAAATAGGTCTCGCCCTATTATAGGGTTGCCATCACCTTGATTTCCTTAATACCCTGTTCCATTCATGAGCATCAACGTCCGATTCTTCGCCAGCCTGAAAGAGCGCATTGGCAGCGCTACTCTAGAAATAGACGCGCAAGGCATAACAACCGTCCGTGATGTCTGGACATCAGCCAGCGGTCAAGAAGCCGATGAAGAAATGCTGGTAGCCATTAATAAAGAGTACGCTGCGCTGGACCGGACGGTGGCTGACGGCGACGAGGTGGCATTTTTTCCGCCTGTGACCGGCGGCTGAGGTAGCGATGGGTATTGAGATTCTGGAACATGCCTTCGACCCCTGGCAGGCCGTGGCTGATTACCGCTCCAATCACCTTGCGAGAAGCAAAAGTGGTGCCAGCGCCGTTTTTGTTGGCACCATGCGTGATTTTAATGAGGGGGATGATGTACAAGCGATGGTGCTGGAGCATTATCCCGGCATGACCGAAAAACACTTACAGGCTCTGGTGAACCAATCCATGTCTGCACACAACCTCGACGATGCACTGGTGATTCACCGTGTGGGTGAACTCAAACCCGGCGAGGATATTGTTCTGGTTGCAACTTTCTCAGCACACCGAAAGGCCGCCTTTGATGCCTGCCGTGAGATTATGGAGGCGCTGAAATCGACCGCGCCTTTTTGGAAAAAAGAAACCCTCGCCTCGGGAGAGCGCTGGGTCGAGAAAAATACCGCCGGTTGATAAAACGTTTTGTCAGCTTGTCGTAGCGTTGATCAGCGTGGACGACGCGCTACGATCCACGATGTGTTCTCTTGCGGGTCATCGCCATCGGCCAGTTCAATCGTATCGAGCATTAAAAAGGCCGAGGCCAGTTCACCGGGTTGCAGTACATATTCCGGGCTAAAACTTGGCGCTTTGACGAGATGATGCACATTGAAAGTCTTGAAAATCAAAATGCCGCCGGGTGCCAATACCTTCGCCATCTGCACAAACAAGCTGCGGTTGAGATAACGAAAACAGCAGATCACGGCCCAGAGTCCTTTGGGCAGAACGGCTTTATCCAGATCAAGCTCACAGATTTCGATTGCCACGCCTTCGCGCTTTGCAAGGCGCTGACCCAGAGCCAAGCCAGCGGCACTGCAGTCAAGCGCTGTAACCTGAAAACCCTGCTGCACCAGATACACACTGGCGTGACAAGTGCCGGCCGCGACATCCAGAGCTCGGCTCCCGTCAACCCGGGTGTCGATATACCTTGCAAGCAATGGATCCACCCGCAACGTCGGTGCCAACTCAGCATGGAGATACTTGGCTTCCCATTTTTGAACGTCACTTTTCATTAATGCTGCCCAGTCACTGCTGCCGCGGCGATTCACCCTCTGCCTGCTCACCAAACAGATGGTAGTGAAAACCTTCACACAGCGTAATTAAAACGTTCGGGTAATTTTCCACAAGTTCGTTATAGATTGCAGCAGCCGCGGCATAGCCGCTCAAGCCACCTTCCTTGGCGGGTGTGAGGCACATCATCCCAACGATATCGGTCGTATCCGCATGCAAAGCCAACTCGGTGCTGTTCTGGTAGGCGCGGTAACGGGCGTTCTTGCCACCAAGGTTCACGACGTGTCCCAGCAGATCACCAGCCAGACTTTGCGACAGGGCTTCGCCCATATGTGCGCCAATCCCCCAGAAGATGAGCCCACAATCCTCCTTCGAATAACGATCGACGGGAAATCCACTTAACAAAACCAAACCTTTTCTTTCCTGGATTTTATGCAACCACTGCGTCAGTGCGGCTTTTAGTGCAGTCAGAGAAAAATCCCGGACCCTAATATTTTCAAGATCCAGGCCACGCTCCTTAACAATGCGCAAGGCCTGATCAAGGTCGGCCAGTTCCATCTTGCTCAACGGGTAGGCGACATCAGATTTAGAGCGAACAGAATCAGTAGTCCAGGCATTAGGATGATCAATCTTGGTCTTGGCCAGCATAGTCGGCCAATTCGGTTGTGACTCTTGCACCATAACCTGCTCTTCCAAAAACCAACCTGGACTCAGCAATTATCGTTTGGGGGTCGCCGACCAGCGCTCATTGGCGTTTTGAACAAAGTAG
>CAJWEF010000207.1 GCA_913031305.1 uncultured Acidiferrobacteraceae bacterium
CTAAACGGCGGTGAGGCCCAGGCGGAATACCGGGCCGCCGAGGATACCACGCTGGTAGCCCTGGCACGTCCGGCCTTTAACGAATGGCTTGAGTCTCACTCCGAGTATCGTCAGGCACTACTCGAGAACGCAGCACTCGATCAGCAGTACCATCTGCTACGTAAGACACAACTCTTCGCTGAACTCAACGCCATCGATCTGTATGCGCTGGTGCGGGAACTGGCGCCATGCTTCGAGAAGCACGAGGCCGGCGACTACCTTTTTCACGAAAACGATTCCGCCCAGGCGGCTTTTCTGGTGGCCAGCGGTGAGTACCGCATCATCAAGGAAAGTGCGCAGGATACTGCGGTAGCCACCCTGAGCACAGGGGCATTGACTGGAGTAGCTGGGCTGCTACAGCACGGGAATTTCAACGCGGCGATGCGTGTGGCGAGCACCGGGGAGTGCTGGCGGCTCGATAGGGCCCAGGTGGAGCGGCTGCGCGGCCACAGCCGCAAGATTGATGAGCGCATCAGCCGCGAACTGTCGTTGCCACGCCTGGAGAACGATGCGCTGCTGTTCCAGCCGGACACTGACCCGGGAGCGCAGTTAATCCTGGATCTGTTGCGTGACAGCCCGGTTAACCTGTGGCGGCGTTACCGCTACAACCACCAGGAACCCCGGCAGGTACTCCAGTTGCTTGAACGCGCAACCGGTATCGATCCGCTTTTTCCAACTGATGATTTACTGATCGACACCGATCTGCCAAGACGCCTGCCTGGCGATTTTGCGCGTATGCACTGTCTGCTTCCAGTTTTTTACGATGCTCAGGGCGTGCAGGTACTGACCACGACTCCATTTCTGGGCTCTGTTGCCAGTGAGTGCGCCCAGCTACTGGGCGCGCCGATACGACTGCGGCTGACCGAGCCGGAGTTTCTCGAGCGGCTGATTGAGAACACTTACCAGAACCTCAGCCAGGTGGATGACGAGAGCACTGGTGAGGATAGCGAGAATGACTGGCAACAACTGGAACAACTGGACGATATCCAGGAACAGGCCCAGGCGGCACCTGTCATTAAATTGGTCAACAGTATCTTTGCCGAGGCCATCAGTCGGGGGGTGTCTGATATTCACCTGGACCCGGGCGAAACCAGGCTCGAGGTGCGTTACCGTATCGACGGTCTGCTGCAGGCGGTGAACAGCGTGCCGCGCCAGTACCAGCCGGCGGTGATCAGTCGTATCAAGATCCTGGCCGATCTTGATATCGCCGAACGGCGGCTGCCGCAGGACGGACGCATCCCACTGCGTATCGAAGGGCGCAGTTATGACATGCGCGTGGCAACGGTACCCACGGTCCATGGCGAAAGCGTGGTGATGCGCATTTTGGATAAATCCAGCATCCGGGTCAGTCTGGAGGACCTGCGCATGGGCCCTACCATTGGCTCGCAGTGGCAGGAGCTGATTCGTCGGGCCAACGGCATCGTACTGGTGACTGGCCCAACCGGCTCGGGCAAGACCACGACACTGTACGCCACTATTAACGAGATCAGTACGCCCGATGTAAACGTGATTACCGTCGAAGATCCGGTCGAGTACCAGTTGGACGGTATCAAGCAGATCCAGGTGAATGCCAAGATCGACCTGACCTTTGCGGCGGTGCTGCGCAGCATCCTGCGCCTGGACCCGGACATTATTCTGGTGGGTGAGATCCGCGACCGCGAAACTGCCGAGACGGCGGCCCAGTCAGCCCTGACCGGGCACCTGGTCTTCTCGACCCTACATACCAACGACACCGCCACTGCAGTGACGCGCCTGATCGATATGGGGGTTGACCCCTACCTGGTGGCGTCTACGGTGATCGGTGTGTTTGCCCAGCGCCTGGTGCGCCGGCTCTGTCCAGACTGCCGGGTGCAGGAGGGTGAGGGTGACAAAGTCTGGCATGCGCCAGGCTGTCGCCACTGCGACTACAGTGGATTCCGGGGGCGCCTGGGCATCTATGAGCTGCTGTTGATCAGTGACGACACGCGCAAACTCATTATGGAAGGGCGCAGCTCCGCTGAGATTCAGCAGCACGCCCGGGATAACGGTATGGCAACGATTCTCGAAGACGGGCTGAGCAAGGTCGAACAGGGCCTGACCACGCGGGACGAGGTGTTCCGCGTCGGCCACTAGTGGCGTCTTTTCAGTACAAAGGTGCGCGTGGCGGCAAGTCGTGCGCTGGCACTATCGAGGCGCCCGACCGCAGGCAGGCAATTGCGCTGCTTGCGGGGCAGGGCATCCAGTTGCAGCAGTTGGACGAGGGAGCCGATAGCAGTGGCAGCGGGCTGTCGCTGCGCCTGGGTGGCGCCAAGAAGATCAAGCCGCGCGATATCACCATCCTGACCCGTCAGTTTGCCACCTTGCTTGAAGCCGGTTTCCCACTTGCGCGGGCACTGGAGTTTGTCTCGCGCCAGCAGAGCACGGGGCCCATGGCCGAGATGGTGGCAGATCTCAGCGCATCGATACAGCAAGGCCAGGATTTCTCGCAGGCGCTGTCGGGCTACCCAAACTATTTCGGTAACATCTTTCTCAGCATGGTGCGCGCTGGTGAGACCGGCGGTATTCTCGATTCGATGCTGGTACGCCTTGCCGAGATGCGCGAGGCAGATGAGGCACTGGCAGACCGTTTTAAGAGCGCGATGACCTATCCGGCGATGATGATGGCCGCGATGGTGATCGCGCTGGGTGTGATGTTTGCCTACGTGGTGCCGCAGTTTGCCACCATGTTTGAGGATATGGGCCGGGCCCTGCCGGGGCCTACGCAGATTCTTCTTAACGCCGGCGACTTTGCGGCCACCTGGTGGCCAGCTGTTGTCGCGGGCGTGGTGGTGGCGGGCGCTTCATTTAAGGCATGGGTCAAGACCGAAAGCGGCGCTTTTCAGTGGGATCGTACCCGGCTTGAGCTGCCGGTGCTGGGCAACTTCATGGCCCAGTTCGCGATTGCCCGGCTGGCGCGCACTGCGGGTACGCTGCTGGAGTCCGGAGTCAACCTGGTCGATGCTTTTGCCTCTGCCGGGGAGGTTTCCGGCAACCGTTACATCAGTCATATCATGCAAAGAGCGCTAGCAGAGGTGCGCCACGGCAAACCGCTTGCCACCGCACTGGCTGATGCCCCGGTGATCCCGGTACTGCTGCGCGAGATGATCGCACTCGGGGAGGAATCCGGCCAGGTGGGGCCCATGATGCAGCGGGTGGCCGAGGTCTATGACCGCCAGACCCGCGAGGCCGTCTCGGGCATAACCTCCATCATTGAGCCCTTCATGGTGCTCTTTATGGGTGGGGTAGTCGGTATGGTTGTGATCGCACTGCTACTGCCCATTTTCGAGATGAGCACCGGCGGGGTGTAGTCAGCCTCTTGCCCGGGCAACAGATTCCGGAATGATAAAAAAGAAACCCCGCCGCGGCGGGGTTTCTCGTCAACTAAGGTCAGTCACACGTCGGATCGCACTGTGAGCCCACATCCAGCTCTCTTCGCAGATCTGAGATCCGCCCTCATCAGAAAAAATTTCTACGCCGCATAGGCATCTGTAGGGGTTCTTAGGTACGTCAGGTTTGGGGTAGAAAGCTTCTCCCTGCCAGTTGTTCTTCTGCTCCCATTGTCGCAATTTCACGCGAGCATTCCACAGTTTCGGGTTGGCGTTCCGGGCTTTTTTGCCGCAAACGATGATTGTCTTCCCGCCTTCAGCCAGTTGGATATGGGTACAGAGTCTTTCGCGCTTGCCTTTATGGCCGATCGATATTACTCCTTGGTAGATTCGGGGTGAGTTGGTCCTGAAAACTTCTGATTTATGTCAAATTCTGGCCTGAATAGGCATCTCTACTCAGTAGGCGTCTGCAGCCTGACAGGTAGTTTTGTGGCAATATGTGGCGGGTGTCACATCTGGGGGATTAATAGCCTTCCAGCGGTTAGTGCAAAGGCTAATCGCTCGTTAATGGTTTTCTTGATTAATAATGACACCGCTTCAGTGATGCGCCTCAAATACGAGATGCATAGCGGTGTAAAATAAAAGTCAAGAATAGTTTGTCGGGCGGTCGTTCACCGCCAGGCAAGAGAGCAAGGGTACGCATATGCAAAAGCTCATACTGTGGCTGTCCGAGACTCTGGGTTTCAGCGTTGAGCAGACGACCGATCTGGTCATACTCACACTGGGTGTGTTCACAGGCTCGTTTGTGGCACTTTGCCTGTTTGGCATCATCTACGGCCTGATCTCCAG
>CAJWEF010000208.1 GCA_913031305.1 uncultured Acidiferrobacteraceae bacterium
TCATGTTAAGGCCCAGAGCCTGGACCCGCAATCGATACTGGAAAGCTTGAAAGCCGGAGCGTACTATTCATCTCAGGGGCCGCAGATTGAGAATATAGAAGTTAGCGCCGATGAGGTGCTCATCGAGTGTTCGCCAGCGCGTGCGGTGATGATCTCGGGGCGTGGTTCACGGGCCGACAAAGTGCTGGGCACCAGGATCAGGTCGGCACGTTTGTCATTGCAGCGCTTTACGCCGGGACATTTTCGGATTACGGTTGTTGATGCCGATGGCCGTAAGGCCTGGTCTAACCCAGTTTGGCTGGAGTGATATTGGAGCTCGCGATATGATGGATCTGAATGGCGTGACCGCGCTGGTGACAGGCGCGGGTTCTGGCATGGGTGCTGCCACCGCAAAAGCGCTCGCAAAGCGTGGAGCCCGGGTCGCGATAGTCGATCTGAATCTCGAAAGCGCACAACAGACTGCGGATTCGATCAACGGTCTTGCCTTAGGTGCTGATGTTTCCAGTGGCGAGTCAGTTGAGGTTGCGCTGCAACAGGTGGTTAATGAGCTGGGCGCGCCCCGTGTGGTGGTGAGTTGCGCCGGAATTGCAGCGGCGTCACGAATTGTCGGACGCGAGGGACCGCACGAGCTGGATCTTTACCAGCGGGTGATCAACGTAAATCTGGTGGGTACTTTCAACGTATTGCGCCTTACGGCCGAGCGGATGAGCGCCCTTGATCCGGTATCAGATAGCGGCGCCCGTGGTGTTATCGTCAATACCGCTTCTGTTGCAGCCTATGATGGGCAGATAGGCCAGGCCGCTTACAGCTCGTCCAAAGGCGGTGTGGTGGCTCTCACTTTGCCAGCTGCCCGTGAACTGGCCCGTTTTGGGATTCGGGTAATGACGGTGGCGCCCGGGCTCATCGCCACTCCCATGCTGCTCGATATGCCCGATGAGGTTCAGCAAAGCCTGGCTGGCCAGGTGCCATTTCCACAGCGTTTCGGAGCGCCTGAGGAGTATGCAGATCTGGTTTTGCATATTGTGGATAACGAGATGCTGAACGGTGAGGTGATCCGATTTGATGGCGCTATCCGCTTACAACCGAAGTAGCGGTTTGGGTTAGCGCGTAACCCACTTTCTATCATGCTTGCCAACTCAGAACATCTTGTCCTGTTCGGTTTGTTACTGGCGGTCTTCGCCCTGCTGATCTGGGGCAGAGTGCGCTACGATCTTGTGGCATTCAGCGCTTTGCTCGCCGCGCTGGTACTTGGCGCTGTCCCAGCTGATCAGGCGTTTGCTGGGTTTGGCCATCCGGCGACCATCATTATCGCCCTGGTGCTGATTGTCAGCCGCGGGCTATTTAACTCTGGAGTGGTTGAAGCGATTGCGCGCGTGTCGGTCTCGCGAGTGAAACGGGTCGCCAGCCACATCGCCCTGATGGCCGGTGTTGGCGGGGTGTTATCTGCCGTGATGAACAACGTCGCGGCCCTTTCGTTATTGATGCCAGTGGATATTGAGGCCGCCCGCCGAGCCGAGCGTGGCCCGGGGGCAACGTTGATGCCGCTATCGTTTGCGACAATCCTCGGGGGTATGGTCACGCTGATCGGAACACCGCCTAATATCGTGGTTGCGACGTTTCGCGAGCAGTCGCTTGGCGAGCCTTTCGTGATGTTCGACTTTGCCCCGGTCGGTATTGTCGTCGCTATCGCCGGTATTACGTTTGTCGCACTGCTGGGTTGGCGTTTACTGCCATCGGCTCGGCGTAAAGACAATGCCTCCAGTGCGCTTTCAGACTTGACCGGATATATCGCAGAGGCCGAGGTGCCCAAAGACAGCAAGATGGTGGGTGCACCATTGCGCGACGCTTTTGGGGTTGCAGAAGAAAACGATGTTGTCATCACCGGGTTAGTGCGTAATCACGTGAGGCTGCCCGGTTCAGCGCGGCGTGAGCAGGTCCGCCCAGGCGATATTCTGGTGCTCGAAGGCAGTGCTGAAGCAATCGAACAGTTTGTCGGAGCGGCTGGCCTGAACAGCGCTATATCAGATTCAAAAACGCAATTGCTGGGCGAATCAATGGCGATTGTTGAGGTTGTCGTGCCCGCGGGAGCGAGAATCAGCGGCCGCTCATCCACTGATGTGCGATTAGCGTATCGCCATGGAGCCATGTTACTGGGTGTGTCACGCCAGGGGCGTTCTTTTCGTGACCGGGTCCGCAAGCTTCGTATCCTCCCTGGCGATATCCTTTTGCTTTGTGGCCCTGAGGACCGCCTTGATTACGCGGTTCAGTGGTTGGGCTGCCTTGCGCTTGCTGACCGCGGGCTGAAGGTATTGCAGCGTGAGAAAGCCTGGCTCGCCGTGGGCGCATTTGCCGCGGCGATTATTGCGGCAAGTGCAGGTTGGCTTTATCTGCCGGTGGCGCTGGGCCTGGTTGCGGTCGTGTATGTTGTTTTTGGATTGGTTAAATCAGGGGAGATATATGAGTCAGTCGAGTGGCCGGTACTTATACTCCTTGGCTCGTTGATACCACTGGGCAGTGCGCTTGAGAGCAGTGGAGGCACTGCGCTTATCGCGCAATGGATCCTTGGTGCCACCGAGGGTCTGGCGCCGGTGGTCGTGCTTGCGATCCTGATGATCGTGACGATGAGTCTTTCAGATGTATTAAATAACGTGGCTACAGCACTGATTGCAGCGCCCATCGGCCTTGAGATTGCGCAGCGCCTTGGATTGAACCCCGACCCCTTTTTGATGGCCGTAGCCGTTGCGGCTTCCTGCGCGTTTCTTACGCCTATTGGGCACAAGAACAACACCATTGTAATGGGCCCCGGGGGATATCATTTTGGGGACTACTGGCGCATGGGGTTGCCGCTTGAGATTATTGTTGTTGCGGTCAGCCTTCCGGCGATCCTTTATTTCTGGCCGCTGAGTGGATGATGAAGCTGCCATGGCGATCTCCCGGCTGGCTTTCCTGATTGGCAGGAAGAGCCTGAGCAGGACTCACCCATGAGCAGAGCTCTTGATGTCGCTCGGCAACGCATTCATGACGTCCGTAACGCCGGGGAAGGGCCGCGCGTCACCGATCTGCTGAATGATTGGCATCCAGGAGTCAGGCTAAAGGCTGAGATTCATGATCAGGCTGTCAGCCTGATCGAGCAGGTTCGCACTCAGGGGTCAGCCAACCTGCTTGAAGCGTTTCTCGCCGAGTACGGGCTCTCCACCGACGAGGGGGTTGCGATGATGTGTCTCGCTGAGGCACTGCTGCGGGTGCCGGACAGCCCCACAATTGATGCCCTGATTGAGGATAAGATTGTGCCTGGGCAGTGGGGGCGGCATCTCAATCGCTCCAGTTCGTCTCTCGTGAATGCATCAACCTGGGCACTGATGTTGACTGGGCGTCTGTTGAGTCCGACCCAGGCCGACAGCATGGTGGCAACGCTGCGCGGTGCGGTAAAGCGTATGGGGGAGCCCGCGGTGCGCGTGATCATCGCCGAAGCGATGAAAGAGTTGGGGCGCCAGTTTGTGCTGGGCCGCGATATTGGCGAAGCCCTTAAGCACTCGTTCGCTGCGCATCAAAAAGGTTATACCTTTTCATATGACATGCTGGGCGAGGCAGCCCGCTGTGAGGCCGACGCCCGGCGCTACCATCTGTCTTATTCTGAGGCGATCTCGGCCTTGGCACCGGGCTGTTCCAGCACCCATGAGCGGGATAACCCCGGTATCTCGGTGAAACTTTCGGCCCTGCACCCGCGTTTTGAGCACGCTCAACGCCAGCGCGTGTTGGATGAACTATTGGGGCGCGTGGCGGCGCTGGCGCAACTCGCCCGAAGCGCTGGCATGGGCTTTAACATAGATGCCGAAGAGAGCGAGCGACTCGATCTGACTCTGGATATTGTTGAGGCGTTAATGTCTGATCCCTCGCTCGCGGACTGGGACGGATTTGGTGTGGTGGTCCAGGCCTATTATCTTGGGGCGGGCGCTGTTATCGACTGGTTGCATTGCCTGGCTCAGCGTTATCGCCGGCGCATCATGGTCAGGCTCGTCAAAGGGGCTTACTGGGATACCGAGATCAAGCGCGCCCAGGTACTCGGCCTTACCGGGTATCCGGTTTTTACCCGCAAAGCGAGCACGGATCTTTCCTATATCAGCTGCGCCAAAAAGCTGCTGGAACGGCGGGAGTTCTTTTATCCGCAGTTTGCTACCCATAATGCTCATACCGTGTCGGCGGTGATGGCGCTTGCGGGT
>CAJWEF010000209.1 GCA_913031305.1 uncultured Acidiferrobacteraceae bacterium
AAAATGATCCACCCATGCTGCCTGGGATTCATGGGATGGTCTGCCAAGCCGATCTTGTTCTTCGCGGGTTTGTGCACCGGGCCGGTCATATAGCGTCCGATTTTTATGCTGCCAGCGTTGAAAGTTCTCTAAAGAGCATTCCGGGTGAAACTGAAAGCCATAGGTGGTGTTCCCATGGGTAAATGCCTGGTGGGCAAAGTGCTGGGTATGGGCAAGGATCGTAGCACCCCTTGGCGCACTGAAGCCATGGTAATGGCATTGAGTGACTTTAAAGTTATCTGGAAAAAAACCTTTGCCCTGTTCAGTTGAGGTCAGAGGGTAATAGCCGAATTCACCCATGCCTTGGGGGTGGGGTTCTATGGTGGCCCCAAGAACGTGGGCGATGATCTGCCCACCCAGGCAAAATCCCACGGTGGGAATTTGATTTGCGATGCACTCTTTTGCAAAGGCGATCTCCGCATGCAGCCAGGGGTAGCGCGCCGTGTACCAGTCTTTTTCGTCTTCAGGTTTTCCGCCACCGTAGATCAGCGTGATGGCGACTGACTCATCAATCTTGGGTAGCACATCACCCTGGTCGGGTTGGTACCAGTCAAGCTGATAGCCCAACTTCGCCAGAATACCTGAAGCGTGATCATTGCCCTGGGGGCCATCGCCCCCATGAGTGATCAATACTGCTTTTGCTGCCATATCCAGACGCTCTCACCCAGGCTAACCGACCTTGGAAACTCTCCTATCGGTTATGGATTGATGCGCCGGTTTTGTAATCTACTGATGCAACTCCCAACCCCAGTCGAATTCCTCAACCACCTGGATCAGGTCGGTCTGCGAAACGATGCCGACCGGTGTGCCTTTGGCCTCCACCACGAGCCGGCGTACGTCATATTCGCGCAGGGCCTCTGCAATCAACGGCAGAGGTGCGTCGGCAGAAATACTGAAAAGTTTGCGATTGGCGATCTGTCCTACCGACGTATCGTTGATCGAGGCGTTTGCGCCGAGCACTTTGGTCACTACATCGCGCTGGGTGACAATACCCCAGTCTCCATTTTCATCGGGCTCAATCATGATCGAGCGTATCCCCAACTCTCGCATACGCTGCATGGCATCGGCAACGCTGGTCTCAGACGGAATGCTTTTTAAAGGCGACATGATACCGGCTGCAGTGGAGGGCTGACGGCCCGAGTCTTTCATTGCCGCCATGGGATCACTGATACGCTTGGCTTCACGGGCTGCGCGCTCCTTTTTCAGAGTTTCGCGCCGTTCCTGTTCGTAGTGGGCAAGATCCTTAGCGTTACCGGTAATGCGCGCGATCAGTGCATCGGCAAAGGTGCTGGTCGATACGGTGTGGGCGTTTTCCATCAGTCGGGCAAAATCGTAAGTCACAAATTTTTCCTGAATAACCTTGGGATAGGCGGCGTTAATCAGGTCGGCCGCTTCGCGCCAGCCCATGTATTCGAGCATCATCACCCCGGAGAAGATCAGCGAAGAAGGGTTGACCTTGTCCTGGTTGGCATATTTAGGTGCAGTGCCATGGGTCGCCTCAAATACTGCCACATGGTCGGCCGTATTAGCTCCCGGCGCGATGCCCATGCCGCCAACCTCGGCAGCCGCAGCATCAGAAAGATAATCGCCATTTAAGTTCATGGTGGCGATCACATCAAATTCGGCAGGCCGCAACTGCAGTAACTGGAAAATGATATCAGCAATTCGATCCTTGATGATCACCTTACCCTCGGGTGCTTTTCCGCCATGCACGGCGTAGAGTTCTTCTTCAGTCACCACCTGATCGCCAAACTCATCCCGGGCCAGTTCATAGCCCCAGTTGCGAAAGGCGCCTTCGGTGAACTTCATGATGTTGCCTTTGTGTACCAGGGTTACGCTCTCACGCTGGTTGTCGATCGCATACTGAATGGCTTTGCGGACCAGCCGTTTGGAGCCAAACGGACTGATCGGCTTGATGCCCAGTCCCGCACCCTCAAAGAAGGTGGCCCCCATTTCCTCACGTAAAAAACGCGCCAGGCGCAGGTTATCCTCGGTGCCCGATTCGTACTCCAGGCCTGCATACACGTCCTCGGTGTTCTCACGGAAAATCACAACGTCGACTTTTTCAGGTTCGCGCATCGGTGAGGGTACGCCGGTGTAGTAGCGCACCGGGCGTACACAGGCATAAAGGTCCAACTCCTGTCGCAGTGAGACATTCAGCGAGCGAAAACCCCCACCCACTGGTGTGGTTAGTGGACCTTTGATAGCCACAATCAGGTCACGGATGGCAGCCAGGGTTTCTGCTGGAAAGTAGTCGCCATCGTAAAGAGAGCCGGCTTTTTCGCCCAGGTAGAGTTCGCACCAGTGAATCTGACGCTTGCCGTCATAGGCTTTTTCCACTGACGCATCAAGCACCCGTAACATGGCCCGGGTGATGTCGGGGCCAATGCCATCGCCTTCCACATAGCCGATAATGGGCTGGTCAGGAATGTTCAGCCGCCCATCTTTAAGGCTAATTTTCTCGCCGCTGTCTGGTAGGCGGATATGCTGGTAACTCATTTCATCAAACCTCTGGTAGATTCCGGGCACGCCGGGCAAATAGTTTGTGGGATTGGAGCGGTTGACCACAAAGGTGCTTCACCCTGGTTGCGATACCGCAAAATGCTAAGGGGCATTTTGCGCATATTTTACCACTGCGCCAGCGATGCCCGGTGACAACTGACGCGATCATGATTTAGGTCAGACCAGATCTCAATTCGGAATTTAATCCAGCGGTAATCCATGGCCCAAGATTTCAAACGAACATCTCCTGACGGTTTTTTGTGGGACCGTCAGCAATTGCTTGCCCTGGCGGCTCTGATCGGCTGTTTGAGTATTTATGGCATTACCATCAGCCTGTTTACACCACTGCTTTCCCTGATTCTCGAAAGCCGGGGAGCCAGTGCCACGCTGATTGGTGCCCTGGCGATGGCGGGGCCGGTCGGCGTGATGCTGGGGTCTTTTGTTATTCCCCGGTTCATGCGCCAGATCGAGGGTCGCAAACTGCTGCTGGCTGGTGTGGTTATCGAGATTGTTCTGATCGTTGCTTTAATGAGCACCGATTCGATTTTCGCCTGGTTTGTGATTCGTTTTCTGGGCGGGCTTACTGGTGTCGTCCTTTTTGTGGTGACCGAGACCTGGATGATCGAGATTACCCCCGAGCCACATCGTGGCCGGGTCATGGGTTTGTACAACACGACTCTGGCGCTGAGCTTTGCACTGGGCCCGCTGATGCTGTCCGTGACAGGTGTCGAAGGGAAAACCCCGTTTGTTGCAGGCATCATGCTGATGGCGCTAGCCGGTTTGCCACTGCTTTTTGCCGGGACCTACAGACCCAGTTCGGTTGAAGAGCCAGGTTTTGGGATTGTCAGTTTTATACGTGTTGCGCCCTTGCTGGCACTTGCCTGCTTTGTGGTTGCTTTCAAAGACCTGGCTGGCGTCAGCTTGCTGCCGGTGTACGGGTTGCGTGTGGGTCTCGATGAATCTTCCGCGGTACTGATGCTATTTTTTGCATCAATAGGCGGCGCACTGCTGCAATTGCCCATTGGTTGGGCAGCCGATTACTTCGATGCACGTAAAGTGTTGGTGGTGTGCGCCTTCGTTGGGGTTCTCGGCGCCCTGATCTGGCCGTTTGTCGTCGGCGTGCCGGCATTGCTCTGGATAACGCTTTTCTTGTGGTGGGGATTCTTCGCCGGGGTCTACACTGTGACAATGATTCTTGCTGGGCAGTGGTTCAAGGGGGTGGAACTCGCTACCGCGATGGCGGCATTCGGCGTGTACTGGGGTATGGGCGCTTTTGCCGGACCACTTATCGGCGGTGTCAGCATGGACCTGTGGAACCCACATGGGCTGGCCTTAACACTGGTGATTGTGGCAGGGGGTTTCTTTGCGGCCAGCCTGTTGCGGCATCTATATCATCCACGGCTTGATCGATCTGTTGGTTAAGTTGAAGAGGCAGCCAAGCGAATCCAGGCCTGCGGCTAACCAATGAGCGTTGTTACATTTAAATTTAAAAGTGAACTGGGCGGTCTATTGACGCTGGGGTTGCCGATCATACTGACGCAGATCATCCAGGTGAGCAATACTACCGTAGCCATTCTGATGATGGGGCGGGTGGGCTCTGTTGAGCTTGCCGCGGTCGGGTTGGGCGGA
>CAJWEF010000210.1 GCA_913031305.1 uncultured Acidiferrobacteraceae bacterium
GTTGATTAGATCAGCGGCTATGGTAGCCGCACTCTTGATGCTGGCGGGCGGACCGTTCATGAACACGGCTACGGCCGGCGGCAAAGTGGCACTGGTGCTGGATGTTGGAGGCCGGGGCGATCTTTCGTTTAACGATATGGGCTTTAAAGGCGCGGATGAGGCTGAAGCCAAGCTTGGCGTCGACGTTGTTGAGATTCAGAGTAACTCAGCGGCAGATTACCTGCCCAACATGCAAAACGCTGCTCGCTCGGGTAAGTTTGACCTGGTCGTTGCCGTAGGCTTTTTGCTGGCCGATGCAATGGCCGAGGTGGCCGCACAATTTCCAGATCAGAAGTTTGCCATTATCGATGTCACCTGGCTTGGCAAGCCCAATCTGATGGAGATCGGTTACGAAGAAAATAAAGGCTCTGCCTTGGTGGGGGCTTTATCTTCAATGGTCGCGGCGCACTATGGCTATGACAAGATTGGCGTTGTGCTGGGTATCGAAATTCCTGTGCTTTACAAATTTGAAGCCGGGTATCGCTTCGGCATGCATTGGGGTAACGCCAAGTATGCCGAGGTCACGGGTAAGAAGGCTGATGTGGGCCTTTTGTGGACTTACACCGGAACTTTCAGCGATATTGCCAAGGGTAAGGTGGCCACTGAGGCCATGCTGGCCCAAGGCGCTGGGTTGATCTACAACGTGGCCGGCCCCTTAGGTATTGGCGATCTTGAGGCCATTACCGAACATCTGGAAGCCAAGGGCAAATCCGCTGGCCCACCGTTTATGATTGGTGTGGATGCCAACCAGGATTACCTTGGCGATGGTCATCGGGTTCTGGCAAGCATGATGAAGCGCGTCGATCTTGGTGTTTACAGTGCCATTGAGTCCGTAGTTAACGGAACTTTCAAGGGCGGCGTGCAGATTCTGGGCCCGCACAATGGCGGCATCGCTATGTCCGGAAAGCAGGATCTGGCCGACTTTATCGAGTTTGGTGTCAGTGGTGGTGCCATTCAATCCTCGGATCGCGATCAGATTAGCAGCAACTGGATAGCAATGCGTGATGCGATTCCCGGCTGGATCTGGGATGCCGTCACCGAATTGCAGGGGCAGATTAGCTCTGGTGCAGCCGAAGTCCCTTGTGGGTGGTGTGCGGATACGATCGGCGATATTCGTGCCAAGTATCCCGACTGAGTTTGCGGATCAAGCAGAAGATCAAACGACACTCGCAAACTTATTGAAGTGTTTCAAGCAGGGAGATGCTGATGGCATTTTCTCTCTTGCGTGACACGCGAGAACTGTAAACCAGGGGGGTACTTAACCCCCCTGGTTCTTTGTTTTGATCTTCACAATGTGTGATCTCAGCATGACGCGGTTGGCGTCACATTACAGACGAATCCTATGACCACCTCAGTTCAATGGCTGCGGCGGGTGGGCCCACTTATTGAGTCGTTGCTCGCTGGCCTGATTGGCCTGGTGATTGGTGCTTTCATCATGCTGGCCTTTGGTTACGATCCTCTGGCAGCATACCTGTCACTTTTCAGTGGCAGTTTTGGCAGTGTTTACAGTTGGGCCGAGTCGCTCGCCAACGCAACGCCACTGATCCTGACAGCACTGACCTTTGCCATCGCCATGCGCGGTGGTCTTTTTAATATTGGAGCCGAAGGGCAGTTGTATATGGGCGCCCTGGCGGCCGTTGCTGTCAGTCTGATCCATCTGCCGTCACCACTTAATATCATCGTCTCCCTGATAGCGGCTATGGTGGCTGGGATGATCTGGAGTCTGCCGGTGGCACTGCTCAAGCTGGGTCGCGGTGTGCACGAAGTCATATCGACTATCATGTTTAACTGGATTTCGCACTTCTTTGCCTTTTACCTGATAGCGAATGTGCTCACCGACCCCAAGCGCGGGGAGAAGACCATCAGTATTGTCGAAAGCGCCCGCCTGGGCCGAATTCTCCCAACGGCGAGCCTCAATTACGGATTGGTGATCGCACTGATAACGGTAGCGTTTATTCTGTTTTTTCTCTGGCGCACATCCGCCGGTTTTGAGTTGCGCGCCTCCGGCTATAACGCCGAGGCTTCCCATTACGCTGGCATCAGCCTGCGCAAACAGGTAATGCGCACTTTTTTAATTGGCGGGGCGATTGCGGGGCTGGCCGGGGCAGTGCAGGTTATGGGGCGGCCGCCGACCTACGCGGTCATGAGCGGCATGCCGCAACTGGTCAACCTGGGTTTTGATGGTATTGGCGTGGCCATGATCGGGCGCAATCATCCCGTGGGGATTGTGGTGGCCGCGATTTTCTTTGGCGGATTAATGGTCGGTGGACGGATCATGCAGTTTGATCCGGGGGTGCCGTTCGAGCTGGTACGGGTGATCGAGGGCGTTATCATTGTGACACTTGCGGTACCGGAATTGCGGCGGATCTTTTCAGTAGCTCGGCGTAAACTGAGTGGTGGGGGTTGACCATGGAAATGGCGCATCTTTGGGGTATTCTCTTTTTGTCGCTGCATGCCATGGTGCCGATTACGCTGGCCGCGATTGGCGAAACCATTGAGGAGTCGGCAGGACTTTTTAATATTGGTCTGGAAGGCATTCTCCTGCTGGGCGCATTGGCTGGCGCTCTTGGGGCCGAGGCAAGCGGCAGCGCGTCCATAGGCCTTCTGAGCGGGATGGCCGCAGGCGCACTTGTGGGACTGCTCTTTGGCGGGATCAGTACCACGCTGCGCGGCAGCCAGCTTATTACCGGAGTCGGTATTAATCTTTTTGCGCTGGGTTTTGTAGCGCTGATGCTGACTATCCTCGGAGCGCCCGGTTTTCATAGCGTATCGCGTGAGATACAGGTACCGTTGATCCCCCTCGGGGTGGGTAATCTCAGCCCACTGGTGCCGGCCACCATTGTGCTGGCATTTGCGGTCTGGTGGCTGCTGCGGCGAACCCAGCTCGGCATCTGGATCCGGGCGGCAGGAGATAACCCCGGCGCGGCCGATGTCGCGGGTCTTCCAGTCAATGCACTGCGCCTTGGTACCGCGGTTGTCGCTGGGATGCTGGCAGGCCTTGCTGGCGCTTATCTCAGTGTCGATTGGTTTGGTGCAGTCACCAAGGAGATTACGGCGGGCCGTGGTTTCATTGCTCTGGCGATCGTGGTATTCAGCGGTCTCAACCCGCTGCTCGCATTGCTGGGTGGTTTTATCTTTGGCCTTTTCGATGGCCTTGCCACCTGGGTTGCGACCTACCCGGGTATCAAGAAAATCATTCCCTGGCAGTTTGTGGCGATGGCGCCTTATATTGTGACCCTGGCCGTGGTGGCAGGTGCGATTGGCCGGGTTCGCTTTCCCAAGGGCCTCGGCGTTCCCTATCTGCGCGAATGATCGGCAACTTGCATGGCTAATTCAGTAATAGATCCCAAAGGGCAGGCACCAAAGGCTCCTGTTCACGGACAGATCCTGCTTGAGGCGCGCGGTCTTTCCAAGGGCTTTCCGGGGGTATGGCAGCACCTGATACTCGATCATCTGGATTTCGACGTGCGTGCCGGAGAGGTGCACACCCTGTTGGGCGAGAACGGTGCGGGCAAGACTGTAATCGCCAATATTCTGTCGGGATATTACGGCAAGACTGACGGTGAAATCCGGGTCAAGGGCAAGCCGGTTAGTTTTGATTCGCCGCGTGATGGCCTGGCTCATGGGATTGCCATGGTGCACCAGGATCTGATGCTGGTGGCGGCTTTTACCGTGGCACAAAACGTAATGGTGGGGCTCAAAGCCCCACCTTTTTCTTTTCGGCTGCACGCCGTTGAGCGAAAACTCGATGAACTGGTTGCACACTATGGCCTGCAGGTAGACCCACGCGCGCGCGTCGAAGATCTTTCTGCTGGTGAACAGCAGCGGGTCGAGATTCTCAAAGTGCTGTTCCATGAGCCCGAGGTTTTGTTTCTGGATGAACCCACCTCCTTGTTGACACCACACGAGGCAGATCAGTTATTCGTGGTGCTGCGTGCCATGGCTGATGAGGGCAAGGGTATTGTTTTTATCTCGCACAAGATGCGCGAGGTCTTTGCGGTATCTGATCGGGTGACGGTGCTGAAGTTGGGTAAGATGCAAGGTACCTGCCATATCAGTGAAACCACCGAGGATGAGCTTACCCGACGCACCTTCGGTGAAAGCGTACCCGAATACATGGAACGCCCTGC
>CAJWEF010000211.1 GCA_913031305.1 uncultured Acidiferrobacteraceae bacterium
CATCGTGCGCAACCACAGCGTCGATCCCTCCAGGCTCGATAGCAGCCCAAAGCCGACTGACATAATCGGGCACAACCAATGGCGAATCACACGGCACAGTAACCAGCCACGGGGTTCGGATTTGCCCAAGTCCTGCTGCAAAACCCGCCAGTGGGCCGGAGAAATCTCCCAGAGTGTCGCTGATGACCTCTGCACCGAGCTCACGGTAGCGTTGGTGGTTGCGGTTAGCGCTGATCAGGAGATGATCCACCTGAACTGACAAGCTCTTAAGAGCCCATGCGGCAAGCGGCAGCCCTGCAAGGGGCAAAAGCCCTTTGTCCTCGCCACCCATCCGACGTGCCCGCCCCCCGGCCAGCAGCAAGCCTGTAATCAGTGTCTTGTCTTGTTCGTCCAAAACCAATAATCCACTCACGAGTTTCGCTCAGCCAAGTACAATCCCATTATAATGAGTGTCTGAGTCAGATATTCTCAATGACTCACCCTGATCTAAACTAAAAACCTGCAATATGATTCAGATTTGCCTGCGCCTGCTCCTTCTCGCACCACTGATCCTGTTGACGCTGTACGGCTGCAGCTCCACCGAAGAGCTTGAACGCGCCACTCCTGACTGGAACAATACTACTCAACTCGAGGTACCGCCTGACCTGACACCACTACAAGAGAATGCCAGCGGCCAACAGTTCTCCGCTGCCGCGCGCGATGCGAGCAGTGCAGAGTTGGGTCAGTACTCGCAGTTCCAGAAATTCCAGAAAATGGCTGAATTTCAGGACTTCCTTAAATGGCAGCAGGACCACTCGACAGAACTGGATCTCAGTCTCGAGGCATTTTACGAGGCTCGTAATGAAGCCATTGCAGAAGCACTAAAAGAAAAAGGTGTATTGACGATCACTACCCGAAACGGGCAACAGATCCTGCTGATCGATGATACCTCCCAGAACAGCTGGGAGCGGCTGGATGCCGCAACGGTCAATATGGGACTGCACATCATCTCAAGTCGTGCTGATCAGGGGTATCTGCGAGTCCATTACGATACCAAAGAACCCGATAGCGAAGGTGGCTGGAAGGATTGGCTTCCCTGGCTGAGTGACCCGATCATTTACCGCATCACTTTGGAGCAAAGCAAGAACGGTCCAACGGTTTCGATCAAGGACGACAAGGGCAACGCTGTCAACACTGATCTGGCAAATGCCTTTATCGAGCGTCTTGGGGTACAACTGCGCACCTTCGCCGGTGAACCCGAACAGGTTGTCACTGTCGAAACCAAAGATACATCAGGTTTAGCGCTGGAAGAAACCGCTACGGGCTATCTCACTCTGGTGGTTCCCGGCGCGGCCGCAGGCGTATGGAAACGCCTTGACCGGCAACTGCAAGATACCGGTTTCTCGCTGGCAAGTCGCGACAAGTCGGCATTGCGTTTCGTGATACGTTACGATGACCCGACCATCATGCGGGACAAAAGCTGGGTGCAAAGTCTCGCTTTCTGGAAGGAGGACGTCAGCGCGCCGGCTCAAGATATTCAACTGGTACTGACACCGGCGGGCGAATTAACCCGCGTTGACGCACTGGATTCGAACAACAAGCAAAGCGAACTGGGAAACCGTATTCTGGAAGTACTCTTTGAGAGCCTGACGGCTGCCGATAGCAACTAAAGCGACTTGGCTTTTCGCCCTAAGCTCACACTGGCCAGGCTGCTGCAACCTGATACGACAAGATCAGGACTCTGGACTGGCCGCGCCCTGCTGGGCTTTCCATTCCTGGTAAGCCTTAAATTCACGCCAGCGCTTCCATTCGAGGTACTCGGCATATTCGGGGTCGGCCTCACTCAGTGGCGCTTGTCGGTCTGAAGGGTTATTTTTGTCACCCCATCGCAATAATGTGATGCCCGGCCCAACTTCGTGACGGCCGAACCCATCACTGCTGTCCTTCGTGACGACGCTGGTACCGGAACGACTCTCAGCGTCGGCTGGCGGCACTTCGAACCGTGCGCACCCGCTCAACAGGAAGAACGTGGCCGCTGCCAAAAAGAGGCCTGGCCAATGAGACAAATGGTGTTTGGGTTTCCTCACAAAACAAGCCTCGTCAGGATATTTTCGTAGTCAGAGTAGTCCCTCCAAGAGTCTTCACAAGCCCGCTTGACTCTACAACATCAGTATAACCGATTTCTGAACGAGCCCCTCGCCCGGCTGCCGTCAAGAACTGCCAGACCGTCGTACTTCGAGACACGTCGCCGGTGGTGGGGACGACGCTGGAAAGTTGGCTATATGCTCTTTTCGCCTAGGGTCCTCGCGTCATCTGCAGCGAACTGCTATCGACAGGACGTTCCTGGTACGGGCTTAGACTTTGGCCTTAACGCGGGGCTTGCCCGGTGGAGGTCAATCAACAAACTGGTTCAGTTGCCGACGGGGCGATCTGGGCGAACTCCAGAATCCATCTTGGTGGCAGCACCAGCGCCGGAAAAAAACCGCCAACGATGGTGCCGATACCGAAGGTGTCGGTATCCTGCGCCTGGGCTCCTAAATCCTACTGTTTAGTCAGCCGGTATGGCCTAATACCAAAAAGGCGCCCAAAGACAATTTTTTTCGATCCAGGGCCCTGGATGTTCCTTGAGGTCCCCCTAGGTGCACAAATTGTCTCATTTTTGCAACATTTATCCCTTATTTAGATAGTTAGTAGTGCTTTTTAGGACACATTTTTGAGACAATATGATCGCTTTTGTACAAGAGCAACACTTTTACCTAATCAGGAGAAACCAAATAATGCAAAAGAGACTTTTCGCAATTGCTGTTGCCGGTATCCTGGCAGCGCCCGCTGCGATCGCAGATGTTGCGGTTTCGGGCTCTACCCGGATGATGCTGAAGTACGATGGCTCCGAGATAAGCCTGACCGATGGCTGGTCCCGGCTTCGCTTTAAAGCCAGCAGCGACCTCGGTAACGGCCAGACTGTTTTTGCCAACCATGAGTTTGGTGTGAACATAGGCATGGGGCACATTAAAGCTACCGCTGGCCAGCGCGTAACTGTGATCGGTCTCAAGGGAGACTGGGGCAGCTTTGCCCTTGGCTCGCAGTGGGATACCGGCACAAAAGTGATCTGGAAATCCTGCCCGCACTGGAACTACGGTTGCATCGGCGGCATGAATAACGGCCGCATGCAACAAAGCGCCCGCTATGACGGTCAGATGGGTCCTTTCGGGATCGCAGCAGATGTGGTCGCAGCATCTGACATTGACCAGGCCGGCGTCGTGCTGACCTACGATGTCGGTGGCGTCAGCCTGGCTGGTGGGTACGAAAGCCGCGATGGTGCAGACAACTGGTCCGGTGTTGGCGCCAGCATGTCCCTGGGTGATGTCGGCCTTGGCGCCAACTTCAACGAAGTCGGCACGGATGACGGCTGGAGTGCAACGATCAGTATGCTGGGCTTTGATGTCCAGACTGGCGCGAAGAACAGCGCGTCCGAGCACAGCGTCGGCTACACCGCCTGGAGTTCCGGCGGTGCGAAGTTCCGCGTTGAAGTGCACGATGGCGATAACGCCGAATCCTCCGGTGTTGGCATCCTGCGTTTCGATTACTAAGATCTGTTGTTCAATCAGGCCTTGTCGCCTGATGCAAAAAGGGCGCCGAAAGGCGCCCTTTTTGTTTTCCCTATCGAATGCTATTCTCGCTGGGTTGGCTTAACTTACTTAGCAGTCGTCACCCGGTCCCTATCGTGGGAACTGTCTCAGGCAGTAATACCAGGGGATGAACTACCCGAGCGCTAGAGCCGATAAACATCAAGGCGATCTTTAAGAAAAGTGTACTGCGATCGGACATCTAACAACAGAGCAGGGTCCAGCTCCAAATGCCTGAAGTCTTCATCATGTATTTCAAAATACTGCGCCGGCTGATCATCATCTATCCACGGTGGGCAGAAAATTGAACCTCCATAGTCCGCGCCAGCGCGGTTCAAACTTAAAAGGTAGACCTGATTTTCCATCGCCCGGGTGTGAGCAAAGCTGTGCCAGCTGGAAAACGACTCATCTCGAAAATAAGCGCCGCAGTGCAGCAACAGATCAACACCGTGCTCCACCACCAGGGCACGGCTGAGTTCCGGGATACGGATGTCGTAACAGATGATCGGGGCGATACACCATCCTTTAAGATCGACAAAGACAATGCGCTCACCTGT
>CAJWEF010000212.1 GCA_913031305.1 uncultured Acidiferrobacteraceae bacterium
GTTTTTTGCATCAGGTTGGATGACCAGCCGGGGCCGGCCTGAATCTTTCTGCGAGGTGGCCGTCGGTGCATCTTCGCCAGCGCGGGTTGTGCGGGTCGGTGCCGCAGTTCCGCCACGCACCTTCATTCGGTCCCGAGCCATATCGTACACAATACGCTGACCTTCGATCGAATCCCGGCCTTGCCTTAGCTGGGCATCGGTAATGAAGGTGACGATATTGTGGACCTCGTCCAGCTCAATTGTCTGGCCGGTGCCGATAATGTCGTGATCCTTACCTTCAGGCCTCTGGCGGAAAACAGCAGGGTTGCCCTTGGCCACCGCATGCTCCAGTTGTTCGCCGCGGTAAAAAAGTTCTATCTCGTCGGCGAGGATACGGATGGTACCCTGGCGGACAGAGACATTGCCCCGGTAGATTCGCTTGCCACTGCCAAAATCCAATTCGACTTCATCGGCTTCGATCAGTGCACTCTGGTTACGATCCGACTCCAGTGCCAGGGCGCTAAGTGGGGTTATGGCGAAACAGGCCAGCAGAAGGGTCACAGCACGGTGCATAACTAAATTTTACCAAACTTGTCCGGCGGAGTTGGTTTAGCCACCGCGTTCGAGGCGAACGGTCAGGCGCTCCGTATGGGTAACGCTGCCGGGATCCCCTTCGCTGGGGTTCTGGGTGACCTTGACGTTGCCGGTGAGCAGCACCTCGTTGCCATCGCCTGATAGCCAGCCGGACTCACTGGTGGTATGGCGCAAGGGCTGATCGTCCTGATATTGCACGAGGCGCGGAGCATCCAGCAGCGAGGTGTTGTCGTCCGGGAAATGCACTAAGCGCTGTGCTTTGAGTACGTAGATGACGCCAGCTTCGTCGCGGCCTGTCGCTGTGAATTCCTGGATGTAGTAATCGGGTTCATGGGTCGAGGACAGCGCAGGCTTGACCGCAGGGGGTTCCAACAGGCTGACCTGCAGCCAAATGCCGAGTGCTGCCATAGTGCCCAGCACCCCCAGCAAGACCATTCGCTCAAGGTAGCGGTGCACGGATTCAGAAGACCCCAGCGCGGATCAGATCCAGCGCATTCAGCGCGCCGGTCGGCCGGCCGTCAGCATCCACCACGAAAACCCCATTGATCGAATGACGCTGCATCAGCTCTACCACCTCGGCCGCCAGGGTTGTTGCAGATATGGTGTGAGGTTTTTGCACCATGACCGAGCCCACCTCGCAACGGCTGACATCTACCCCCTGGTTCAGCGAACGCCGAAGATCTCCATCGGTATAGATACCACAGAGCAGGCCGTCATCATCGATGACGCCAATCATGCCCAGGCGCTTGGCTGACATCTCGGCCAGCGCATCAAGCAGTGATGTAGTGTGGGTCACCAGCGGCAGAGCGTTACCGGTATGCATAACGTCCCGAACATACACCAGCAGTCGCCGACCGAGCGCCCCACCGGGATGCGAGCGGGCAAAATCGTCAGCACTAAAATCGCGTGCTTTGAGTACCGCAACTGCAAGAGCATCACCCATCGCCAGCGTTGCAGTGGTGCTGGCCGTGGGTGCGAGGTTGTGTGGGCACGCTTCGCGCTCGACGCTGACATCCAGGCAGACATCTGCAGCAGCGCCAAGCGAGGATGCAGTGCGCCCGGTCATCGCCAGCAGCGTAACACCCATGCGTTTTATGATCGGCAGGATGGTGAGTACTTCTGGGGTTTCACCAGAGTTGGAAATAGCGATGACGAGATCTCCGGGCATGATCATCCCCAGGTCGCCGTGGCTGGCTTCACCTGGGTGGACGAAAAATGCGGGTGTGCCGGTACTTGCCAGGGTAGAGGCGATCTTGCCACCGATATGGCTCGATTTGCCCATGCCGACGACCACCACCCGGCCGGCGCATTCCAGCAGGGCATGGCAGGCACGGGCGAAATTGTCGTCCAGCCGCTGCCCCAATTCTGCCAGAGCCTGGTGTTCGCGCGCGATTACCGCGCGGCCAGCGGCAACAAAAGAGGATTCGGTCATGCCGGGAAATTACTCAAAGGATTGCTGATCTTGCGAATACCACGGAGCATAGGGTTCAATCCGGGTTATTCTAAAGGAAAGGCTTGAGCGAGATGGGCTAACGTTCTTTGATGCAGACTTCATTGCAAATTGGCACTCGCGGGTGGATTTATCCCGCCTGGAATGAGGCATTTTATGATCCGGATCTGCCGGTGGAATGGCAACTCTCCTGGTATGCTAATCACCTGCGTGCGGTACTGGTTCCATCTGATACTATGCATGAGGTGAACGTTGCAAGGGCGCAGGACTGGGTCGAGGACACGGATCCCGAGTTTCGTTTTATCGTTGAAATTGGTCCTGCAGGTCCTGATGAAGGCGAGGATCAGGCGAGAGTTTCTTTCGCCAGATCACTGGCCCAATCATTCGCCGGGCAACTGGAGGCGCTGCTTTTCACATCCCAGCCGGGTTCAGCTCCCGATTGGGCCGCACTTGAGACGTTGCGCCAAGATTTTCCGCAAGTGGCGATCTGTGTCGACGGAGTAACTGCCGATGCAATGCCGGCCGGTTTTGGTAACTGCTGGCATGTCGGCGAAGGTGCATCTTTGGTGCCTTCTCCTTACACGGTTACTTTTTGTGCCCATGGCGCGCTACCGGTCTTGCGGGAGGTCATCCAGACAGTGCGGGACACACTGCCTGGTGGTGGCGCCCTGATACTGACCGACCCAGAGTTTGCCTACCACCATGCCAAAGAGGCACGCATGATTGCTGACCTGCTGGACGCATGATGGGCCAGTTCGCTCGGCGCTACGACGCGTGGGTGCTCGGCCGGCCACTTCTGGTGCTACTGGCACTGGTGCTGGTGCTGGGGTTTTTTGTCTGGCAAGCGCGTGATTTTCGCCTTGATGCCTCGGCAGATTCCTTGCTGCTGGAAGATGATCACGATCTGCAGGTATTTCGCGATCTGTCGGATCGTTACCGCTCACGCAGTTTCCTGGTGGTTGCGCTGACTCCGCACGATGGGGTGTTTACGCCGGTAACACTCAAACGCATTGCCCGCCTGGCCGAAGATCTCGGTGCAGTGGGAGGCATTGAATCGGTGGTTTCCCTGCTTGATGCTCCGCTGTTGGCCCAGGGAGAGTCGTCTTTGATGCAGCTTAGTGGCGACTATCGTACCCTGCGTGACGCCGGGGTCGATCTCGCAAAGGCCCGCGAGGAACTGATCGCCAGCCCGGTGTTCTCCGAGCTTGTTATCAGTGTCGACGGCGCCACCACGGCGCTACAGTTAAACCTTGAAGACACCCCTGGTTTTCGCGAACTCCAGGATGAAAAACGAGCGCTCGCCGCACGAGTTGGTGACGGCATAGCCAGTCCCGCTGAAAGGGCGCGACTAGATCAAGTTCGACTCCAATACCGGGCGCTTAAGGCAAGTGTAGACCAGAGCAATCACGATACGATTGTTCAGCTGCGCCAGGTCATGGAAGGTTACGACGATCTTGGCCAGTTGTACTTGGGCGGCGTTTCGATGATTGCTGATGACATGATCACGTTTATCCGCAAGGATTTAATGATGTTTGGTTTTGGGGTCTTCGTTTTTCTGGTTGGCATGTTGAGCGTTATTTTCCGCTCCCCGCGCTGGGTGTTGCTGCCACTGGCCAGCTGCCTCTACGCGGGCGTGATGATGATCGGGCTGCTGGGATGGGTCGGCTGGCAGGTCACTGTGATCTCATCTAATTTCATATCGTTGATGCTGATTCTGACCATGTCGATGAATGTGCACCTGGTGGTGCGCTACCGTCAGTTGGCTCTGGACCGGCCGGGATCATCACATCGTGAGCTGGTGCTGGCCACTATGTGCAAGATGGTGTGGCCATGCTTTTATACCGCACTGACTACTATTTTGGCCTTTGGTTCCCTGGTATTCAGCAGCATCAAGCCAGTGATCGATTTCGGCTGGATGATGTCTATCGGTCTGGCAGTGACTTTTGCTGTTTCCTTCTTGCTCTTTCCGGCGGCGTTAACCCTGCTCGGCTCGGCGCCATCCGCTGGGCGCTCCGCGCCAGCAGCCTCGTTCACCGGCTGGTTGTCACACCTTGCGGCCGAACGCGGCCTTGTGGTGCTGGGA
>CAJWEF010000213.1 GCA_913031305.1 uncultured Acidiferrobacteraceae bacterium
GATGCCGACCACGCAGTTTGTGTCCGACCGGGGCTGCACTGTGCGCCCGATGTACATGAGATCTTAGGCACCGTCCCGCAAAATGGAACAGTACGGTTCGCGCCCGGGTACTTTACCGACTCAGAAGACCTAAAACAGGCTGTGGAAGCGGTGCGATCAATCGTAGAAGACTAACGAGCGATAGCTCTGATTATTTTTTACCCGCTTAGACGTCGTATGGCGACAACACTGGGCTGAATCAAAAAAGTTATTGGAATCACGAATCAGGATTACTTAATGAAAGCAGTTGACAGCATTATTGACCTCGTGGGGGATACCCCCCTGGTACGGTTGAACAACATCGTCGAGCCGGGGATGGCGACCGTGTACGCAAAGATGGAAAACCTGAATCCATCAGGCTCGGTGAAGGATCGCATGGCGATCAACATGGTAAAGCGGGCTGAAGAAGCCGGGCTGCTCAAACCAGGGGGCACCCTGGTCGAGAGCACCTCGGGCAATACCGGGCTGGGCCTGGCAATGGCAGCCGCCGTTAAGGGCTACCGCTGCGTCTTTACCATTCCTGACAAGATGAGTCAGGAAAAAATTGACATGCTCAAATCCTACGGCGCCGAGGTGATTGTCACGCCGACCGATCTGGATCATCACCATCCAGACAGTTATGTTGAAGTAGCAAAGCGTGTCGCGCGAGAAACCCCGGATGCTTTTTATACAGACCAGTACTCAAACCCGCACAATCCTGAAGCCCACTACCTCACCACAGGCCCGGAGATCTGGGAAGCGACAGACGGCGAAATCGATTCTTTCGTCGCCGGCCTTGGCACCGGGGGAACCATATCCGGCGCTGGAAAGTATCTGAAAGAAAAAGCTGGCGAGGCTGGACGAACGGTCCGCGTAGTCGGGCCGGACCCTTACGGTAGCATCTATAAAGAAGCCCACGAAAAAGGCGAGTGGAGCACCCCGTCGCTATACCGTGTCGAAGGTATCGGTCACGACTTTATGGTAGATACCCTGGATTTTTCAGTTGTAGATGAGGTCATCAACGTGAGCGACCGTGACTCGTTTCTGATGGCGAGACGTCTCGCCCGCCAGGAAGGCATTTTATCGGGTGGCTCAACCGGCACCGTATTCTTCGGCGCCCTGGAAGAGGCTCGAAAACTCGGCCCGGGCAAGATCGTTGTGGCGATCGTCTGTGACTCGGGGGATCGTTATATCAGCAAGTGCTTTAACGATGAATGGATGCGCGATATGGGCTATTTGGGTCCCGGCGTGCACCTGGGTACCGTACAGGAATTGCTCGACTTTCAGCAGCAGGAAATCGCCTTCGCTGACCCGGACGAAGCGCTGAAAGATGTCATCGCACGTATGGCAAGCGCCGGTATCTCACAAATGCCTATAGCCTCTGGTCAGGGCGATCTACGAATGATCGAAGAGTTGGACATCCTGCGAGCAGTCGCAAGCGGCGAACACACCCTGGAGGATGCCTCACGCGATGTTGCCAGGCCACTCCAGGGAAAGGTCGAACCGCACGAGGCGCTCAGTCATGTACAGCAGATTTTCGAAAACAACAATGTCGCTGTCGTGGTCGACGGCGGAGTCATTACCGGTATCATCAACAAGATCGATCTACTGGAATTCATCACCCAGAAAAACCGCCGGGCTGCCTGACAGATCCATCGATAACTTCTGAATAACTGGAGAACTGCGTTGAAATTTGATACCAAGGTTGTTCGTGCTGGCATCAGCCCGGACCCCACCACCGGCTCTATCCTGCCGCCGATCTACGAAACTGCCACATACGTACTGCCCGAAGTAGGCCGGGATCTGGGCTTTGATTACACGCGTTCGTCAAACCCCACCCGCCAGGTGCTCGAGGACAATCTTGCTGCCATTGAGAATGGCAAGTACGCTATAAGCTTCGCCAGCGGCATGTCGGCTGTTGACGCCTGTTTCAAGCTGTTTTCCTCCGGAGACCACATTGTTTGCGGAGACGACGTGTACGGTGGTGTCACGCGCCTTTTGGATAACGTCATTGTTCAGCAGGGTCTTAGCGTCAGTTACGTCGATACTACCGACGCCGCTGCCGTGCGCGCTGCAATTACGCCTGCTACCCGCATGCTCTGGATTGAAACACCGACCAACCCGCTGCTTAAAGTAAGCGACCTGGAAGCCATGGTCAGTATCGCTCGCGAGAGCAACATTCTGCTCGGTGTTGATTCCACCTTTGCAACGCCGGTGTTTCTCCGGCCGCTCGACTTTGGTGCCGATATCGTCATGCACAGCACAACCAAGTACCTGGCCGGCCATAACCAGATCATCGGTGGCGTGCTGATCACAAGCGATGAGCACGTGTTTGAGAAAATGAAATATATTCAGAAAACCATCGGTGCGGTTTCAAGCCCATTTGACTGCTGGCTGAACCTCAGTGGCCTAAAAACTTTGCACTTGCGAATGAAGCGTCACGAGGAATCTGCAATGCAGGTGGCGCAGTTTCTCGAGTCACATGCCAAGATCGACCGTGTGCTCTACCCTGGCCTACCCTCCCACCCGCAGCACGCCGTGGCCAAGGCGCAGATGTCTGGCTTCAGCGGCATGATCACCTTCGAACTGACAGGCGGCACTGAGGCTGGCAAAACCTTGATGAATAACGTGCAGCTGTGTGGACTGGCCGAGAGCCTCGGAAGTGTGGAAACCATGATTACCCACCCGGCGAGCATGACCCATGCCGATGTTCCGGTTGAAGACAGGCGTAAACGGGGGTTGACCGATGGCCTGGTCAGATTGTCGGTTGGCATTGAAGATGTCGAAGACATCATCGCCGATCTTGAAAACGCACTGGAAAAAGCCTGACCGTTGACGCATACATCGCCCGGGTCGTCAAAGCATCCGGGCGATGTAATTCCCTGAAAAACGTACCGCGACTTTGTCTCGCGACAGCACCCGGGCCGAAAGCGAGAGCTCTGCCCGCCCCTGACTCGCCAGAGCAGTGGTGAATGCCGCGGCAGTCGCATCGGCTGGCCAGCCACAGGTGGCACGCACTTTCTCTTCGGTACACGGCCTGGCGTAAGTTATCTCGCTATGAATCGCCGCAATATCCGCCTTAAGGCCTGTGGCTTCGCAGATCAGGGAAGTCATAGCCCATCCAGACAGTGTGCAAAGCGATGCCAGGGTGCCGGCAAAGGCGCTACGCTTGTCGTTGAAATTGATGGCCAAAGGTACCTCGAGAACCAACCCGGAAGCATCCACCCCGGCCGAGCGAACATCGAACTGACGCACCATAGGCACCTCCTCACGCAGGTAGGCGACCAGTTTCTCGAGAACCTGTTTATGGCTCACAGTTGCTGCCCAACGCAAAGAAACATCCTTCACTTGTGACGCCCAGGGTATGCTGGCGCGGCGCTGGCGCTGGCCGTGCGATTTCGGCAAGTTCGTAATACACTGCGCGCGAGATTAATGCATCCAAGCCGTCGCGCACACCGATGTAGGGGGCAGGCTCCCCGGTTCTGGAATCCTCCACGACACAGATTGCATGATCCGCTCCTGCAACAACGACGTCATTCACATTGGTGCGAAAAACCAGCCGCTGATCGTCAGGTTTACCCAGGCGCTCCATCTCAACCGCAACGAATGGCGCATCATCAACCTGGATGCGCAGTTTTTCCTGTGGTGATACCAGGAAGAATTCTTCATTTTCGCGGCGCAATACCTTAGAGAGTAAACGTACCAGTCGTGTGCGCTGTATTGGCGAACCCAGGTAGTGCCAGGTTCCATCACGAGCAATATGTAGGTCCATATCCCGCACCATCGGCGGCTGCCAAGACGCCAACGGCGGCAACCCGGCATCGCTCAAGGTGGCTGCGAAATGCTCCAATCGACCTGGCTGGTCGGATTCCACGAGGCTCAGGAGGCGCTTGCCCTGACCGGCCGTGGCCGACCCGCAGCATCAATAGCCACGAAAGTGAACAGGCCCTCGGTCACCCGTTCTTCAGCCTGATCATGGCGGCGCCGGACCCAGGTTTCGACCTTGACGGCTACAGACGTTGTGCCCACCCTCTCCATGCTGCAGTAGCAACTCACCTGATCACCCACCTGCACCGGCAGG
>CAJWEF010000214.1 GCA_913031305.1 uncultured Acidiferrobacteraceae bacterium
TCGCCTATGAGCGCTTTCAAGCACCTGCTGAGTCCCCTGCAAATCGGCCCCATCGAAGTACGCAACCGCGTGCTGGTCTCAGCCCATGTCCCGGGCTTTGCCAAAGACAATAAACCCGCTGAGCAGTACATCGCCTATCACCGCAACTACGCACATAATGGGGTGGGTCTGCAGATCACCGGTGGCACCCCGGTGCATGAATCCGGCCTTTTAGGGGTGAACTCCGATGCACTTTGGAACCTCAACAACGATATCGTGCCGGGGTACCGTGCATTAAGCGATGCGGTTCACGCAAAAGGGGGTCGTATCCTGGCACAACTGGCACATAGTGGGGGCACCGTGCTGATCAACCAGCCAGGTCTCGAAAGTTGGGCAGCCTCACCCGTGCGCTCGGAGATCAACGGCAATATTGCCCACGAGATGACGCTGGATGAGATTCATGAAGTGATTGATGCCCATGCTCAAGGCGCCAAAAGAGCGGCTGCCGGCGGCATGGACGGTGTGGAGATACTGGGTGCATTCGGCTTTTTACCCCAGGCTTTTCTCTCGCCTTTAACCAACCACCGCACAGATAAGTACGGTGGTGCACTTAAGAACCGCCTGCGCTTTTTAATGGAATTGCTGGAGGCCGTTCGCGGAGCACTGGGTCGGGATCATGTGCTGGGGCTGCGCCTGCCGGGAGACGAGTTTGAGCCCGGCGCGCTGGATCTTGAGCAGATGAAAATCATCTGCAAACAAATAGCAGATACGGGCCTGATCGATTATCTCAACATCATTGCCCATACCAATATTACGCACCTGGGTCGTAGCCGTCACTGGGCGCCTACGCCTACCCGCCACGGCATCTTTGTGCATCTTGCCGGCGCAATACGCGAGGTAGTTAACCTGCCGGTGTTTGCGGTGGGCCGAATTATCGACCCAGCCCATGCGGAACACATTATTGCCCATGGTCAGGCCGATATGGTCGGCATGACTCGCGCGCATATCTGTGACCCGCAGATTCTGCCCAAAATTCGCGGCCACCTTGAGGCCAGTATCCGGATCTGCGTGGGCGCCAATGTCTGCATTGCCAACCGCTATGCCGGCAAACCTATTCGCTGTATTCAAAACCCCACTGTAGCCACGCCAGGCGTAGCGCTGTCACCGACCAAGGCCTCAAAAAAGGTGAGCGTAATCGGCGCAGGGCCTGCGGGGCTGGAATGCGCGCGTATCTGCGCTGAGCGCGGTCACACGGTGCAGGTTTTCGATGCGGCCAACAGGCCCGGTGGGCAGCTGGCGCTGTGGGCCAGTGCGCCTTCTACCGGGGAGTTGGCCCGCATCATCGACTGGCGTGTGGACGAGTTGGAAAGACTGGGTGTTCCCCTGATGCTCAATCGCCCGATGGCCCGGCAGAACATTGTTGATCTTGATGCCGAGGTGGTCGTGATTGCCACCGGCGCACTCGATGCCTGCCGCAGCTTTGCCGGCGACGGATCAATGCAGATGATCTCAGCGCATGAGCTTTTGTGCGGCGCACCGGTGAGTGCTGCCAAAACATTGGTGCTTAGCGAGGGCCGCGGCCAGGCAGGCCTGGTTGCCGGCGAAGTGCTGTTGCATCAGGGCATCGCAACCGAAATTGTGACCTCAGATATCGCCGTTGCCGCTGATCTTGACCCGACTAACCGTGCAGCCTGGTATCACCGCCTCGGCGAACGCAACTGCATCTTCACGGCGGCGCACGTTGTTGAATCCGTAAACGCGGATACCGTGGTACTGCGCAATGTCTTCGATGACCGACTCAGCAAACGGGAGGGTATCCATCTTATCGTCGACTGGTCGGGATGCCGCGCTAACGATGAGCTTATTCATGGCTGGGACGATGCCGCTGTGGAAATCTTCTCCATAGGGGATTGTCGTGCACCGCGCACCGTGGAGGTAGCAATCAGCGAAGCATCAGCCCTGGCAAACCGGATTTAGTAACGCAAACCCCTTTTTGATCCATTATCCGGGCTCATCAGTCACCGCAGAGTAAAACAGCAATACCGTGGCGCCATCGTCGCTGCCGGCAGTATGCATGGCGCCGGGCGCCCGTACAATAAAATCCCCGGGGCCATAACGGCCATCCTGATCGTAAAAAGATCCTGCAAGCACATAGATCTGCTCGTATTCGCTGTGGGCGTGCATATCCGAGAACGCACCGGCATCTACCTTCATCAGCCAGGTGCGCACACCGGCAGCGACGTCCTCAACAAGGGACTTGGCCCAGAAACCGGGCGCACCGCAATCTTGCCATGGCATCTCATCCGTCTTTTGCAATAGTGAGCCCAACTTTGGCAAAAGCAAAGAGCGTGCCTGACCGGTGGATTTGAAAACCTCACTCAATAAGATGATCCTTGCGTGCTGTTGTTGCCGGTTGTCTGCCAGGTTCCTTAACTGCCCTGCTCTTTTGGCCGCAGCAGGATATCGTGTATCTGCATATGATCAGGCTGGGCCAGCGCATAGAGAACCGCACTGGCGACGTCTTCGCTTTGCAGACACTTAAGCGCACCGTAGGTTTTTGCTGCCGCATCGGCACTACCGGCGTAATTGGAGGCAAAGCCCGTCTCGACCAGACCCGGGCTGATGGTCGTCACCCGCACCGGGCGCTTAGCGGCATGCATCTCCTGGCGTAACGACTCAGTAAGCGCGCGCACCGCAAACTTGGTGGCGCAATAGGCCCCGTTAGCCCCTGGGGGCACCCGGTGCCCACTCATGGAACCGATATGAATAATATGACTCTCATCATGGTGTTCTTGCATCTGGGCGAGGGCTTGTTGCGTGCAGATGCAAAGTGCCAACACGTTAACCTCAAACATCTCGCGCCACTGGCCAGGATCCTGCGAGGTAAGATCACCGGCAAAACCCAGGCCCGCGTTATTGACCAGCACATGCACGCCCTGCCAGCACTTACCCACCGTATCGAAAAACCGCACGATCTCACTCTCGACACGAAGATCGACCCGACACGCCAAAAAAGCATCAGGCATGCCAGCCTCCTCCCCAAGGCCCTCGATTACCTCAAGGCGCCGGGCACAAACCGCCACCCGCATGCCCGCCTTTAACAGACCCAGGGTGATCACCCGGCCAATACCGCTCGATGCGCCCGTTACCACCGCTACACGTCCGCGCCAGCGATCCATCGCAACCCTATTTCGATCCTCCATCACACGCTCCTCATTATATGATCCTGGGTAACCCATAAATGGCTCTCCCATTAAATACCCGGCAACGCCAGATTACATCACAGTACACCCAGGATCTCGTGAGTGACTCTACCACCAGGGCGCTCACACCATCTTTCCCCCGCAAAGGTCTGACGCTACACTAGGCCGATGGACAAGGAACTCTCAACCCAATGGCACGCCCTTATCGAGCTTGGCACGAAGTACGGCCTCGGGCTCATAGCCGCGCTGGTCACTCTGGCTTTTGGCTGGTGGCTCGCGGGCCGGGTGCAAAAACTCATCCTACGCGCACTCGATCGCCTGCCGCGCATGGACGCCACCCTAAAACCCTTTCTTTCTTCTCTGGCACGTTACGCCATTATCGCAATCACCCTGGTGGCCGTGCTGGCGCGCCTGGGGGTTCAGACCACATCGATCATTGCTGTGCTGGGCGCAGCAGGCCTCGCCGTTGGCCTTGCCCTACAGGGCACGCTACAGAACATTGCGGCCGGCATCATGCTGCTGCTGCTGCGGCCCTTTAAGGTAGGTGATTACATCGACGCCGGCGGTATTGCCGGCACGGTAGATGAGATCGGGCTTTTTACTACCGATATGACAACCTATGATGGGGTGTACCGCTCGGTACCAAACGCCTCGCTGTGGAACACCTCTATCCTGAACTACAGCCGGTTGCCAACACGGCGCATGGATATCCCGGTGGGCATCGCCTATGAGGACGATGTCGAAAAAGCCATGACGTTACTGCTTGATCACCTAAAGCAGGACAGCCGCGTGTTGAGTGAGCCCGCACCACAGGTGTTAGTAACAGGCCTGGGTGAATCGTCAGTAGACCTCAGCCTGCGCTGCTGGAGTGAGCGCACAGATTTTTGGACCTTAAAGTTTGAACTCAACAAA
>CAJWEF010000215.1 GCA_913031305.1 uncultured Acidiferrobacteraceae bacterium
GAAACATTGTTTACGTGCTGGCAAATGATCTACCCAGGGTCTTGATGTAGGCAAATCGTAAAAAGTGGAGCCACAGACTCACAAGGTCAGAGCCTCAAGATTCCGAAACAACTCGAGTGCTTCAGGATTGGCGATGGCCTCTTTGTTTTTCACAACGCGATTATGAATCACCTCGCGAACGGCAAGTTCGACCAATTTCCCGGACATTGTACGGGGAATATCATCAACCTCAAGTATCTTTGCAGGCACATGGCGCGGCGTGGTGTTTGTACGAATCTCTGTTTTGATGCGCTGTATAATTTCATCGTTCAACGAGCAACCGGGCTGCATCATAACAAACAGCAATACGCGGCAATCATCGTTCCAGTCCTGGCCAACACAAATTGCTTCACAAACCTCAGTGACACGTTCGACCTGACGATAAATTTCAGCGGTGCCAATTCGCACGCCGCCGGGATTTAATAATGCGTCGGAACGCCCAAAAATAATCATGCCATGATGCTCAGTGAACGCTGCAAAATCACCGTGTGCCCAAACCCCGTTAAAGCGATCGAAATATGCCTTGTGAAACCGGCTCCCGTCATCGTCATTCCAGAAACCAATAGGAATCGTCGGGAAGGATTGCGCACAAACAAGCTCGCCTTTCCCCAGTTGCAGGGCCTCTCCTGCATCATTCCAAATCTGTACATCAAGAGCAAGCCCGGCACATTGAAGCTCTCCGGCATATACCGGCAAATTAGGAGCGCCCGAGGCAAAGGCACCCAAGATGTCGGTGCCACCAGAAATAGACGACAGCAACAGGTCTTGTTTAACGGCGTCGTAAACGTAATGGAAATTCTCCTCAATCAGGGGTGAACCAGTGCTTAATAGTGTCTTTAGCGCTGACAAGTCGAACTTATCACCAGGGCGAATATCCTTTTTTTGTAGAGCGGCGATGTATTTGGCTGCAGTGCCGAAAACCGTGATTTTTTCTTGAGCTGCCATCTCAAAAAGATGATCAGCCCTGGGGACAAAGGGCGAACCGTCATATAGAATTACAGAGGCTCCACAAGCGAGGCCACTGACCAGCCAATTCCACATCATCCAACCGCAAGTGGTGTAATAGAAGAACACATCGTCCGCACCCAGGTCAGTTTGCAGCAGATGCTCTTTTTGGTGCTCTAATAGTGTACCGCCGGCGCAGTGTACAATGCATTTGGGCTTATCCGTCGTGCCGGAGCTATATAAAATAAATAGAGGATGCTCAAAAGGAGCACGGTAGAATTGGATGTCAGCAGATTCACTCGCCGCGTAATCTTCAAGAGCAACAAACAGGGGGTTTTTCGGTAATACAAAATCTTCACTTGATTGGCAAATATAAGGGCAAACCACAACTCTTTTGATGCTCGGAATCTGACCGGCAATGCGTTCTGCACGATCTAGTGTATTGTATGACTTTCTTATATTCTGGTAGCCGTCGGCACAGACCAGGATTTCGGGAGCCACTTGGCCAAACCGGTCGAGCAAACCCAACTCGCCAAAATCAGGCGAACAAGAGGTCCACACAGCACCAATGGCAGTGGCCGCGAGCATGGCAACGACAGTGTCAGCGCAATTGGGCATATAGCCGGCAATACAATCGCCGGGACGGATACCATCGTCAGAAAACGCCTCTGCCAGTCGCGCTACTCGAACATATAGCTCCGCATAACTGATAGCCGTGCGCGTGCCATCCTCTTTGCGCTCGATAATGGCTATATGTGAGTCGCGGCGACGCAGAAGATTCTCGGCATAATTCAATCGGGATCCCGGGAACCATTGAGTACCAGGAAACAAATCGCCGTTTTTGATTGCGGGACTGCCATTTCGATCGCCAACGATGCCCGCAAAATCCCATAACAAATCCCAAAAGCTTTCTCGGTCTGCCACACTCCACTGTTGGAGCGCATGATAGTCGGGGAATCTCTCTCCCGCGCAAGTTTCTGCCAGTCGTGTAAACTCAGTAATATTGGCAGCTTCAATTCGTTCTGAGCTTGGCGACCACAACGGCGACATGACACTTCCTCAATCGACAGAGACAACGACACATCCACGGACGGTTGCCTCTTCAACAACCTCATGGGAGCGTGCTATTTGATCGAAAGGTAATATTTCGGCAACCCGGTGTTGAAGCTTCCCATGTACGAGCGCATCGGTGATATCTTCAATGGCAGCCGCTTTGGCTTTCTCCGGCATCGCATAAACAATGATGCAACGAACCGTCAGATCCTTATACATCATCTGGAAAAACGGCAGGACAGGCTCCTTGACCACGGTTGAGGAATAGGTGGCAATCACCCCGTTGGTGCCGATGCTCTGCAGCACCTCAGGAAGATTGGTACCAAATTCAACATCAATGACACGTTCCACCGGCTCGCCACCGTTCGCGTCCAGAACGGCCTGGTGCCAGTTCTTATCTCGATGATTCACCACGTGATGAGCACCTACCTCCAGGCATGCAGCCTTGTCGGCATCATTACTGGCAGTTGCGATCACAATCGCGCCGGCCATACTCGCCCACTGGATGGCATAATAACCGACTCGGCCAGCACCACCAGTTACCAATACGGTTTTACCATTTACATCGCCATCGGCAAAAACAGCACGATGGGCTGTCATGACAGGAATACCAAGGCAAGCACCCACCTCGAAAGAAACCGGCTCCGGCAATGGCACTACTCGACTAGCGTCAATGGCTACGTATTCAGCAGCGCTGCCAAAGCGCCGGCTAAATTGCGCTTGGTAGATCCAAACTCGTTCGCCGATGCGCGACCTGTCCACGCCCTCACCGACGGCCTCAATGATTCCTGCCCCATCGCTATGTGGAATAACCAAGCCAGCATCGAGGAGATTGGGGAACGAACCTGCACGCTTCTTGACGTCGGAAGGATTAACGCCAGTGGTTTTGATGCGCACCATTACCTCACCTGGACCTGCCAGGGGAGTTGGTTGCTCTCCGATAATGAGGGTGTCTTTGGGCGCGCCAAAGGATTCAAACCATGCTGCTTTCATTATATGATCTTAAGAGTCGGATTTTGTATCCAGCCAGTTGGATAGACTTTCGGTATGACCATCGATTCCGATTGCCTGTCCCGAAATGTTTGCCCCGCAAGGCGAACATAAAAAAAGCGCCATTTGCGCCACGTCTTCAGGCTCTACAAATAATCTCAGCGAGCTTTGCGCTGAATAGACTTTGCGAATGTGATCCACCGAAACTCCCTGCTCTGCGGCGTCACGTTCAATTACGCCCTCGATTCTTGATCCTTTTACGCTTCCCGGGCATAGCGTATTGACGCGAATCCCATGGGGACCAAGTTCCATTGCCCATGTCTTGGTGAGGCCAATCATGGCCCACTTGGAAGCGGCATAGGGAGAACGTAAAGGAAACCCGAACAAGCCTGCGTTGGAAGAAAGATTGATAATCGAGCCAGAACTGGATTCCTTTAAGAGTGGAACCGCATGCTTGGTGCAATAAAATTGACCATTGATATCTACGGCAATCGTGTAGTCCCAGGCATCAATATCGATGTCTTCCACTGCGCTGGTCGGCCCAGCAATTCCAGCATTATTAACAAGCACATCAAGACGGCCGTGATGGGATTTTAGATCATCAAACATGGCTGACACGGCTTCGGCATTGGCAACATCAGCAACACTGCCGGTAATGCCTTCACGGGAGGCAACAAATTCAGCCACTTTATCAGGATTAATGTCGCAAATATGCACATTTGCACCTGCGGCCGAAAAAGTCTCGGCAATCACCCGCCCTATACCAGCGGCACCAGCGGTAACCAGGATGACTTTGCCCTGTTGGTTAGTATCTAGAGAAAAAGACATGATATCCTCTGGTGATCATCGAGTATCCGAGCGTGTTACCGAAATATAACCGCTTTTGACTCAACGGGATTATTAAGCGGGATATAAAGCTATTACCTAAGCGCCTCATACACAGCCTTCCGAAACTCGGTCTGGGTCTTGCCATTGTAGGGATAAAGTCGGGCCATGAAGACGGCATAAAGTTTGTTC
>CAJWEF010000216.1 GCA_913031305.1 uncultured Acidiferrobacteraceae bacterium
CCCATGGTCCCAGCGTAGTAGTACGGCCAGACGCTTTCGCTGCCATGGTGTTGCTCAGCACGCAGTAGGTTCTCGGCGACTTCATCGAGGGCATCATCCCAACTGATCGGCGAGAACTGACCACTTCCTTTATCGCCGGTGCGGCGCAATGGTTTTGTCAGGCGGTCAGGATGGTGGATACGCTCATGGTATCGGGCCACCTTGCTGCAGATTACCCCTGCGGTATAGGTATGTTCCGAGGCGCCTCGAATCTTGCCTATGGTGTTGTCATCAATTTTTTCGACCTCCAGCGCACAAGTCGAAGGGCAGTCATGCGGGCATGCGCTGTAGTGCGTCATGGGGTTAACTCCGAGGGTCGATCGGTAATTGGGTGCAAATCCCTGCCAACTCTTCAAATGCCAAGGCGGCCGACAGCAGTCGGGCCTCTTGGCGAGGCGCAGCCACGATCTGTAATCCTACCGGCAAACCGCTTTGGGTGAAGCCGCACGGTATCGACAGCGCCGGTGCGCCGATGACGGTAAAGGCATAGGCGATCGAGCACCACTCAATATAGTTGGAGAATTCGTGATTGCCAAGACGCTCGACATAACGTTGTTCTACCGGGTACGGAGGCACTACCGTCGCCGGCGTCAGGATCAGGTCAGTCTGTGCGAAAAAACGCTGCGCTCGCTCGTAGATCTGTGAGCGTGTAACCATGGCAGCCATGATTTCATCCGCGGTGAGCGCCAGGCCTTTCTCCACGTTCCAGACAATCTCGGGCTTGAAGACCGAGCGGTTTGCTTCCAGCAGCGGGCCAAAACTGGCGGCATAGGACATGGCGCGGTGTACCTGAAAGACCTCTTGTAGACCGGAAAAGTCCGGGTGGTCGTGTTCGACGATCGCACCCAGTTCGGAAAAGCGCATGGCGGCACCCTCACAGATCTGGGCGACTTCCGGGTCAACCGGGGTCACTCCAAGATCGGCCGAAAAGGCAATACGCGGCGGTACCTGGCGTTTTAGGGCATTTTCTTCAAAAGAAATTGCAGGGTCATCCAGAGACATCGGATCACGGGCATCGTACCCGGCCATCACATCGAGCAGCAGTGCCACATCTGCCACGTTGCGGGCCATGGGGCCATCGGCTGCCATATGGTTAAAGGCCAGATTGCCAGGATCCGAGGCCACACGGCCCTGGCTCGGGCGTAACCCTGCGACGGCGCAGAAACTGGCCGGGTTGCGTAAAGAGCCGCCGAGATCTGAGCCTGTGGCCAGCCATGCCATACCCGTCGCAAGGGCAACTGCTGAGCCGCCAGAAGATCCGGCAGCCGAAAGGGCCGTGTTCCACGGGTTGCGGGTAAAGCCAAACACGTCATTAAAGGTATTGGCTCCTGCACCGAACTCGGGGGTGTTGGTTTTGGCATAGACAATGCCTCCGGCCGCCTCGATTCTTTCGACCAGCAGATCGGATGTCTTTGGCACATGGTCACGGTAGATCATGGAACCCCATGTGGTCCGTACCCCGGCAACTGCGATCAGATCCTTGATTGCCACCGGTATTCCAGCGAGTGGCAAAGTGGAGAAATCCCGTGACCGGGCTCGCTCCCGGGCCCGGTCAAAGCATAAGGTCGGCACGGCATTGACGGCTTGGTCAACCTCGGCAATACGCTCTTCCAGAGCATCCAGCAGTTGCAAAGGTGAGACGTCTTTGCCGCGCAACAGTCTATGTACCTCGCGCGCCGATAGTTTGATCAGTTCGTTAGTCATAGTATTAAGTTATGGAGAGCCTGACATCACCAGGCAGGTTGTATTCAGCATGTAGTTCTTCTCCGGGCGCGCTGTCATAGATGTCGGTCATGACGCCGGTAGTGATCACCTCACCGGCCATCAGGGTGATGCCCATCGAGTTCAGATGATTAGCCAACCATGCCACAACCGCAAATGGCCCGCCGTCGACGTTGGTGGCACACCCCTCGCGCACGACCCGACCGTTTGCCGTCAGGCTGACTTGGGCATCCTCAACTTGCTGTTGTGACCAGTTGGCGATTTCATTTCCCAGCACCAGTTGCCGATGTACACCGTTATCGGCGATCGCACTGAGAACACCCATCAGCGGCCAGGTGGAAAAACGACTTTCAACGATTTCGATGGCGGGCATTACCTCACCAATATGCTCGATGACATGATCCGTGGTCCACACCTTTCCTGGCGCCAGGTCGCGCGCGATGCGCACGGCGATTTCTGGTTCGATACCGATCATATGCAATGCACTGGCATCGATGGATGCGGGAGAGGACACAACCTGACTTTCAAAGCAGCGGCCGCTGAACGGAAAGTCCAGTTTGAGCATTTGTCGGGCAGTGATGTTGGTACAGCCGACTTTGTAACCGATCGGGGGACCGATCTCGTTACTGAGGAGTCCCACCAGTTGCGCCTGGGCAGCGTAGGCGTCGGCGAGATCGTTCGGCAGCGCTTCGGCCGGCAGGGCAGTCAGTGCCTCGCCCGGGCGGCGTGCCTGGTGGAGCATCTGGGCAGCAAGTTGTGAGCTCGACATCGGAGGATTCCTGAGCAAAAAGCACACGATATCTACAAGTGTAGCCTGGCGCAAGGCCAGCCTCCGTGCAACTCGCTGCAGCATTTTTTCTGGTAACTGGCCGGTGGCGCCGATATCATTGCGCGTTCTCTTTCAATTGAGTAATCATTTCAAGGCTATGTCTTCTCAGTCACAACTTTTTCAACCACTCCAGATTCGCGGCGTGAGTCTGCCCAACCGCCTGGTTATCCCTCCTATGTGCCAGTACAGTGCTGGTGATGGTCTGGCGAATGACTGGCACCTGGCGCACCTGGGCAAGTTAGCCCAGGGCGGCGCGGCAGTCGTATTTACCGAGGCAGTGGCAGTACAGCGCCGCGGTCGCATTACTCATGGCGATTTAGGCATCTGGACCGATGCCCAGGCCCAGGCCCTGGAGGGGATTGCCCGGTTTATCTCCAGCATGGGATCGGTGCCGGCGATCCAGTTGGCACATGCCGGGCGCAAGGCTTCCATGCAGCGGCCCTGGCATGGCAACGGACCGCTCGACGACAGTGATCGGGCTCGCGGCGACGAGCCCTGGCCAGTGGTTGGGCCTTCGGCTATTGCCCTGGGAGAGGGGTGGCTGGTGCCATCTGAGATGACCCAGGCTGAGATTACCCAGGTAGTTGAAGACTTTGTTGCCGCTGCACGCCGAGCCGATAACGCAGGCTTTGGTATTGCCGAGGTGCATGCGGCACACGGATATCTGGCTGCGAGTTTTCTCTCACCCATCAGCAATCACCGTACCGATAACTATGGTGGTGACCGGGCGGGCCGGTCTCGCATGCTGCTTGAAACGGTGGAAGCCGTGCGCGCTGCCTGGCCCCACGACAAGCCGCTGTTTGTAAGAGTGTCTGCGGTGGATGGTGCGCCGCAGGGCTGGTCACTGGAGGATACGGTTGCTCTGGCCAATGATCTGAAAGGCCTTGGTGTTGATGTCATTGACTGCTCTTCGGGCGGAATCCTTGGTTCGGCCACAGCTGCCAAGGGTCCGCCGCCACAACCGGGTTTCCAGGTACCCTATGCGCAGGCAGTCAAGGAAGAAACGGGCCTGATGACTCAGGCGGTGGGACTTGTACTGACCCCTCAGCAGGCCGAGGATATCGTCGCGAAAGGGCAGGCCGATCTGGTTGCCATTGGCCGCGAGGCGCTGGATGATCCCAACTGGCCACTGCATGCCGCCTTGGCACTGGATGCTGATCAGGCGTGGGAGCATTGGCCGGTGCAATATGGCTGGTGGCTGTCGCGGCGAGCCAAGGCGCTGCAGGCGTTGCGAGATGCGACAACGACGGCATAAGGAAGTTTTCGGATTTCGGTGTTGCAGCAGCGACATAGTAATCGTTACCCGATCGGCCATGCTTCGAAAGCTCATGCCGCAGTGACAGGTTGCCAGGACAAATACGGATAGAAAACAAAAGAAAACCATCGGAGAGAAGTAATGCAAGCCACTGTTGTCAGTTCATGGAATGATTTTGA
>CAJWEF010000217.1 GCA_913031305.1 uncultured Acidiferrobacteraceae bacterium
CGTTACCAGCAGACCACTATTCCCTCTTTCGGTCTTGAATAATAAAAAGGGCCGCCTTGTGGGCGGCCTTTTTTGGATGTGCCGATCGCTCAGTTGATCTGTGGGATCGCGAATATGTTCAGCATTGGCTGGAAGCTTTGCGGGTCAAACAGCCAGTCGCTACGCTCAGGATAGTAGTCAGGCTTTAAGAAAGCGTACATCGGGTCGTAGAACTCGCTACGCATACCGTGCTCGCCCCAGCGAACCAGTTTGCGTGGGTCCATCATGCCCGCCATCGATTTGTACAGGTCGGTATCGAACCAGCCGACCACCCAGTTGACGTAGGCGTCGGGATTGACCAGCACCCGGCCCATGGCGCCAAAGAGTTTGTTGGTGTCGGTCATTCCATTCATCCAGGTGTCCCACATGACAGGCTCCTGTGAGCACTTCATCATCAGGTAGACGGCTTCGGGCTCACTGATCTGGTTCATCCACTCCATCAGGGTGCGCGGATCAGCCATCATATCGGCCATAAGTTCGACATCGCTAAAGGGTTTTAGCCACGGACGTAATTTCTCGAAATCTTCAGCCGTTTTGTCCGGGTTGTATTCCAGGTAGTACTGGAGCGCTTTTTCGAACTTGTGCTCTTTTTGCTGTTGCTGGCTGTCTGCTACCGGGGTCTGCGCGCCAGCGGGGGTTGTGGTCTCTTGCGCCTGCGCTATGGTCGCGCTCATGGCAAGACTCAGAGTTACAGCGACGGTGGCGATACCTATCTTCCAGTTTTTCATGGTTCCAGAACCTCAGGAGGTTGTTTCTAATAAGATTTAACCATAATAATATTCTAATATAGCCCTTGATCCTACCTCTCAAAAGGGGTATTCCGGGCCGGGCCGTTGGTCGGATCGGGGTTTGAGTCGGGCTTTGGGTGCCGTATTTTTTTGGCACTTTTTAGTGAACCCCAGCGGGTGAGGTGAGTTCCGTAAAGGGGCAGTGGGCCCAATAGGGTGGTGGCATGGCGTGGCCCGGCGGGCCAGTCGCTGTTTTAGGAGGCGTGGACTGCCTCATTCGCAGCCGCGAAAAAAAGCTTAGGTCGCCCGTTTAACTTTGCCTGGATTGACCCTTTTAGATCAAACAATCAACTTGGGGACTGTAAGCTTGGCGCGAGAGCTGGTTTTTGTGTGCCCCAGGCGGAGACGGCTTGATTATTGTTCGAAGACATTCTTCCCGTCGGACAAGAGAAGCCGAACTGTATCGACAGCTCGCCCACAATGTCTTTGATTACGGGTATGGCGCTGACAATCGGGCACATCACCAGGCGCAGCTCGTCAAAGAAGATCCCCGGTATCCCAAAATTGACCTCAGCCTTTGTATTTGCCGCATTTAGGGCAGCCGCCGCTTCACGTTGCTGGGCCGGTTTGATCGGGCCAGTTGGAGCGACGGCCAGGGATTGACTGGCCAACTCTGGTATCGTGTCTGGCGATACCGGGGCCGAGAACATGAACTGCCAGCCACCGACAGCTAATGCGCCGAAAACCAGTATTTGCCCTGCTCCCTGGATGATCTGATTATTCATGCGGTTATTACAGCCTCCCTAGCCTTGCAAGGATTGGAAGCCCCCTGATCTGCCAAGATTGGGTTGGGGCCGCATATCCCTTTGGTGATAGTCAGGCGACACTATATACATATTTTTCATATGGCTGCAACTGCCGGTATCCGCTAGCGCTGACTCGCCTGAAAACTGAATCGGCTTAAAAGAGCATTTGGGCACAACGTTGTTTCGTGAGGCAATGCGTGGTTGAATCGGCCCGTGGTAGGGCTTCTGATTAAGCGGTATGTATTCCAACACCTCGTTATTGCGAGTTTTACGGGGTTGATGGTGTTGGCTTCTCCCATTGCCGCGGCTGGGGGCTTGAACATGCTCAGCCAGCGGCCTGAAGCGCCCAACTTTGAGTTGCAAGATATCGGCGGTCAGCCACACCTGCTGTCGCTGTATCGAGGCAAGGTCGTGCTGCTCAATTTCTGGGCCAGCTGGTGTGCGCCATGCCGTGCCGAGATGCCCAGCCTGCAGCGACTGCATGATCTACTCAAGAACGAGGACTTGGTGATCCTTGCGATCAATATCGGAGAGCGCAAGCAGGACATTGCGAACTTTTATTTTCAAATCGACCCGCCACTCAGTTTTACCATCTTGATGGACCCCGATATGTCCGCCTCCCAATACTGGCCGGTGAGTGGTTTACCGGCCACCTTTCTGATTGATCGTAGCGGGCGGGTTTCTTATATCTCCCATGGCGCGCGGCGCTGGGATGCGAACGACGCCCTCAAAGTTATTCGCGATCTGCTGCAGAAGATGCCTCAGGCCGCTGCGTCGAGTACCGTGGCATCAATTCCAATTTCCTGATCCCTTTGCCAACGGCCCTTTGGTCGGTGCGCGTCGTTTGCTATGCCTGATCTCGTGCCGCTGCAGATGCTGGCCGTTGGTTTGATTTTTCTATGGAGTGGCCTGGTGCGCTCAGGTATTGGCTTTGGCGGCGCAGCAGTGGTAATTGACGGCATAAGGGGGGATCCTTCATACCGGTGGTGGGAGCGGCCTTACTGGGAGTATCTCTGTCAGGCCTTGTACGAGTGATCGTCTGACACCATGTTCAACATGTGAGCCTGCGCGGGCCGACCCTCCTATAATTGCACTTTCACTTTCACTTTCACTTTCACTTTCGCCTGGGTTGCGGCCAGACCCTGACAGGCTATCCGGATAATTAGATACCAGACCATGACTGATACTTTTAAACTTGTGACCGACACCTTGCTTGTACCTGCCGGGCTTGAGACGTCCGATATTGATCGGCTGATGGGCCGCCTGCTGAGTCAGGATATCGACTATGCAGATCTTTATTTCCAGTACAGCCGCCAGGAGGGTTGGGCACTGGAGGACGGCGCCGTTAAATCGGGCAGCCGCAGCACTGATCAGGGAGTCGGTCTGCGTGCGGTTAGCGGTGAGAAAACTGGTTTTGCCTACTCGGACGAATTTGTACTGCCGGCGCTTGCCCAGGCGGCGGATGCTGCGCGGGCCATTGCCAAAAGCGGCGGGACGACTTCGCCGGTGCAATGGCGTAACGCAAAGTCGCCACCACTGTATACCCCGGCCGATCCCCTTTCGAGTTTGAGTGACCAAGACAAGGTTGAATTGCTGCAGGCAGTGGAAGTGCAGGCCCGCGCTTGTGACCCACGGGTCAGCCAGGTCATGGCAAGCCTTGCCGCGGTGCACGATGTGGTGCTGGTGGCGCGTAGCGACGGTCAGATGACGGCCGATGTACGCCCACTGGTGCGCCTTAATGTGACTGTGATTGTCGAGCAGAACGGACGGCGCGAGCAGGGCAGTTACGGCGGCGGCGGGCGCTTTGGTTACGCCTGGTTACGCGAGGAGGATCGTGCCGGCTCTTATGCGCGCGAAGCCGTGCGCCAGGCCCTGGTAAATCTCGAGGCCGTGGATTCCCCCGCTGGGACCATGACCGTAGTGCTTGGTCCCGGCTGGCCCGGCATCCTGCTGCATGAGGCAATTGGCCACGGCTTAGAAGGTGACTTTAATCGCAAGGGGACCTCGGCTTTTTCCGGGCGCATCGGCGAGCAGGTAGCCTCGCCGGGATGCACCGTAGTCGATAACGGCACTATTGCTGACCGGCGTGGCTCATTGACTGTAGACGATGAAGGCACACCGTCCCAGAACACCGTGCTGATTGAGAACGGCGTGCTCAAGGGCTACATGCAAGATACCTTGAACGCGCGCTTAACGGGTACCGCCAGTACGGGCAATGGTCGGCGCGAGTCCTATGCCCACCTGCCGATGCCGCGCATGACCAATACCTACATGCTGGCCGGCTCGCACGACCCCCGTGAGATCATCGCCTCGGTGGACGAAGGCCTGTATGCCGTAAATTTCTCTGGTGGGCAGGTGGATATCACCTCAGGCAAGTTCGTGTTTTCAGCCAGCGAGGCTTACCGCATTGAAAAGGGCAAGATCG
>CAJWEF010000218.1 GCA_913031305.1 uncultured Acidiferrobacteraceae bacterium
GATGAAAGCGGTAGCGATGTGCGCAGGAGATTCGATCACGCTGGACCTGCTGCCGCCGGAGATATCTAAACAGAGCATGCAGCCACTACCCATTTTGGATGTTCATATGAGTCTGCGGCAAGTTGAAAAGGATCACGTGCTGCGGGTTCTGCAGCACACCGGGTGGCACCGTGGTCGGGCCTGTGAAATCCTAGGCACGTCTCGACCCAGACTGCGACGACTGATCAACCAGTATGCTTTGGAAGCACCCGACGATAGTGTAACTGCCACTGAAGGTGATTGATCTCGGGGTAGCCGGCCCGGGTTTCCTACCAATGACTGAACTGCCTGTAGCGCTTTGATACAGGTCGGGAAGGTCAGTTGTCCGGCCCGTGGGTCAATGGCCGAGATTCTTGTGCCGAAGGATTTGCCTGGCAAATCTGAACACTGTGTAAAACAGGTCGCCCTTGATGGAATGATCCGTTCACTAGTGCCTCTGATTGAGGCGGTCAGATGGACCACTGAAATGACGCATTTCTCCAAAAAAGCAGGAGGTATGTTTGTCTTCTATGTAAGTTGGCACGGTAATTGCTTCATAAACTAGTAAGCAAACACACCTGCGCCGGGGGTCCGTACAAACACGTGGTGTCGAATGAACTTCTTGCCAACCAAGCTTATGGTCCCGTCAAGACGTCGCTGTCGGTGCGCCACTGCACCAGACCTCCGATACAGAAGGTTTGGCCGGGGAGAACGTTTTCATGATTGAACTGAATAACCTCGCTCGAGCGTTGCTGGTCGTCGGGCGTCTAGGCACCAGCTTCAGGGCAAACAACAACGTTGCCGAGCGGGGAGAGTGGAGATGAAACGATGGGGGAAGTTCGGGTCGGTCATTTCCTGTTTTATAACCGGCACCGCGCTGGTTCTGGCGGTCCCAGGCGTTGCGCTCCAGGCCAGTGGCTTTCCGGAGATTGGGCCTTTGCCATTAAAGGAAGTCCCCAAGGAGTCGCTCGCCAAGATGGGCCAGCGGCTGTTCTTCGACGTGCGGGTCTCGGGGGATGGTGCTATCAGTTGCGCCACCTGCCACGATCCGGCCCAAGGCTTCACCCGCCAGGTAGGCAAAGAAGGCAAGCCCATGGCGTTGTCTGATGCCTATCCCGGTACCCGCCACTTCCGCAATGCACCGACCCTCATCAACGTGGTGTACAAGGCAGATTTTGCTGATACCGGCTGGGGGTGGGACGGTCACATGGGCGCTAACCTGAACGACGTGATACGCGACCAGATCACCGAGACCATGATGATGAACATGGATATGCGGTTGATGCACGAGCGGATGAAGCAGGATCCAGTATACGTTCAGATGTGTCAGGATAACTTCAATGGCGAGTGTAGTTCGGGCAAGGGTCGCAAGGCTCTGGTCGCATTTCTGCAGACGCTGGTTTCAAAAGACGCGCCTTTCGACAACGACAGTCTGTCAGGAGAGGCTCAACTAGGCCAACTGTTGTTTGAAGGAAAAGCAAACTGTGTGTCCTGTCACAACGGTCCCTATTTCTCGGACGGCCAGCCTCACAATACCGGTGTGCCGGAGAACTTGGAGGTCTTCAACGACCCGTTGCGCCACGTTGCCTACCGCGCTGTGATCACCAACCACGGAGTGCCTAAAGCCGACGTCTGGCGTCGCGATGTGGGCTATTTTCTGGTAAGCAAGGACTACCGTGATGTCGGCAGTTTCATCACACCCACTCTGCGCGAGGTTGTGCACACCGCACCCTACATGCACAACGGGATGTTGCAGACGCTTGAAGAGGTGGTCGAGTTCTACACAGCGGGCGGCGGCCACGACGACCCACTGGCCACTGAATTGAAACCACTGGAGCTGAATGGTGTCGAACAGGCCCAACTGGTGGCTTTCCTGCGCAGTCTCAGTAGCCCGGTTGCACCGACTGCCCAGAAAGTAGCCATACCACTGGAATATGAACCTATAGACGACTGGCTGGAAGTCAAGAACTAGTCTGCTGGGGAGAAAATGAAACTGTCTATACCATCACCGTTCGTCTTTTCCTTGGTCACTGTTTTGCTGCTGGCCTGCACTAATACCATGGCTGACAGAGATCCCATACTGTCCAAGATAGACCTCGATGCTGATCCGCCACTCGCACCGCTGCCGCCGCCGCCGGCACCGCTAGACAACCCGATCACACAGGCCAAGGCGGACCTGGGTATGAAGCTGTTCTTCGATCCCAAGATGACCGGCGATGCCAGCCTGAGTTGCGGAGACTGTCATGACCCCAAGCAGGGCTGGGGTTTCAATGACCCGATCTCACGAGGCTATCCCGGCACGGTGCATTGGCGAAATTCGCAAACTGTAGTGAACACTGCTTATCTGGGGAAGCTGTTCTGGCAGGGCAACGCCAAGAGTCTCGAAGCCCAGGCACCGATCGCCAACAAAGGTGCCGTAGCGGGTAACGGCGAGGACGATGTGATGGAGGCCCGGTTGCGGCAGACCCCGTACTACATCCAGAAGTTCCGCGAGATCTTCGGCACCGAACTACCGAATCTTGGGGACGCCTGGATGGCCATAGCTACCTTCGAGCGCACCCTGAGCCAGCGGGACACCCCACTCGACCGCTACCTTGCCGGTGACAAAGAGGCACTGTCTGAGACGGCTCTCAAGGGCAAGGAACTGTTCGAAGGTAAGGCCAACTGCATCGAGTGCCACAATGGGCCGACGCTGACCGATGAGAAGTACTACAACCTCGGCGTACCGCGGCCCCTGGAATGGGAGGAAATGGGTCTAAATACCGTGACCTTTCGCTGGGAGGCTTACGCCAAGGGCGTGCACGAGAAGTACTACCGTGACTGGAAGGACGACGCCGGCCTTTACTACTCGACCAAGCGACCCACAGATGTAGGTAAGCATCGTACTGCACCGTTACGCTATCTCGCCTACACCGCGCCCTATATGCATGCCGGCCAGTTCTACACACTGGAGGAAGTGATCGACTTCTACGACGAGGGTGGCGGCGACAACGAGTTCACCGACGGCACTCATGGGTTGGAGAACAAAACACCGATTCTTAAGCCGCTCAAACTTAACGATGAGGAAAAGGAGTCCCTGGTAGTTTTTCTAGAGGAGATCAGTGGTGACGAGATCCGCCTCAAGCTGCCCGAAGTGCCGCCCTACGAGGTGATGCCGGACGTACCCGGGCTGACCCAGGCCCGGGCCAAGCGCATCGGGCTGGAGACATATCTGGCCAGAACCGCTCAACAGTAGAAAGAGGATACGCAATGCCAAAGCAATCAGGTGATAGTCACAAGCGAGGCGCTTGCATGACCCGCAGGGCCTTCCTGTTCGGCAGCAGCGCGGCGGTGGTCGGTACGGTCTGGTTGCCGGGACTACCTGGCCTAGAGGGCAAGGCACTGGCAGCCGAGGTAACCCGCTACCCGCGCAAGCTGATTGGCAGGTTGAGTAGTTTACAGTTGAACCAGCCGGTTAAATTCAATTACCCCGACGAAGGGCAGAACTCGAACAGCCTGCTGTTCCGGCTGGGGCAACCGGTTGGCGGCGGGATAGGGCCGGACCAGGATGTGGTCGCGTTCAACGCTCTGTGCACGCACATGGGTGGTTTGCTGGACGGGAGCGGAGCCTTCAGTGCCATAGACCAGGCGCTGGGGCCGTGCCCGCTACATCAGACCAGTTTCGACCTGACTCGGCACGGCATGGTGATCGGCGGTCACGCTACCGAGAGTCTGCCGCAGGTGCTGCTGGAACTCGAGGGCGAGGATATTTATGCCGTGGGTATGCTCGGCCTGATTTACGGCCGCTTCGACAACCTGAATACAGGATGACCGGATATGTCTAGAAAAGCTGAGAACTCACAGCCGTTTTTCCAGCCAGAGGACCAGGTTCCCCTGCCGCCAAAAAATGCTGACGTCATCACCACCTGCTGTGACTACTGTGTCATGGCCTGTGGTTTCAAGGTGTATC
>CAJWEF010000219.1 GCA_913031305.1 uncultured Acidiferrobacteraceae bacterium
TGCGCTATACGCATTTAAGGGCCTCCCTGATGATCATCGTGGTACAACTCCAGGTGCCATTTGCAAGTCTGCTGGCCTGGGTAATACCATGGTATAAAACTATGACACTGGTTTATTCTGCTGATATTCATTTCGGGCATTGCGCGAAAGCCTAGATATGCACTTAACTTTACAGTAGGAACCTAAGAGATCTGCCATGTTATTCAAACACTTGTTTACGCCTCACACTATCCGCGGCCTAGAAATCCGCAACAGGATATTTTCTAGTGGGCACCAGACCATTCTGGCTCGGGATTGGCTACCCACCGATGAGTTGGCGGCCTACCACGAATCCCGTGCCGCCGGCGGAGTGGGACTCATCATTACCGAAGCAGCCCGTCCCCACGGTGATACTGTCACCACATCATCCTACATCGACGCCAGCACGGATAAGTGTATTCCCGGCTACCGCAAGATCGCCGAGGCGGTCCATAAACATGGTGCCAAGGTCTTTGGCCAGGTTGCCCATGGTGGCCGTATCGCCCATGGCTATGGCGGTTTGTTGAGTGTGCCTTATGCGCCGTCTACGGTTCCTGATCACCGTTTTCACACCATGCCGAGGACCATGTCCACCGATTATGTCTGGGAAGTAATCCAGGCCCACGCCGATGCCGCTCAGCGCATGGCAGCGGCAGGCCTTGATGGGATCGAAATGACCGCCAGCCACGGCTTGTTGCTGGCGCAATTTCTCAGCCCCGATGTCAACCGTCGCACCGACGAGTTTGGCGGATCAGAGGAAAAGCGTTTCCGCTTTATCACCGAGGTTGTCACTGCAGTGCGCAAGGCTATCGGCCCCGATTGTATTATCGGCATCCGTGTCTCCGCGCACGAAGACGAACCCACCGGCTTGACCAGTCAGATGGTAGTGGATGCCTGTCGCCGGATGGAGGGCCTGGTGGATCTGGATTATCTGAACGTCACCATGGGATCGATGGCCACGCTGGGAAGTTCAGCTCATGTCGTACCACCCATGGTTTTTGAGCATGCTTACACAGCGCCCCACGCCGCCACTATCAAGGAGGTATTCACTCGCTCGATTCTTGTGACCGGACGCATCAATCAGCCACAGTTGGCGGAGCAGGTTCTGGAAAGAGGCCAGGCCGATATGTGCGGGATGACCCGTGCCCTGATTTCCGACAGCGAAATGCCTAACAAGACAAAACGCGGTGAGCTTGATGATATCCGTGCCTGTATCGGGTGTAACCAGGCCTGTATCGGTCATTATCATCAGGGTGTCCCGATCTCATGTATCCAGGATCCCATCTCCGGGCGGGAACTGACATTGGGCGCTCATCCGGCAGTCGAAAAGCCGCGCACGGTTCTGATCGCAGGAGGCGGTCCCGGCGGCATGAAGGCGGCAGCAGTTGCCGCACAACGAGGTCACCGGGTCACCCTCTGTGAAAGATCCGGGCAACTGGGCGGGCAGGTTCTGCTTGCCCAGACTCTGCCAGGACGGGCCGAATTTGGTGTTCTGGTTGATAACCTGCAGCGCGAGATGAAACTAGCCGGAGTGGAGGTTCGTCTGAACACGGATGTAGATCTTGCCTGGGTAAAGCAAGAAAGCCCGGATGTCGTCATCATCGCAACTGGAGCGACACCGTTCCAGCCGGATGCAAACATTGGCACCGATACCCATGTCATCGAAGCCTGGCAGATCCTTAAAGGTGAGGCCAGTCCTGGTCACTCTGTGGTCATTGCCGACTGGCGGTGCGATTGGATCGGTGTCGGGCTGGCCGAAAAACTGGCGCAGCAGGGTTGCCGCGTCAGGTTGGCAGTCGATGGCACCCATGCCGGGCAAAACTTACAGATCTACCTGCGCGATAACTGGGCCGGGAAATTGAACGCACTCGAAGTTGAGATTATTCCCTATGCCCGCCTGTTCGGAGCAGATGGAGACGCTGTCTATTTCCATCACACCGCCAGCGGTGACCCCATTGTCTGTGAAAATGTAGACACTCTGGTCCTGTCACAGGGTCATCAATCGGTCATTACCCTGGAGGGCCCGTTGCGGGACAGTGGTATAGCAATCCACATGGTCGGTGATTGTCTGAGCCCAAGGACTGTCGAAGAGGCAATCTACGAGGGTCTGATGACTGCACGGAGGATCTGAGCGGATGAGGGCATCTGGCGAAAAGACATCGCGGCGCTGTGGTGGACGCTCCGCCCGAATCTCCCAGCGTAAGACTCCGGACAATGAACGGACCATCGCCCACGCTGGGCATACTGGCTGCCAGTATCATGCCTTAAGTGAGCCGGATATTCTGCGCATCCATGAGGGCGCTCTGAAAATCCTCGAGACCGTTGGCATGGGTGTCATCGGCAATATCCCTGAGGGAGGCAGTACCATGCTTGAGCAGGGGGCTCGGTTGAGTGACGCCGGGCGCATCCTGATCCCGCGGGCCATGGTCGAGGATGTGCTTGCCGCGACACGGCGCGAATGGACACTGCATGCTCTCGATGGGGAACGTAACCTGGAGATTTCACCCGGTCACGTTCATTTTGGCACCGCTGGAGGGGCTGTGAGCATCCGCGATTTTCACACTAAGGTCTATCGCGACACCACGTTACTCGACCTCTATGACGTGGTTCGTCTGATCGATACCTTGCCCCATATTCACTGGTGTTATCGGCCCCTGATTGCGCGCGATATGCCGACACCCCTGGATCTCGATATCAATACCGCCTATGCGCTGATCACGGGAACATCCAAGCCCTGGGGGATTACGCTGGCCTCGCAAGAATCTGTCGCGATCGTTACCGATATGTTCGATATGGCGCTGGGGGGGGCGGGGCGGTTCCGTGAAACACCGTGCTGCCATTCAGTTCAAGGCGACGGTGTGCCACCGCTGCGTTTTGCAGAAGAGCGTTGCAAGGTAAAGGAAGCCTCGATCCGTGCAGGGATTCCCCTGATGATCGCCTCGGCGCCACAGGCCGGTGCCACATCCCCCGCTGCGCTGGCAGGCACACTCGTGCAGGTCATTGCCGAAGCGCTTGCCGGCCTGGTTTATGCACACGCTGTGGTTCCCGGCCATCCAGTGGCTTTCGCCCCGTGGCCTTTTGTTTCGGATCTGCGCACTGGCGCCATGAGTGGTGGCAGCGCAGAACAGGCCCTGCTGGCCGGCGCTTCGGCACAGATGGGTAAATTCTACAATCTCCCGACCAGTGTTCCGGCCGGTATGGCGGACTCCAAGGCGCCGGATGCCCAGTCGGGGTACGAAAAAGCCTACACCACCGCCTTAGCGGGATTGGCTGGTGCCGGAATGGTCCACGAATCAGCCGGTATGCATGGCAGCCTCATGAGCTGCATCCTGGAGAGCTTTGTGATCGATAACGATATGTTGGGCAACATCCTGCGCGTCGTGCGCGGCATTGAGGTCACAGACGAGACCCTGTCGCTCGATGTCATTGCAGATGTAAATGTACATGGCCCCGGCTATTATCTGGGCCATGCCCAGACCCTAAGCCTGATGCAAAGTGAGTACCGCTATCCGGCGCTGTCTGATCGTGCCAGCCCGGCAGCGTGGGAAGAGCAAGGTGCGCTGGATATAGAAGCGCGGGCCCGCAACACAGTTGTGCAGACCCTGTCCGCGCATTACCCCGATCATATATCGGCGAAGCTGGATGCCAGGTACCGGGACCGTTTCAACATCCTGCTCCCCAAAAACGCCATGAAGCCGGGAGATGGGCGCTGGACTCAGGCCGCATCAATACGATGAGGCAAAAACCCTCCCTTATCAAATCCTACAATTCTGTCCCATAAGCGCTGACGGCAGCCAGGTGGGCGGTATCGGTGCTTGAAAACGGCCGCGAAAAGGAGCAAATTTTGTGCTATGGATTCAATATAGAAAGATAAGGAGAGGATGAAATGGACGTTCGATCCAACTACTCGC
>CAJWEF010000220.1 GCA_913031305.1 uncultured Acidiferrobacteraceae bacterium
AAGGCAGCAAAAATCAATGCTATACAAATTCAGAAGTCTATAATCAGGTACTGTTTATGCAGCGGAAAAAAAGTATGACCGAGGTTCAAGGGCGCCCCATTCACTTCGATTTGACGGACGAATCCCGTGAAATATTTGAGAGCATTGTCATTTCCCGCTTTTCGGTACGGGATGACGATGACGAAGTTTTAAGAACGGATGGGGGTCTGACGTTCGTTGAACAAGGAACGACAAACTGGAAACTGGCGCTCGCTGAAATCGAGATACTTGTTCACACCACTAGCCAGCCTCTCGCAGAGACCAACGGTTCCGGCAAACCAGATATGGTGACGGTCAAGGCCGAATGGTGTAAACCTGAAGATGCTCATAAAGCCCACGTCAACGTACAGGCGGGCGGCAATGCTAATGTGTTCTACGAACTGGGTGCGATTTTGATGCCAGACGGTTTTCGTATCCCGGTCGTAACAGCGAGCAAGGAAAACGTCATGTACTACGGCCTTACGCTGGTTGGGAACGACGAGGCGTTCGAACTTCTGTCAGACGAGTTCGCGATGGTGCTGGCGAAATACCGCTACGGTAAAAACTATCGGGAAGACTTTTTAACCGAAGTAGCAGGTGGCGGCGGTTATTTTGTCGAGACCCATAATTTCCCACATATTCATGTGCCTCTGTCCCCTGATTGCGGGGGTTACATGATAATCGGTAAAAGGCTCTCAGTCGACGAGTTCAACTTCACAGCGTTCAGTATCCCTTATGGATATGCGTTGCATACACCCGCCAATACTATTCACGGCGATGGCACAATTGTCGGCGAGCATGCCATCACCGTAGCGATAACGTCAGCCGACGCCGACACGGTACTTTTCTACAATGAGCACACCAAGGCTATGGCGCGCGACCTCTTTTCGGCAGCGTAAAGCTATAGCTCATGCGCGCGGTGCTACTCTGTTGGCAGGCCGGCGGCTTTCCAGGCTTCCATACCTCCGTCCATTAGGGAAACATTGGTGAAGCCCATATCTTTGAGAAGCTTGGCCCCGCTGGCGGCATTTCCGCCAGTCTGGCAGGTGACGATCAGCTGGCGAGAGCGATCTTGAAGCCGAGAGTCGCGCCACTCTTCAGGCAATTCCTGATCCGCCCTGACCGGGAGCATGCCGAGGGAAATGTTGACACCGCCGGGTGCGAGGCCGGTGGACGGAACATCCGCCGCATCCCGGACATCTACCACTAGAGCGTCGGGGTCCTGCGCCAGTCGTCTCTGAGCTTCATCCGGACCGATACCGTCAACTTCGGCTCTGGCCTCTTCGACCATCTGCATGAAAGACTTAGTCACTGCGATCTCTCCTGGTGGCTGTTTAACGCTCGCTGGAAGTCTGAGCGCAATCAAGTACCCGTTGAGTATAGACCAAGGTTCGCATTGAGCCGAACCACGCAGTCGGGAGATTGAATCTCTTCGGGTGCGCCAGTAAAGACTTGCCGATAAGGCTCTGAATGGATAGATCATGAGAACCTTGACTTGAGTCAGCTAATGGGTAGTTGATACTCAAACTTTTACGCTGCTATCATTAACGTTCATCATAAACATTGGTAGTTGTGAAATATCACCAAAATTGAGGAAACACGATGAAGATCAGGAAAGGACTTATTGCTGTTGTTGTAACTGGACTGGGGCTACTGATTGGGAGCGCTCAGGCTCAGGACATGACGTTTTTTCGTATTGGCACTGGTGGTGCAGGTGGCACCTATTATCCGATTGGAGGTCTGATTGCTAACGCGATTTCTAATCCCCCGGGCTCGCGCGCCTGCGATAAGGGCGGTAGTTGTGGTGTGCCAGGTTTAGTGGCAATTGCGGTATCAACTAATGCATCTGTAGCTAACATGAATGCGATTCATGCGGGTCAGTTAGATGCCGGTCTTGCTGGTGCCCAGAGTGTAACTCAGGGCTATAACGGTGAAGGTAAGTTTGTTGGCAACAAGAAAGATAACGTTCGGGTGATTGCTAACTTGTATCCTGAAGATATGCATCTGGTTACACCCAAGGGTGTTCATTTTTCGAGTCTCAAAGATCTTAACGGCAAGCGCGTTGGTGTAGCGGCGGCAGGTTCAGGTACCCAGGTATCCGTTCGTATGATCCTGAAGCATTACAGCATCAAGGCTAAAGAGCACGAATTGGGTTTAGGACAAAGTGCTCAGCGCCTTGCTGACGGCCAGCTGGATGCGTTTTTCTACGCTGGTGGTACCCCGTTCGCTGCTCTGATCCAATTGGGTTCGACCAAGGGTTTTGAGTTGTATAAGTTTTCCGAAGACGAGCGCAAAGCTATCAATGGAATTATTCCTTACTATGTCCCCTCAGACATCGCAGCGGGAGTATACGAGAGCATCGGGTACGACGTTCCCACGGTGGCGGTTAACGGTCAGTTGGTTACATCTGCCAGCCAGCCCGAAGAGCTGATCTACCAAATCACTAAGGCGTTGTGGAACAAGAACACTCGAAAACTGCTCGATAAGGGCCATGCCAAGGGCAAGGCAATCCGCTTGGAAACAGCGTTAAAAGGTGTACTGATTCCATTGCATCCGGGTGCCGAGCGCTTCTATAAAGAAGTCGGTATGAGCAACTAAATCAATCATTAACGTTTACCGAAGAATTAGTAATCAGTAGACGCAGGCGGAGGCGGGCTATAGGCCCGCCTCCGCTCTCTTTTAATATTCAACATACCCCAAACGGAGCTTTGTGGCGCAATTTGACTTTAGGCAGTCTGCAAAGCTCGAGCAGAAGTATGACTCCGGGTTACAGGTACGTGCTCTTGGTCCCTGGCTCGTCAAGTTCACATTTCTTTTTTCTGTCCTTTTTGCGGCCTATCACTATGTGACCGCTGGAATCGGTGTGCCTGTCGATTATTGGCACATGGGTGTACATATGTCCGGCGTGATTATCCTTGTGTTTATCGGCTATCCGATGCTAAAGAAAGGTCGTTCGGCCGGATTGCATACCAACACTTGGTGGCGATTTGGCAATGTGCCTTTATGGGATTGGGTTCTTATTCTTGCAGGGGTTGCCTCTTCACTCTATATCGGATTTACGTGGTACGAGATTAATTTCGAATTTATGGGCGAGCACTTCTTTTTGCCTGAACAGGTGATGCGTCAGGGGGACCCCGCTCTAATTGACGTTGTTTTCGGTACTGTTCTGATCACGGTATTGTTGGAGGCGGTTCGCAGAACGCTCGGAATTGTGGTCCCTATAATTATTCTGCTATTTACATGCTATGCAGTGTTTGGACCGTACATACCGCTGATGATTCTTAAGCATCCGGGTATAAACTGGGCTCAATACATTAACAACATGTACTTTCCGGCGGAAGGTATATACGGCATTACGCTGTGGATCGTATCCACTGTTGTGTTTCATTTCGTACTGTTCGGGGTGTTGGCGCAGCGTATGGGCCTTGGGCAATTTTTCGTTGACGTCGCAACAGTGGTCGCTGGCCGGTATACCGGTGGCCTAGCCAAGGTCAGTGTTGTGTCATCTGCATTTTTTGGAACCATATCAGGATCTTCTATTGCGAATACCGTATCTACCGGTTCGCTGACTATCCCCAATATGAAGCGAATGGGTTACCCGGGTCATCTGGCCGGTGGGGTAGAGGCGGCTTCAAGTGCGGGCGGCCAAATTACGCCACCCATTATGGGTGCCGCAGCGTTTGTGATGGCCGAGTTCCTGGAAGTGCCTTACACCACGATTGTGCTGGCGGCCATCGTACCTGCCGCAATGCATTACATCGGTGTCCTCTCAATTGTTCATTTCAAGGCAAAGCGGCTTGGCCTCAAAGGGTTACCAGCTGAGGAAATTCCACGGTTGCTATCGGTCCTAAAACGAGGTTGTCCCACTGCAATTCCACTGGTCGTGCTTATT
>CAJWEF010000221.1 GCA_913031305.1 uncultured Acidiferrobacteraceae bacterium
GTACCGGCAGAAATTGCCTTTCATGTGCCTGATAAAGTGTCGATGCGATCGGTGATGAACCGATCCCGACCAGGATCAGTGCAAAGGCTAACGCAATAGCAGAAACTTTCGGCCGGCGCAGCAATATAAGCAAAAAAGCAAATAACACCAGCCACAATACAATATTTGCGGGATATATTAGTTGCGGCAGCAACTTCGACAGCGTGATCCACTCTGGCATGGGTTTGCTTGTAGCGTCTTTACTGGAAAAATCTGGTGCGTTGCAATTAGTAGCAGACCCACAGCCGACCTTTATCGCGGTTTACTGCTGTCATCAAACCCAACTCTAAACAACACACCGGGAAATTTTCTCAAGGAGCAGATCGTTAATCTTCTGACTCTGAAACGACAGCTCTCTCAAGCACGATATCTTCCAGCGGCACATCGGAGTGATAACCCGCATTACCCGTTGGCACTGCTGCGATGGCCTCAACAACATCCATACCCGAGGTCACCCGCCCAAACACCGCATAGCCCCAGCCAGTGGCCGATTTCTCGGTGTGATCAAGAAAACTGTTGTCTTTCAAGTTGATAAAAAACTGCGAGGTCGCAGAATGCGGTTCATTGGTGCGGGCCATGCAGATAGCGCCGGTCAGATTCTTCAAACCATTGTCGGCTTCGTTCTCGATCGGTGTACCGGTCGCTTTTTCAGCCATACCGCTCTCCAGACCACCACCTTGGATGACAAATCCGGGAATCACCCGGTGGAAAATCGTCCCATCGTAATGCCCGCTTTTAACGTACTCGAGAAAATTGGCCACCGTAATCGGTGCATTTTTTGCATCCAACTCCAGTTCGATTACACCTTTTGAGGTGGTCATCTCCACCATAACTTTGTCTCCTTGATGTTGATCTGCCAGCGCAGAGCCGCAGATCAGTGGAAAAATGCCGATAGCCAGCAACGTCACCTTCAGGCGAAGGATTACTGCAAACCTGTCGAACACGTTCATGACTCGCCTGCCATTTTCACGATATGGCGCCACTCGAGCGCTGCTACTGGCAGGATCGAGAGTCGGTTGCCACGCTGCACCAGGCGCATATCGCCAAGCTTCTTCTGCGCCTTAATCGACTGTAGCGTCACCGGGTTTTTGAATTTTTTCTTGAACCGTACATCAACCATGAGCCAGCGGGGATTATCCGGATCGCTTTTGGCATCAAAATACTTCTCGTTTGAATTAAAAGCCGTATGATCAGGATAAGCGGCGCAGGCGATCTCCATGATGCCAACCACGGCGGGCTCGGCGCAGTTGGAGTGATAGAAAAACGCCAGATCACCTTTTCTCATCTGATCGCGCATGAAGTTGCGCGCCTGATAGTTGCGTATACCATCCCAGTAGTCAGTCTTGCGTTTTTGCGAGCGCAAGTGATCAATGGGATACACATCTGGCTCGCTTTTCATTAGCCAGTAGGCCATGGAATCACCCTTTCTCGTCGGCGCGCACCCGCGCGATCCCCCGGCTGGTGCCGGTCGTTTCATCTATATCGATCACCACACCGCAAACTGAAGCCGGCCCAGAAGCTACCTCGAAGCGTTCCGGCACACGCTCGACAAAGCGTTTCAGAACACCTGACGTTTCCATGCCGATTACCGAATTGTAACAGCCTGTCATACCGACATCGCTGATATGGGCAGTACCGCCTGGCAAGACCCGCTCATCCGCGGTGGGTACATGGGTGTGAGTTCCAACCACCCCGGATACCCTGCCATCCAGATACCACCCCATAGCCACTTTCTCGCTGGTCGCCTCGGCATGAAAATCCACCAGTACCACCTTGACGTTCGCTGGCTTTTTCTCAAGGATCGCATCTGCGCAATAAAAGGGGCAATCCAGTGTCGGGTGCATAAATACCGTGCCCATAATATTCAGCACGCCGACCTGCACGCCGTTGCTACCGGTGGCAACCACCCAGCCGCTGCCGGGCGTTCCCAAAGGATAGTTGTGAGGACGCAATAAACGCGGCTCGGTCTGGATCAGTTCCAGCGCTTCGCGTTTGTCCCATATATGGTTGCCCGAAGTCAGTACATCAATTTCGTTTTTCTCCAGCAGTTCTTCGAGCACCCCTGCGGTCACCCCGAAACCACCCGCGGCGTTCTCCGCATTGACTACAGTCAGTTGGGCTTCGGCCTCATCTTGTAGTTGCGGTAAAAATCGACGCAGCGCCCTGCGCCCCGCCTTGCCAACAATATCGCCGATAAAGAGTATGTTCATGTTTGAGATGCTTCGATCAATTCGCTGTCCCACGCTGAACGGGCAAAAAACCGTTTTCTGTCAAAATGCCGTCCAGCGGTATATCCCAACTATCAACCTCTAACCGTGTGACCCTCTGGAATTCGTGGGCCAACCCGATCAGCAATGGGCGGCGCCAGTGGCGACGATGACGGCATGCCGCCAGTGACGCATCATAAAACCCCCCGCCCATTCCCAGGCGGTTGCCGCCTTCATCAAAGGCGACCAATGGCATCAGCAACCAGTCCAGATTCACCGGATCGACCAAGGCCCGGCGATCATGAAAAGGCACCGGGATATCGAAGCGCCCTGCTTGTAGCGGCTCATCCGGAAAGTAGCGGGCAAAGCGCACGCGGGGACGCTGAGTACCGAAAAGTACCGGCAAATATCCTATCCGGCCCCGCGCTATCAGAGACTCGAGCGCCGGCAAGGGATCAATCTCTCCATCACTGGCAAAATAAGCGCCAAAACGCCTGCCTCCATGTATGCCTGGCAACCGAAGCAGTTGGGCGCAGAGTTTCTCTGCCGCCTGCCCTTGCTCAGTTTCAGACAATGCCCGGCGCCTGGCACGCATCTGTCGGCGTAACTGGCGCTTTTCATCTACCGTATTCATCACCATGGTCAGAAAAAGGCACCACCCGCCTGTGCCGCAGGTTCCCGGTGTACCTTGAACCTAAAGGTTCAAGTGGGGCCACTGCGGCGCCTTAAGGCTTTCCCGGATAAAACGGGACATGCACAACGGCGCCTGCAAAATGATCCCCGGTCTGTGATACAGGTTCTAAGGGATTGGCGAGAACTTGCGAACACCGCAGGCGGTGCCGTGCGTATTTTACCGGATTGCGAAAGAAAAGCGTGTACGAACTGCAGCGCAGCTCACAACCGGAGGGTTTCGCCAGGATCCGTCGCTGCGCTCACTTTCTCCCTCAACTCACGCAAGCGCTGTAGCGCATCATCGCCTTCACCACCATCGCGGCGCAAACGCAGCAACTCGTTACTGAGATTCAAGGCAGCCAGTACCACGGTGTGCTCAAGGCCGATCACTTTGCTCTGAGACTGCACGATCTGCAGTTGCCCGTTGAGATAGTCAGCCGCTGCCTCCAGATCTTCGCGTTCACCCGGTGGGCACGCGATCGTGAATTCACGATCAAGAATCCGGACCTTGACGCTTTCCTTAGGCACGCTGCTAGGCTACCGCTACGCTAACAGAATCACGAACAGTGACGCCAGTCAAGATGGGTCTGCGCCTCGCAGCCGATCAACCACAAGATCGATCCGGCGCTTTGCCTCACGATTTCTACCGACCAACTCTTCTTTTTCGCGGGTCACTTGCTCCTCGGCTGCGCGCAGTTCTTCATTTTGGGAACGCAAATCCCCACAAGTCTCAATCAAGTGCTCCACCTGCCGGGCCAACCCTTCAATTTCGTCGCGCAAAGGTGGCGTTTGCTTATCATTCATCTTGGCCTGATCCTCCTCAGGGTATTTGGCAGGGTCTGTATTTGTCGTGATGTGCCCCGCTCAGGCAGAATCATAGAGTTCCCGGCTAATCGGGTCAACGGCGAGTTGTTTAGCGCAGGCTTGATATAATTACTGATCACCCACTAGCCTTTTGCGATCTACCATGACTTCTCCTCCG
>CAJWEF010000222.1 GCA_913031305.1 uncultured Acidiferrobacteraceae bacterium
CCGACAGGTGCCGCAGACTTCAGTTCACCGCGTTCATCCGCCTCGACGATCTCCCGCATAGCGCGTTTCGCATGAGCCGGACACAGGGTTGCGGTGATCTCGTCCACCATGTTCGCGGTAATCACGGTATGGCCGAGCTTGTTGGCCTCGCGCAAAATAGCGGTACGGGCCATGGCCTGGGCAAACTGTGGAACACGGGCGATAGATTGCTCTGCTTCTTGTGTCCACGAGGTGGTGACATCGGCCACCGTCTCTACCGCCGGACAGTATTCACGCTGGCTTATCAACAGCGCACAACCGACGTCGTGCATCAGGTGTTCCGTGTTGCCGCCGATATCCAGCCCGGGATCGGCATGGATACCGAGCTTGCCCAGGACCAGAAGTGAAGGTTTTATTTTTTCAACGTATTTAGCGATAACGTCGTGTGGCTTACCGTCCAGCAACCGTGTGGTCACCGCTGTATGGTGCTCGTCGGCAAGACTTTCGGCTACCTCGAGATGACCCTGATAGATCTTGGCCAAGCCAGAATCGATGATCTCTTCGTGCAGTTTTTCCTGCTCCTGGAAGCGGAACACCTTGCCGGCCTCTTCTGACAACACGCCGGCGATGCGATTAAAAGCAACATAGTGGTAATAGGGGTCAAAGGCCGCCACCACATGCAGTGGACACTGCCAGTGGTGCGCCAACGTGATACCTGTGAGCAATCCACCCCAGGCGCGCGGGGAACCGTCCACTGCCACCACGATCGGGCCACCTGCGAGGCCAGCCTGCGGGTCCTTGATCACCAGGGTATCGATCTGTGCACGGCGAACTACTCGGGTGCAGACCGTGCCCAAGCCGCCACCGGGTATAGCACCGAGCCCCCTGCCGCCAATGACCAGCAGGTCGTAGTCACCGCTGTTGGTCTCGTCGGTTAATGCCCGGTAATTTTTCCCCTCAAGGGCGCAACGTTCAAATTCGACATTCGCCTCATGGCAAACTCTTTGTGCGTGATCCAGGTAGGAATCCGTTATGATCGACAGTCCCCGGGTAATCAGATCGTCGTGAATGACCCTTTGGCGTTCCAGTTCCTGTTCGGCTCGGAACTGCTCCGGCAGGCCACCTTCCATCTGGCGAAAGCGACGGTCATGCATCATCGCAGCGTAGGCGTGGCTAGCGGTGATACCAGCACCCGAGCGAGCTGCAATGGCAACCGCTTCCAAAGTAGCGCGGTTGGCGTGGTCCGACGCATCCACCGCCAACAGAAGGCGCTGGTACTGCAGGGGCAATGTCACTTGTGCCCCTGTGGAAAGTGCTGATTCAGCGCCCATGACTATTGCCTCCGATCAATGCCCTTACTTCCCCCGGGGCCCTGCCGCCAAACATCAGATTTAGCGGAGGTTCGCCGAGCAATAACCTTCTCAACTTTAGACGCGGCTATCGAGATCATCCTTCCGTACCCACCACCTGTCCTTTTAGTTCCGGCCTCGCCACATCGCGCAGGAAACGGATCAAGGTGATAATGTCCTCGCGTGCCATCATCTGCTCTACCGGGTAGTTGGTACATAATTCCCAAGGCCCGGCATGGTTGTTCAGCTTCTCGCGACTCTTCGGGATCGTATCGGCCAACACCGGTATGTTCAGGCTGTGACAGCTTTCGCAGTGCTCCATAAAAAGCCCGTCCCCGGGAATCATCCGGGTGTAGGCGAGTACTACGGCCCGCTCCTGTTCATCAAGGATCTTGGCCCACGACGGCATGATTCCTTTGCCCTTGCGAATCGACTCCAGTAGTTGGTTATCCGTTTCTTCCAGCCGTTCCCCGTTGGCGAAATTGGGTGTACCGCGCATCATCGGTATGCCGTCGAAACCGTGACACATAGCGCAGTTGGCCTGGTAGATGTCTCGCGCGACACTCAAGGCGTCGAGGTCTACCGGTGAGACGACTCCGTCTTGTGCAGGCACTGGACCGACCCGAAGCAGACAGCTCAATATGACCGCAATCAGGCCGACACCCCACTGACCGCTGCCAGGAATGGACAGTCTGAACCGGCCACCACGTATAACCCGGTAGCTTCTAGCGACGCTCAGCAAGAGGGTTTGCCCCGTAGCCAGCAAAGCCTGGGAAGCCATGTGTGTATGCCGTTCCACAATTGCTCCAAGCGATATCAGTTTCCTTCACTCAAGTAATAGCAATATCCGTGCCAACACCGCCCACAGGCAGTGGCAAGACATTTTCCCGCGGTTTATAGAATCCTGCCCCACAGACAGCCAAGTGACCGTGTGGAACGTTCTGTTCTCGTGGCCCCAGCTTGTACCGACAGATGAAACAGAACGTTCAGCTTGCTAACACAGCCCCTGATCCGACCTGACTGCCGACCACACCTTGTTGTCTTCCCCTTTGGGGGTTATTTGCCACCGGTGCCTGAATCTCAGCAATCGGCCCCCCCGGGGCGCAGTCAACTGGCCGGTATCTGGGCGGGCGCGTAAATCTCTCCGAGTGCGTCGATACAGATCCAGTGAATGGCCTCTTGGTCTTTATCCCTTAATATCTTCAACAACTGGGGTGTACTGCCAAAATCGTTCAACCGCTTCATCGCGATCGCGGTATCGTGGCGAAGCTCCGCAGAAAAACGAAACAAGGTATCAACCATCCGCCGCGACAGTTCGGGGCTTGCCATTTCCGGCGTCAGAGATGCCATAACCCCGCGACACACGGTACGATCCTCATCATCCAGCATACGGGGCAGATGTTGCGTCGCCAATGCTCCGCCGTTGGCACCCAGCGCACGTACAGCCCAATCGCGTACCACTGACCGGGGGTCATCGAGTAGATCGACCAACGGTTTACAGGTCGCTACGCCGGAGCTTTGGCCACCGATCCCAGCGAGTGCATCTATAGCTGCCAGTCGAGTGTCCTCGTTGCCCGATTCCAGGCAACGCAAAATCGGTTGCAAAGCTGTCGGGTCGCCAATGTGCCGCAGCGCCGCCAGTGCTTCTCGAACCAAGCGCGGGTCATCTCGGTCGAGTGTCTCGATCAGCACGCTCACCACCTCAGGGCCGGGATCACTTAACTCACCCAGCAGACTAGCCGCCAGTACTTGGAGCGAGTGGGTCGGGGTAACCAACTTGTCATCCATACCAGGGGAATGCTCAGGTCGTTGTCCACCGGCACTCTGTTGTTCAGACAAAATGGCGGCCAGAGTTGATGCCTGGGCACTCGGCTCACCTGCCATTTGCTCAAGCGGCTCAGGCATCGCTGCCGGGGCCGCATCGTCAGCAGCATCTTTTTTGCCGGCCGGCTCAGGCTTGACCAACGTAGATGGCGCTTCAGCCAATACTTCGGGCGACCGGTCTTGATCACCTTGTTCAGCACTTTCCTGACCCAACAGGCTGATCAGGAACCCAGTTGCAGCCGGGGGTGACATGATCGCCACCAAGGCTGTCAAGGCCGCTTGGGCCACCGCTTGATTGGGATCAAACACGGCTTTGGTCAACGCCTGTTCGGGCTCGACTCCCTCTGGTACTCTATTCTCGTTAATGGCGGGTTGTGTCGTAGAAGCCCCCGCCGCATCGATGACATCCACAGCACTGAGAATGCTGCCCAGAGCCGCTGCCGCTCTGGCTCGGGTGTTTGCATGCACCGCCTGGTCGCTAAGGATGCCCGCTAAGTCGATTTCTGGCCCCGGTAATGCCAAAACACCGAAGGCGCTGACCGCCTGATAGCGCAGACTTTCATCGTCGGTCGCGAGCATTTCCTGTAGGGCTGGGACAACACTCGGCTCACCGCTGCGACCCAACACGACGGCAATTCGTGCTTTGAGCCCAATATCGGCCCCATCCAGCATCTGCAACAGACGATCGACCACCCCGGGGG
>CAJWEF010000223.1 GCA_913031305.1 uncultured Acidiferrobacteraceae bacterium
TTGGTTCCGGTCTCAAGTTCCCAGGTGGTCATCGGTGCAATACTGGGGATCGGCTTACTCCACGGAAAGCACGGTATCCGTTGGTCAGTACTCGGCGGCATTGGACTTGGCTGGTTGCTTACCCCGATCGCTGCCGCAGTTCTTTGCTACACAACCCTTTGGACGATTTCGGTAGCCAAGACCGGCGTAATTATTCTTTAACTTAGCACTTAGGTGACGCCGAGTTGAAGGCCCACTCAGCCTCTAAAAGTCCCTTTTGTTGCAATAGGGATTCGAGGAGTCAGCGCTGCCTACACGCTGCACCTAGCGTGTACAGATAATGCTATCCCGGTCGCGGTGGCGCTCTAGCCCCAACTGGATCAATCGATCAATCAGATCCGGATAGGACATACCGCTCGCCTGCCACAGTTTCGGGTACATGCTGATCGAGGTAAAGCCCGGCATGGTATTGAGCTCGTTGAGGAATACATCCCCAGACGGTGCAAGCAGAAAATCGACGCGGGCAAGCCCACAACCATCTATAGCCTGAAACGCCCTCACTGACATTTCCCGTACTGCCTCCGACACCGCCTTGGGCAAATCGGCTGGTATTATCAACTGCGAGCGGTCATCCAGGTACTTAGTGGTGTAATCGTAAAATTCGGCACCTGGGATGATCTCCCCAATGCCGGACGCCTCTACCTCCTCATTACCCAGGACCGCGCACTCAAGTTCACGGGAGTGCTCAATCGACTCTTCCACCATGATCTTAAGGTCATAACCGCCGGCAAAATTCATGGCGTCGGTCAATGACTCACGATTATGTACTTTTGAAATTCCAATGCTTGAGCCCAGATTGGCGGGCTTCACAAAAAGCGGATACTTAAGTGCTGCTTCAATCTCATGGACCACCGACGAAGGCTTTTCTTGCCAGGCACTGCGGCGCGCGACCAAGTATTCAGTCTGTCTAAGCCCGACGGTTGCAAACACCGCACGTGAGAGTTCCTTATCCATGCCCACAGCTGAGGCGGCCACACCGGCACCAACATAAGCGGCCCCTGCAAGTTCGAGCAGGCCCTGCATTGTTCCATCCTCACCTCTTGGACCATGCAGTAAAGGAAAGACCACATCAAACTGGGTCTGCGGTAGCTGGGTGCCGTGCGAATCCGTTAAGTCCCAAGAGGTATCGCTCAGGCGAACCCGGGTAAAACCTTCTTCGGTGACTTCTTTTTGCCCCAGCAGACTTGCCTGATCATCGTCGAGAAACCATTCACCGGAACGGGTGATTCCGACCCGAATCACTTCATAGCGACTGCTATCAATCGCGGCACAAACCGACCGCGCCGAAATGACCGATATCTCATGTTCAGCGGACTGTCCGCCAAAAATCAGCAAAACTCGGGTCCGGCTCACAGGTAGAACAATGGAGTTGATATCAACGGTGTATTCCCTGGCCTGTCACACCAACGTGTCATGAGTGTGGTTTTCGATGTAATCTGCAATGTAAGAAGAAAACACGGCCTGAACTTTACGACAGATCTCGCCCCCACCAGGGGGAAACTCCAAACGCTCACCATCGAGCAGAGTAAGCGACGCACAAGGCATGACTTCACGGGTCGCGCTGGTAACAAAGCATTCGCTGGCATCGAGTAATTCATTCGCATGAACATCCGTTTCCGAGCTGGCTATGCCAACCGCTTTAAGAGCCCGGTGTACATGCTTTTTGGTTAAGCCTTTCAGGTTGCCCGACTGTGGCGTGACTAACTGACCTCGAATAACGAACCAGACGTTACTGTTAGATGCCTCTGTCACAAACCCTTCTCGGTTAAGAATCACGCAATCATCTGCTCCCTGCTGCCGCGCCTCGGTCAGTGCCATAATGTTATTAAGGTAATTCCCGCCTTTGATGTTCGGATCCAGCGAATTAATTGGGTTCCGCCTGACCTTGGGAATCGCCATATCCATGCCCCTCTGGTAAAACGACTGCTTCCAGGTCGGAAGTGCTTTCACAATGATGACGTAACTGGTCTGCAGGCCGGGACCTGGGTATAGATCAACCGCGCCGACACCCCGGGTAATCTGGTAGCGCACATAAGCATTGGTTTGTGTAGTAACGCTGGCAGCAACCACGGTACGCCGGATTTCTTCGAGGAGAGCTTCGCGAGTCTGGCTGATGTCCATACTGATCAAACGCGCCGAATTCTCCAATCGTTCAAAATGGTCTTCCAGAAACAGTGGCACGCCGTGGTAGGTTCGAAACACTTCGTAAACTGAATCACCGTAGAGAAAGCCCCGATCAAGTATCGGTATCGAGGCCTGGTCGATTGGGCTGATCCGTCCATCGACGTTGGCTGTGGGTACAATCATACTTATAACTCTCTTATCAGTTTATCGATTCTGTTCTGGTGAAAAATGGGATTGATATACGACATCAGATATTAGGACAGGTACATGGCCAACAGGTATCATAGCTTGTCGATACTTAATGCTACCTTGGATTTACCCAGAGCGGTTAGCCGTCGCTCAACAATAGACAGAATTCGGACTGGCCGTCGAAAACTGTTTTCCCCATCACAACCGCCCGTCAGACGCCAACCCGGGTGGGATTTTGCTGCGCCCCAATGTCAATTTCGCACCTCATAAGAGATGGCCATGAAGGCCTCGCCCGCATATCCTGCCTACTCGGCGGAGCGGTCTGGGGAGTCTACTGGATTCCACTGCGGGCACTCGATGCCAACGGCATTTCTGGGATCTGGGCCACCGCATTATTTCACCTCATACCGCTCATCGTACTGGCGCCGGTCATCATCCTGCGTTTTGGGCAGATACGGGCGGCGGGACCCTCTTTGCAGCTGGTTGGGGCAACTTTGGGCCTCGCGATGCTGCTCTATTCAACGTCGTTCTTGTATACAGATGTGATTCACGCAGTATTACTGTATTACCTGACACCGGTATGGAGCGCGCTTTTGGCCCGGGCCTGGCTTAAAGAGCCAATAACACCCGACCGGGTCGTCGGCATCATCTTGGGTCTTTTAGGAATGCTCGTGATACTGAATGTTGAGCAGGGCTTTCCGTGGCCGCGCAACGTTGGCGACTGGATGGCCCTTGCATCGGGGGTCATCTGGGCGGTTGCGGCAAACCTCATGCGGCGCCACCCGAACCACTCGGCTCTGGATATCGCACCTATGTGGTTTTTGTGGTGCACTATCTTGTCCATCGTTAGTGCCATCTCACTGCAGGCAGAGCCGCTGCTAGCTCCTGTTGAGGCCTTGACCTCAGTGCTGCCCTGGTTCCTTCCAATCGTCCTGCTAGTGGTGCTTCCGGGTTATCTCGCTATCACCTGGGGCACGCCGCAACTCAACCCTGGGACGGTAGGAGTACTGTTCATGACAGAGATCAGCGTCGGTGCTGCATCCGCCGCTTTGCTGACCCAGGAGCCATTTGGCGGGCGTGAGATCGTTGGCGTTTCGCTTATTGTTCTGGCCGGTCTTGCAGAGGTGATACTGCCCGCAATGCGCAGAACCGGCCGGTCACTTTTAGGCCGACACTAGGTAAAAATCAGCAGGTGCCCGTTATTTCTTTGGCTGCGCTGAACTGCGGTTGCGGGCTCGGTTATCCGGGTGCTCAGGAAACGGTTGCCCCGGGTACCAGACACTCCATTGCGGGAAGACTTCGCTGCTTGAACTCCCTAGTCTGGACTCTCGTGACTTGGGAAAATCAGCCTTTCGCTCCACCCGAGCATGCCGTCGACTGAACCAGCGCTCGCGGACCCGGGTTAGGCTGCCGCGCTCACCGACGCTCGCCCCCTGTTGCGTGATATAGGTTTTGTCGTATTCCAAAAGTGCTTCTTCCTTAAGTTTTTATTAACC
>CAJWEF010000224.1 GCA_913031305.1 uncultured Acidiferrobacteraceae bacterium
CGCAAGCGTTACTCGAACTTTAACCCGAATCCATACTGGTTTTCTACAGTTTTTCGTTTTCTGGGCCAGTTGCGACGGCCGCTGCCTGGCTTATGGAGACTGGGGATGGCGCGTCGCCGCGTCGTAATGCTGCTGGTCGGCGTGGTAAGAGGACCGAACCATAGGCTCTGACGCCACATGTTTAAACCCCATTTTCTGGCCTATGTTTGCCAGGCGCTCAAATTCGATTGGCTCAACGTAGCGTTCGACCGGAAGATGATGGCGGGTAGGCTGAAGATACTGACCCATGGTAAGTCGTTGCACATAGTGCGAGCGTAGGTCTTCCATCACCGCCTCAACCTCGTCGATACCCTCGCCAAGGCCCAGCATTAAGCCGGATTTCGTCGGCACACGTGGACACCGCTCAGCAAAGGATTTCAGCAGATCCAGCGAATGCTGATAGTCGGCGCCGGGCCGCACCCGTCGATAGAGTCTCGGCACGGTTTCCAGATTATGATTGAATACATCTGGTGGACTGGCGGTCAATATCGCCAGAGCTTTATCGATCCGAGCACGAAAGTCGGGGGTGAGAACTTCGATCTGCAACTCGGGACTGGCCGCACGCAGGGCTGATATGCAATCGACAAAGTGGGCGGCGCCACCGTCACGAAGATCGTCCCGGTCAACCGAGGTGACAACGACATACCGTAGACCCATATGCCGAACCGTGTTGGCCAGTCGTTCGGGTTCGTCCAGGTCTGGCGGCTGGGGGCGACCATGGGCAACATCACAGAAGGGGCAGCGTCGAGTGCAGACATCTCCCAGGATCATAAACGTCGCCGTGCCGCCACCGAAACACTCTGCGAGGTTCGGGCAACTGGCTTCCTCGCACACAGTGTTAAGTCCTTGGTCGCGTAATACTTTTTTCAGCCGCGCCACCTCAGGCGTTCCCGGGAAACGGGCTCGAATCCAGGACGGTTTGCGCAGGCGTTGTTCACGTTCGGTCGGTGCAAACTTGACTGGCACCCGGGCAACCTTTTGCGCTGCGTTATCTTCGCCATATCTACTCACGCTACAGATCGTTCCTGGTCGTAGTGCTCGATCGGTGGGCAGGCGCACACCAGCGCTTTATCTCCATACACATTATCGACCCGGCCAACAGGGGGCCAGTATTTCTCGCGCCGAGTGGCTGGAGACGGAAAGAATGCGGCCTCAAGGCTGTAGGGTAAACCCCAGCTTCCTTGAGTCAGCAGACGCATTGAGTGTGGCGCGTTTTTTAGAAGATTGTTGTCGCGGTCATGCTTGCCAGACTCGATGTCGGCAATTTCGGCGCGGATTAAAATCAGAGCATCGCAGAAACGGTCAATCTCTTCGCGTGATTCGCTCTCGGTCGGCTCGATCATGAAGGTATCGGGCACGGGCCAGGACATTGTTGGTGCGTGAAACCCGTAATCGGCCAGTCGTTTGGCCACATCCTCAACGGTGATTCCACTGGATGCTTTTATTTCCGATAGGTCGACGATGCACTCATGCGCCACCAGACCACTAGTGCCGGTATACACCACCGGATAGTGAGGATTAAGCCGGTGCGCAATATAGTTCGCGTTCAAAATGGCAACCTCGGTGGCCCGGCGCAGGCCCGAGGCTCCCAAGAGCGCAATATAGGCCCAGGAAATCGGCAGAATGCTGGCTGAACCCCAAGGCGCAGCCGATACCGAGCCAATAGTCGCGCGCCCACCGGAGGCAGGATTAACGCCATCAACCAGTACATGGTCTGGGAGGAAAGGCGCCAGATGCGAAAGCACGCCGATTGGCCCCATCCCAGGGCCGCCACCGCCATGGGGAATGGCAAAAGTCTTGTGTAAATTGATGTGCGCCACATCGGCGCCGATCTCGGCAGGCCGGCACAACCCGACCAGCGCATTGAGATTGGCTCCATCCATATAGACCTGGCCGCCGTGATGGTGGATGACCTGACAGATATCACGAATCTTTTCTTCGAAGACCCCATGTGTCGAGGGGTAGGTGATCATCAGTGCCGCTAACTGGTCCTGATGCGTTGCGGCTTTATCGCGAAGGTCGTCCAGATCAACATTGCCATTGTCATCGCAGGCCACAATCACCACTTTCATGCCGGCCATTACAGCGCTCGCTGGGTTGGTGCCGTGGGCAGACGATGGAATCAGGCATATATGTCGATGCCCTTGCCCTTGCGCTTCATGAAACGCACGGATACATAAAAGACCCGTGTATTCCCCCTGCGAACCAGCATTGGGTTGTAGTGAAATTGCATGAAAACCAGTGATCTCGCACAACATATCTTCCAGTTCTTCAAACAGTTGTTGGTAGCCTTGAGTCTGCTCAAGCGGTGCGAAGGGGTGCAGATTGGTAAAGTCGCGTATAGAGATCGGAAGCAATTCCGATGTGGCGCTGAGTTTCATCGTGCATGATCCGAGCGGGATCATTGAGCGCCCCAGGCTGATGTCCTTGCTGGCAGTACGACGCATATAACGCATCATTTCCGTTTCGGAGCGGTAACGGTGAAATATCTCGTGAGTCAGATAAGGTGTTTTTCGCTTAAGGGTCGAGGGAATCGCGCTGGTTACCGTGTCATCGAGCGCCTCGATATCTAAACGGTGGTGGGCATGGGTATCGAACACGCGCCACAGCGTTATCAGGTTGCGCCGTTGGGTGGTCTCATCAAAGGTAATACCCAGATGGTCGGGACCGATGACCCGCAGGTTGATTCGGGATTCGCGCGCCCGGGCGGCAAGACGCCCGGCTAAACCGGGGACGTGCACTGAGATAGTGTCAAAAAAATTCTGGTCGATCACCGTGTAGCCAATCTTGGAGAACCCCTTGGCCATGATGCAGGTCAGGCGGTGAACCCGATTGGCAATAGTAGCGAGCCCTTCGGGTCCGTAATACATCGCATAAAAAGTAGAGATATTCGCAAGCAAAACCTGGGCGGTACAGATGTTACTGGTCGCCTTTTCCCGGCGAATGTGCTGCTCGCGGGTTTGCAGGGCCATGCGCAGCGCCGGGTGGCCCTGTGCGTCCTGCGATACCCCAATGATCCGTCCTGGAATTGAGCGCTTGTAGGCTTCTCGAGTGGCGAAGAACGCGGCGTGCGGCCCTCCGTACCCCATGGGAACCCCAAAACGTTGAGCACTGCCGATGACCATGTCCGCGCCCATCTCTCCTGGTGGTTTCACCAAGGCTAGGGAAAGTAGGTCGGCCGCAACCACGACAAGCGCGTTTTTGCTGTGGGCGGTTTCTATGACTTGAGTGAGATCCCATAGCCCGCCAGTCGAAGCCGGGTATTGCAGCAAAATCCCGAAGCACTCGCGTCGGCCGAACTCGGTTTGTGGGTCGCCGACCAGAATCTCAAAACCCATGAAGCCAGCCCTGGTCTTGAGCACTGCCAGTGTTTGCGGGTGGGCGCGATCATCAACAAAAAACACATTGGATTTCGATTTGGACAGGCGCCGGCACATGCTCATGGCCTCGGCGGCAGCGGTCGCCTCATCCAGCAGTGAGGCATTAGCTATATCCATTCCGGTCAGGTCGATAATCATCTGCTGAAAGCCCAGCAGGACCTCAAGACGCCCCTGGCTGACTTCTGATTGGTAAGGGGTGTAAGCGGTGTACCAGTCCGGGTTTTCAAAGACGTTGCGGCGGATTACTGGAGGCATGATGGTGCCGTGGTATCCGCAGCCGATCATAGACGTATATACCCGGTTGCGATGCCGCATATTGCGTAGGTAGGTGCTGGTAGCGCGCTCGCTGCGTGGTGGGTCAAGTTCGAGCGCCCGCTCGCTGATGATGTTGGAAGGCACGACCCGCTCGATCAACTCATCCAGTG
>CAJWEF010000225.1 GCA_913031305.1 uncultured Acidiferrobacteraceae bacterium
TGCGCGAATGGCTCGCCGATTTTGGAACCTGGTACATTATTACCCTGGGTTCAGTAGCAATTGCCGTAATAGTATGGGCGCCAGACGGCATATGGGGCCTAATTGCGAAAAGATATCCGATTCGGTTGTTCCCGGCAGGGGCAGTAATGCGGAAAAAATCCGGCTAACTGGTGATCGGACAAGAAGTGGTGTGATACATATTTTGGGTTGGCCGCCCGTCATGCGCTTGGACATCTGGGCGTGGTATTTGCGGATTTCGCCGGGCCAGCCGCTTTTTGAAAAAAATGTATCGTTGGAAGTATCGTTTTTCCGGTTTCGGCCGGACGCCCAATGGGCTGATACTAGGGATGACCTTGGTATTAAAGGCTATTTATGGTGGGCCGTGCAGGGATCGAACCTGCGACCACCTGATTAAAAGTCAGATGCTCTACCAACTGAGCTAACGGCCCGAAGGGACGCGCATTATACCCGCACGCTATACCGGATCGTCCATTAACCGGTGAACAGAAACCGCCAAGGCTTCAGGGCGAAACCAAGTTCGACTACCGCAACCATCACGGTCGAGTAAATGATGGCCATAGTGGTGTGGCGCCCTACGCTGTCTACGCTGCCCTTGGGCGCTAGCCCCAGGGTGCAGATCGTCAACGGCACGATCGCGCTGTAAATTGCCATTTTATAAAAGCCATCGACACTGTGCAGCATCGCCGGAGTGACCGTCAGAAGATGGGCTGCATCTTGTACCTGATAGAGTGTCTGGGCGGTGAGGAAACTGCCAACCCACATGCCGAGCCCAAAAACCACCGCCGTGAACAGGTAACTTGCGATCAGTGCAGTAACAGATGGACTGCGAAGATAAAGTTCTGGATTGACCCCGAGACTTTTCAGAGCCTCCACCTTGCGCCCAAAAGTCAGCACACCCAGCCAAGCGCTGACTACACTACCGGAACGGGCCGCGAAAAGGATTGCAGCAATTGCTGGCACAAAGACGGCAATATACAGGCCGTTCAGGTGATCCAGCACCATATCAGGCTCTTCTACCAGACGCTTCAGCGTGGGTTCTGCCAGTACATTGAAATCGACACGGTCCATGATCTGCTCGATCAACCACTCGCGCAGCGACGGATAAGCGCTCAGAAAATACTCTACGGTGTGGCGCGCCATCTCAGGTACGTCAAGCCCCTGCACTACACTGACCACAAGGTTTCGCACCACGACAATGGTCGTGGCACCAAGCATTGCGCCCACCAGGAAAAAAAACGGTATGCCACTGAACGCGCCCATCCGCAGCATCTTCCAGAAAACAGCCAGGTAATGCCGTGGTGAAGGATTGGAGCGAAGCACTGACGCTACAGTGCGCCACACATCGCGTGCCAGGTCCCCCGACAACCAGGTTGTCTTATCAAGGCCTGTAGATCCCGCCGCAATCTGAGGCAATTGGGCGCTTTCAGCCAACGTCTCTACCGCCTCACGGCGCTGGTTAGCCGCAGCAGGCGTTGCCGGGAACCCCTTCCAGGTGAGTGCCTGTTGCAGTCGACCCTCTTCCAGCACATATACCTTATGCGCCACCAGGCCTGCCAGCAACGGGTCATGGGTGACGATTACTACCGTGGTGCGATGGATTTCAACCAGTTCACGCAACAGCGCGGCAAGCTCGCGCCGGTTGGCAATATCGAGGCCCGCATCAGGCTCATCAAAAAATATCAGTTCGGGCTGGTAGACCAGCGCCCGGGCCACAGCGACCCGCCGCTTCTCGCCACCACTCAGATGTCCCGCCGGCTGACCGGCCTGGGATAACGGAATATTGAGCCGTTCAAGAAGTTCCAGTAACTCGGTATTGGTACGGTTGGAACCGGAATACGCGCTGACGAGTTGCAGGTTGTCAAGGACACTCAAGTGGTCAAGCAGCGCCCCATCTTGCATCACCAGTGCTGCCTGCGCACGATCAAAGCGGATATCCCCGCTATACACAGGTGGGTGTCGCGTATCAGAAAAGATGAGTTCCAGCAGGCTGGATTTGCCGCTACCGCTGGCGCCAACGATGGCGATAACCTCGCCGCGATTGACCTCAAGATTGAGCTTATCAAACAGAGCGCGCCCGCCGCGAGCCAGACAAAGATCACGAATAGACAAAACGGGCTTGGGGCCAGACACCGGTTCGGTCTGTTTTAGATTGCTCACCGTCAGTACCGGCCTTTCAGGCGGCCGGCAAAAAAATAGCCGTCAAGATGGTCAACTGCCCAAGGTGCGCGGAGCCAGGCGCAGGTCAGCCAGTGACTGGCGCAATGAGGGCCAAAAACCCTCGTCCAGCATGTAGTACTGCACCTTCATAGTGAGTGCTGAACCAAAAAGTATCGCCACCAAGGTAACCAGTGAGCCAAGAGCCAGAGTCGATAGCCCCGAGACCCCCTGGCCGATGGTGCAGCCAAGCGACAGCACGCCACCAAAGCCCATCAGTACTCCGGCCAGCAGATGGTTGCGCATATCGGCACGGGTCATAAAGGTCTCTATACGAAAGTTCCCGGTCGCCACTGCATAGACGAAAGAGCCGACGATCATACCCAGCACCACAGCAATCCCGAAATTAATCTCAGAACCGGTCCAGGTCATGAAATAGTTGAGCGTGTTACCGGTGGGAGCGATAAAGGTAATCGCCTCGATCATAACCGGCTCGAAGTCATCGTTGCCGATCACACCTGTTACGTACCAGGCGCCGACTACCAGCAGGCCGACCACCGTGCCAGCAAGCAGGTTATCGTAACTGGCGCGAAAATCACGATCTTTTAACGCATACCACACGGCGCCCAGGCCCAGCACCAGCGCAACAATTCTGGAAACGGCCACCGCAGACGTGTCGGTGAAGTGTGCCAGTAAGGTGCCAATGCCCTGGTCGGCAATATCACGCGCAGCAAGGTCAATCGCAAGCGCATCGAATACTTCGATACGGATGATGGCGAGCAGGCCGCGAAGCGTGGCATAAGCGGTAATCGCCATGACGATTAGCACCAGTAGGGATTTGAGATTACCCCCGCCGACCCGTACCAGGGTACGCTGGCCGCAGCCAGCGCCAAGCGTCATACCCATGCCAAAAAGAACACCGCCAATCAAAAACCCAGTAAGGCCAAAGTTTGCACCCAGGTAAATCGATCCACTCAGATCGAGCCAACCGAGGTGGTGCATACCCTGCGCACCTAAAATGGCAATACCTATCGACAACACCCAGGCACGAAAACGCACCCTGGAACCCATATTGATCCAGTCACTGATCGATCCCATGATGCAAAAATGGGTCTTACTGGCCGTCGCGCCAAAAAGCGCCGCACCTAAAAAACCCAGGATCGAAACCTTGTGAACAACAGACCACTCTTCCATGATGGCAACACTCCCTAGACCCGCGATGTCTTGAAAAACTCTTGCGAAAACGCTCCGACAATATACCGAAAATCCCCCTGGCGGGATCAGCCACGTGTCAAAAAATAACTGATGCCCAGATAAGGGGCGCCACCTGAGCCGTCAGCGCCCTTGCCACTGCGGTTTTCGCTTTTCGGCAAAAGCGCGTGCGCCTTCAAGTTGATCTTCACTGGAATACAGTTTATCCACTGTAGGGAACTTTCTGCCCGTAATACCGTCAAGTGCATCCTGAAAACGCATGTTTTCTGCAGCCCGACTCACCTCCTTGATAGCCGCAAATACCAGCGGCGGGCCCTCGGCCAGTGTGGCCGCGAGTTCATGGGCTCGCTCCAGCAGACTGCCAGAGGGTACTACTTCGTTCACAAGACCCCAGCGATGCGCCTCGGTGGCGTCCATCCACCGGCCGGTAAATAACAACTC
>CAJWEF010000226.1 GCA_913031305.1 uncultured Acidiferrobacteraceae bacterium
GAACACCCGGTTTGAGGTGGATGTGGCAGGCTACCAATCCATTTTGCGTCTTTGATGTGAGACCGGGCAAATACCCGGGGTAATCCGGATATTTACGGCGAGGATTTCTAGTAGGCCACCATTAACGTCAGTAGAGTTATCAGGGAGAGATCATGAACGGCTATTCCATTGAGGATTCACATCGAATCCAGCAGCGTGCTGCCCAATACCGGCAGCGTTACCCCCAGTTTGCCAACTGGGCAAAAGGGCGCGGGGTGATCGAACATACCGATTTGACCCAGGTGCGCGTGTTCGACCTGTGCCAGGAACTCGTGTGTGCCGGGCGTTATGACTCGCTCGACGATGCCCTGATTATTTTCGAGGCTGCAGACACCCTCACCAACGCGGCCATGTGGCTGGTAGCCCACATGACTTATGCCAGCAGAGTGGACCTGTCCGGACAGCCGCTGGCGGCGGATGACTTCAAGGAAAATCCTCAGGGGCATACCGGTGGTTCGCTGAACATGGTGCCTGCCTATCTTGGCTACACGGCCGCCAACGCGTTGGCGGGGCTGACCCGTAGCTGGCTGATGGGGCAGGGGCACTGTGTGGCGGCTATCGAAAGCGTCAACATACTGCTCGGCAATCTGCATCCAGAACAGCAGGCTCGGTACACGCTCGACGAGGCGGGGCTGTCCCGGCTGGTGAGTGACTTTTACAGCTACGCCGTCACTCCGGATGGCACACCGGGGGTTCCCCTGGGCAGTCACGTCAACCCCCACACTGCCGGCGGGCTGATCGAGGGCGGATACCTGGGCTTTGCGGAACTGCAATACACCCATATGCCGCTGCCGGGGGAGCGTCTGGTCGCGTTTCTCAGTGATGGGGCATTTGAGGAGCAGCGGGGCAGCGACTGGGCAAGCCGCTGGTGGCGAGCCGAGGACTGTGGCCTGGTGACCCCGGTGATGATTGCTAACGGGCGCCGCATTGATCAACGGTCAACCATCTTTCTGCAAGGAGGCACGGACTGGTTCCGGCAACACCTGGAACTCAATGGCTTTTACCCCATACTCATTGATGGCCGCGATCCTGCGGCCTTTATCTGGGGCATCTTCGAGGCCGAATCGAGGCTTCAGGCGTGCAGCGAACAGGTCAGCGCCGGCCACATGAGGTACCCTGTAAAGCTCCCCTATCTGATTGCCGAGACGGTCAAAGGCTATGGTTTCTATGGTGCTGGCTCAAACGCGGCGCATGGTACCCCGCTTCCGGCAATACCGAGATTTGATGAGGTCTCGCGCAGGCACTTTAACGAATCCATTGCCCGTTTGTTTGTGCCCGAGATCGAGATTCACGGCGCCCGCGACGTGCTGGCAACTCACCGGGCAGACGATCGGCCTGCGGAAAAGGATCATCCGCTGAGTTGTCGTGACGTCAAGCTGCAAACTGTACCCGAACCGGTCTGGTTGCAAACGGCGGTATCAGAGTCGCCCATGGTGGCGATTGATCGGCAGTTTGTTGCCCTTGTAAAGGCCAACCCGGCGCTTCGTATTCGCCTGGGGAACCCGGATGAATTGCGTAGTAATCAGATGAACCAGTCGCTTGACCTTCTGAAGCATCGCACCCTGACGCCCGAGCCCGGCCTTGCGGAATCCCTTCACGGCTCGGTAATCACAGCCCTGAATGAGGAGGCCGTTGTCAGCGCCGCTCTGGGTAATAAGGGAGGTATGAATCTGGTGGTGTCCTACGAAGCGTTTGCCATGAAAATGATTGGCGCTCTTCGGCAGGAAATTATTTTTGCGCGACACCAGAAAAGTCTCGGTCGGCCCGCCCGATGGTTATCCGTGCCGGTCATTGCGACGTCGCACCTCTGGGAAAACGGCAAGAACGAGCAGTCTCATCAGGACCCGGCCTTCGGCGAAGTCCTGATGGGAGAAATGAGTGACACTGCCCGCGTTGTCTATCCTCCCGACTGCAATAGTGCTGTGGCGTGCCTTAACGAGTGTTTTCGAACCCAGGGGCAGTTCTGGGCCATGACGGTTCCCAAGGCAAAACTGCCTGCCGTTTTTGACGGCCGTCAGGCTGTGCAATTGCTCCGGGATGGTGCCATCGCTCTTGGTGAAGCCGGTGATGTGCAGTTGATCGCTGTCGGCGCCTATCAACTCCGGGTTTGCCTTGAGGTTGCCGAAGCGCTGGCTCAGAGAGGGCTTTCGAGTGGTGTGGTCTGCCTTCTCGAGCCCGGTCGATTCCGGAGTCCCCGGGATCCAATCGAGTCAGGACATCAGTCTGGTACTTCTTACAGGGCCGAGCTGTTTCCCCACGATACAAAACTCAGAGTGTTCGTCTGCCATATGCGCCCAGAGGCCTTGCTGGGAATCTGCCGTCCTCTCGATCTCGGGCCCGACCGGACGCTGGCGTTTGGCTATGAAAACCATGGTGGCACCCTGGATACATCGGGGCTGCTGCAGGCCAACAAATGTGATGCCCATTCGATAGTGCAGGCGATCCTGTCAAAAAGTGGCTCCTCAGGCGCTGATAAGGCGACATTGTAGCGATGGAGCGCGAGGATCGATTTACAACAGTCTTTACGGGGAAAAGTAAAGCGTTGGTGATCACCGTGCTGATTCTCACACTAAAACAATCCGGGCGGCAACCGATTCAGCTAGCCGCCCCACATACAGGTCAATCATGCTATGAATGAATCGTTCAATCACGCTGGGGCCTGGGGCATCACACTGATCGTTATCGTTCTGGTGTCCTGGTTCTTTTACCGTTACTTCGCGCCGAAAAACTGGCGGGAATGGGCCGGCGCCGGAGTGGTGCAGGCCTTCATCATTGCGCTTTATGCGGAAATGTACGGTTTTCCGCTCACTATTTATCTGTTGGTGCGTTTTTTTGGCCTCGACAGTGAGTATGTCAGCGCCAGCTTGTGGTCGACCCTGGTAGGGCTGGGCGAAACCGGGATGTTGGTCTCAATGTTGCTCGGCTATGCGCTCGCGTTCACCGGGATCGGCCTCTTTATTCAGGGGTGGCGTCAGGTCCACAAGGCGCGAGGTGAAAACCGTTTGGTGAAAGACGGCTTGTATGCGTATGTGCGGCATCCGCAGTATACGGGGCTATTCATCGCTCTGTTTGGAGAAGGGGTGGTGCACTGGCCGACGTTATTCTCGGTCGGCCTTTTTCCGGTGATCGTGCTTGTCTACACATGGCTGGCTCGGCGTGAGGAACGGCAGGTGCTCAAGGAGTTCGGTGAGGAGTACCGTGCCTACCAGCGGCAGGTGCCGATGTTCATCCCCCGCTGGGGGCGGTGGCGGCAGCTCGCCGCTGCGTCACGAAATAGTAGTGAAAATGATACGGTGTGACGCAGGTATTGGTTTTGCCGGTCGACTGGTTCGCATCAGGCTCGATTCCGTTGAGACGGCGTACAGGAGCGATCATTCCCGGGTGTCTGACTATACTGCGTGGCGCCCCCACATACGGTGCTGGCTCAATCTCATGATATCCGGCCATTGTAAAAACTGACTTGCATCAAGATCAGGGCGGCACGACTGACAATTTCAGTTTCGTTTCAGGTCAAGGGTGTCTAATTGTTCATGTTTTGGATCGATGGCTTTATTCGAAAGCCTTTTTCCGGAACAGCTATATACGTCTCTTCATCTAACCCAGAAGGGTGCACCTATGAAAAAACTCCATTTTATCAAGCTGTCGCTTGCGGCCTCCGTACTCGCCAGCGGGACTGCAATCGCAAACGAAGATACTTAGTCAAAAATTGCCAACCTTGAGTCGCAGATGGCGGCACTGCGGGAGGATGTAAAGAGCAACAACCTCGATACGCTGTCCAAGCTGCACATG
>CAJWEF010000227.1 GCA_913031305.1 uncultured Acidiferrobacteraceae bacterium
GGAAACTCAATACCCATTGGCGCACAGGCTGTTCGGGCAGTACCTCATCGACCAGCAAGGCCGCACTCTCTGCCATCCGCCGGGCACCGCAACTCGGGCAGAAACCGCGCCGCTTACAACTGAAAGCGACCAGGCGCTCAGTAACAAGCCGGGTTACCCGGCGGGTCCTGGCGCGATTACATTATCAGTGAGATCGATTACAGTGATCGTGGCCCACGCACATTGTTGAACCTGCACCCCTATGACTGCCGGGCCCGTGTGATCCGAACACGCCAATGGAAATACGTGCTGCACGAGAGATTCCGTCCACAACTTTACAACCTGTTGGATGACCCCAATGAATTTAGGGACCTTGGTGATGACCCGAATTGTGTTGAGGTTCGCGCCGATCTGCATGAGGCCCTTTTTGCCTGGCACCGAAAACTTAAAAGCCGCACCGAAGCGCAGGCCGACCAGTTATTAACCATGGGACCTGAACGGGACGAGACTGACTTTGGCATCCTGATCGGACACTGGTAAGCGCCAAAGTGAAACCCGGGTTCAGATGCCCGGGTTCAATAGACGTTTTTTTCTTGCCCTGACAAGGGCGACGCCGTGTGCGATCAAAGCGATGATGATGATCGCAAAAATCGTACCGGAAACCGGCCGGTTGATGAAATCCAGTGGGGTTTCGATACGGGCCAGACTGGCTCGGAAGCGCTGTTCCATGATGCCGCCCAGAACCATGCCCAGTATGATCGGTACCAACGGCAATTTGAGGCGCTTGAGGATATAGCCAATCAACCCGAACACCGCGCATGCAGCGCAGTCGATAATCGAGTTGCGCAACGAATATACCCCAACAAAAGATAACACCAGGATGCACGCCCCGAGGAAGCGGCCCGGCACGTTGATCACCTTAAGCAGAGTGTTGGTTGTCATCATCAGGACAACCAAGACCAGAATATTGACAAGAAAAAGACACAGATAAAGCGTCACCAGAAAATCCGGTTGGGTCTGAAAGAGTGCGGGGCCGGGAATAATACTGTGCACATAAAACACCGACAGCATCATTGCAGTTAAGGCCTCACCGGGGATGCCCAGCGCCAGCAACGGAATCATCGCTGCAGCTGGCACCGCGTTGTTGGCTGATTCTGAGGCTATCAGCCCTTCGGGCGAGCCGTGACCAAAGCGCTGTGGCTCTTTCGACAGGTTTTGGGCAAGCGTGTAAGAAAAAAACTGGGCAAGAAATTCACCTACTCCAGGAATAATCCCCATGATGACCCCAAAGCCCGACGAACACGCTGCTACCCGTTTGTAACGGAAAAGTTCCGCCATGCCGGAAAACAGCTTTCCCGCTACCGGGGCGACCTGGGTTTTACGGTCGCGACCGACCAGCAACACAAAGGCCTGCGATAAGGCAAACAACCCGAGCAGCACCACGATCAGATCAAAGCCCGATAACAGCCACGATTGGTCAAAAGTAAAGCGCTTGGTATAGCGTACGCTTTCCATACCCACGGTATCTAAAAACATGCCAAAAAACACCAGCATGCCCGCGGCAAAAGTTTTTCCCCGATGCGCAATGATGACCAGGATCACACCCAGAAGAGCTGCCATCAGGATATCGCGCGAACCAAACAGCGGAGCCACCTTGGCTATATAAGGTGACAAAATGACCAGGCAGATCACCGAGAAAATACCACCAAAAAACGATGCGCTGTAAGCCAGCGACAATGCACGGCCCGCCTGCCCCTGTCGGGTCATGGCATGGCCATCATAGGTGGTCAACGCATTAACCGGCGTGCCTGGGGTATTGATCAGGATGGCCGGAATGGCCCCACCGTACATTGAGGCCCCATAGATTCCAAGCAACATGGTCAGTCCGACAATGGGTTCCATGCTGAAAGTCGCGGGCAATAGGATTGCGATCGCAACCGCAGGTCCGACACCTGGAATCGCACCTATGATGACGCCTCCCACAGCGCCCACCAACAGCGCAAGGATCACATCCAGTCGCCACAGGGTCTCAAGGGCTGACAGGAAAATCTCCATACCCGCGTTTCCTAAAAATACAAAATCAGGAAATTACGTAAGCCGTCTGGCAACAATTCATAAAAATGCCCACCGGGAATTCTGACCTGCAAAAAACTCTTGAAAACCAGCACCGTACACAAGCCGACGGCAGCTGCTGCCAATAGCACACGCCCTTTGCGGTAACCCGAGCGCAGGGTCAGTGCGGGCAATACCAGAAGCGTGGTTGGTAGATAACCCAATTGCGGAACCAGAAAAACATATCCCATAAAATACAATGCGTATTCCAGCGGCTGTGCCCAGTTACTAAGCTCAGCCCACGGAAAAAAACCATACTTGCCCGACCGGGCCTGCCGAGCAACTGAGCTTAGCAGGTGGCACAAAGCAAAAATTGAGAACCCCGCAAGGCACAGGCTCGGCCAAAAGCGGGGCTGCACCAGTAGCGACGAGCCCTCAAGCCACTTGGTCTGATCGTCTATCTGCAACACAAGAACAGCCGCCGCCACGCATACTGCCAGGGCGAAAATCGCCTCGCCTGGCTGTTCTTCTACTGCGAAAATGCCCGAAGCGTTGTCCTGTTTCTGCGCCATGATCGCCCCTCTATATACCGGCGCCAAGAGGAGTGCCGATAAGTTATTCGATCATCCGATGTTACTGCAAACGCGTCTAACCCCGGGCGGGTCCCGGGGTTAGAGCAATTCTCACAACCGACTAACCCCCTAACAGGGAGCCAATCGTCGCCATGGTTGCGATGTCTTTGTTGATCTGCCCGGCAGATTCGCTTGCATCCATCCAGTAGACCTGGGCGCCACTGTCTTTCGCTACCTGCTGCGCTTTATCACTCAGCATGGATTTTTTTGCGACCGAGATGATCTTGTCTCGCACATCTTGCGGTGTCCCCTTGGTTACAAAAAGACCATTCCAGAGGAAGATATCCAATTCCGGCACGATCTCGCCCATGGTTGGCGCATCTGGTGCCTTGGAGATCCGCGTTGCAGTAACCGATGCCAGAATCTTGACCTTGTCCAGGCAAGGAAGGATCAACTGTATGGTGGTGTTGATCACGTCCACGTCACCCGAGGCAAGTGTATTGCAATCGAGCATATCAAAGGCCGCATCTGAAGCCCACTCGAAGCCGAGCGCTTTCGCCCCTGCTTTAGTCACCTGGGTTGGCGTCAGGGGATCTCCAAAATGACCCAGGGCAACCTTGTTATTCTTGGCATGAGCGGCTAACTCCTGCATCGAACTGTAGGGGGCATCGCCAGAGGTCGCAATCACGAAGGGATAGGTCAGAAAAATACCCAACGGCTCGAAGGTCTCTGCCGTGAGGCCGTCAATGCCCAGTTTCGGGCCCACCACAGGTACCCCGATTACAAAAGAGCCCACCATTGAACCATCCGCAGGGGCGTTAGCGACTTCCATGGCACCAGGGAAGGGGCCGCCGCCGCCGCCAGGCTTGTTGACTACCGCCGCTGCCACACCATAAGTGGCCTGAAAATCGTCTGCGATCATCCGGGTCAACACGTCTTCAAGATCGCCCGGAGGCCAGGGCACTACAAACGATACCGGCTTGTCGGGGTACTCTGCACTGGCAGCACCCGTGAAACACATTAAGAAACCTACCAAGAACATGCTCATCCAATTTTTCATTATCTCGTCCTCACTTATTTACCTATGGTTGAAACCAAACTGGCGATGTCTCGCCAGACTCCAAGCCCCTCTTTCTACCTGACGCGACTGGAAGTATAGGAAGTATAGGAAGTATAAAACGTATTTAATGGAAAAAGATGGGGAATGAAAAGTCT
>CAJWEF010000228.1 GCA_913031305.1 uncultured Acidiferrobacteraceae bacterium
GGCAGAATCCCGCTTGATATCCGTATTCGGGAGGACGCGGACAGTGGCCGACCGACCGTTGTTGCGGACCCGAACGGGACAGTCGCGATGAACTACCGGAGTATCGCCAGACATGTGTCTGGGCAGCTTGCGGCCCGGAGGCGGAGTTACAGCGACGTATTTCCTTCTATCGTAATTCAAAATACTTAATACGGAGGCCGAGTGTCGATCAAGCCAGATCGTTGGATCCAACAGATGGCGGCTCAGGGAATGATTGAGCCTTATGAGAGCGGACAGGTTTCATCTGTCGACGGCCAACGGGTGGTTTCTTATGGGACGTCGAGTTACGGTTATGACATTCGATGCTCGAACGAGTTCAAGATCTTTACCAATATCAATTCAGCAATTGTCGATCCGAAGGCGTTTGATGAAAGCAGTTTTGTAGATTTTGTAGGGGACTGCTGCATTATTCCCCCAAATTCGTTCGCTTTGGCAAGGACCGTGGAGTATTTTCGCATTCCGCGAAACGTGCTCACAATATGCTTGGGCAAGTCCACGTACGCCCGGTGCGGTATCATTGTCAACGTCACACCCTTTGAGCCGGAATGGGAAGGGTATGTGACGCTCGAATTCTCTAACACAACACCATTGCCGGCACGTGTTTACGCAAATGAGGGTGTCGCTCAAGTTATCTTCTTCGAGGCCGATGAAATTTGTGAAGTGTCATACAAAGATCGAAAGGGAAAGTATCAGGGGCAAAGCGGAGTCACACTGCCGCGTGCCTGAACTTAACGCTTTGCATAAAGAGTTAAACAATGGCTGGTAACTCCTTTGGCAGACTTTATTGTGTGACGAGTTTCGGCGAGAGTCACGGCCCGGCTCTGGGTTGTATTGTGGATGGTTGTCCGCCGCAATTGGAGCTCACGGAATCAGATATTCAACCGGATCTCGATCGTCGTCGACCGGGGCAATCGCGCTATACGACTCAGCGCCGGGAAAGCGATACCGTGGAAATTCTTTCGGGTGTGTTTGAAGGAAAGACCACAGGCACCCCTATCGCACTATTGATACGAAACGAAGATCAGCGTTCGCGAGATTACGAAAAGATTAAGGCGCAGTTTCGCCCTGGTCATGCAGATTACACCTACCTGAAAAAATACGGCCTGCGTGATTACCGTGGCAGTGGCCGAGCCTCGGCCCGGGAAACTGCGGCGCGGGTGGCAGCCGGTGCTATTGCGCGAAAATATCTCCTGGAAAATGCCGGGATCAGGATCCGCGGCTGTCTGAGTCAGATAGGGACTATCTGTGCTGATGAGTATCAGTGGGATGTGGTAGATAGCAATCCGTTCTTTTTCCCTGATCCTAACAAGGTGGGAGCCATTGAGGCGCTGATTAATTCACTGCGCAAAGCTGGCGATTCTATCGGCGCACGGGTCGATGTCATTGCAGATAACGTCCCCGCCGGATTGGGTGAACCGGTGTTTGACCGACTGGATGCGGACATTGCACGGGCAATGGTATCAATCAATGCAGTTAAGGGTGTAGAGATTGGTGCGGGATTCGAATGCGTTACTCAGCGGGGTAGTCAGCATCGAGATGAGATGACGCCTTTGGGATTTTTAGGTAATAACGCGGGCGGCGTGCTTGGCGGCATATCCAGTGGGCAACAACTCAAAGTGTCCGTCGCACTCAAGCCCACCTCCAGCATTCAGATTCCCGGCCGGACCGTAAACTTAGCGGGTGAGCCCGAAGAAGTAGTAACCACCGGCCGGCACGATCCATGTGTAGGGATCCGCGCGGTGCCTATCGCCGAAGCAATGCTGGCCCTGGTGCTGATCGATCACTTGCTTCGCCAGCGCAGCCTTGGGGTTGGCCCAACCCCTGGCCCTTCGATTCCCCCTGGCGATTAGCGTCCTCGCCGGCGCGACCTCAATTGCCCGGCAAGGACTGCTGGTTGCTTGCTGACAGGGGCTAATGCAATGGAACCCTCATGTTGCTGTATCAGCAGGGTATTGGCCACGTGCCCCAGACTTTCCAGTAGATCGGCGGCGGTTACGTCCAGCTCGCCGGATTCGTGACGCTGCTGTTTTAAGCGACCCAGGGCATCAAGCGTGGGATAGTGATAGACAGAGTCCTCAAGTGAGCGGCAGTTGTTCTCGTTGTAGATGGCTACTGCTGCACTTCGAGTCAGATCAAGGTAGGCCGCATGCGAGGAAATCAGACGCTCAGGCGTCGACGCATCCGGCTCGACTGGTAGCATGACCCGCCCCAGACGCGCCTCAAGCTCATTGAAAAATGTTCGCAAACTTGTCACTAAGGTGGACTCGGCGTATTAAGGAAACCCGGGTCAGCCAAGCATAACATTGTCAAACTGGCAGGCACAGTCGCGAGCCCAAAAAAAGTCTGCCAATGCAACGCGGCAAAATAGAAGGCACCCGTCGGCCTGTGATAAAATCCCGCGCCCTCAGGGGTAGGCTAATGACTGAAACAACACTTTACGACAAATTGTGGGATGCGCATCTGGTCCGTCAGTCAGACGACGGTACAGCACTAATCTATATTGATCGGCAGCTGCTGCACGAGGTGACATCACCTCAGGCTTTCGCAGGACTACGCGAAAATGGGCGACGACCCCGTCGACGCGATACCAATCTCGCTGTCGCAGATCATAATATACCCACTAAGAACCGCAGTGCTGGCATAACAGATCCGGTTTCCCGGCTTCAGGTTGAGACCCTGGATAAGAACTGTGCAGAGTTCGGTATCACCGAATTTGCCATGTCGGATCCACGCCAGGGTATCGTTCATGTGGTAGGCCCGGAGCAGGGGATCACTCAGCCAGGCATGACCATTGTCTGTGGCGATTCACATACGGCAACTCATGGCGCGCTCGGAGCCTTGGCATTTGGTATCGGTACCTCTGAGGTTGAGCATGTCCTGGCGACGCAGTGCCTGGTAGCCAGAAAGATGAAGAACCTGCGGGTCAATATCGACGGCAGATTACCCGATGGCGTAGTTTCCAAAGATATGATTCTGGCGGTGATCGGCATGATCGGCACGTCGGGAGGCGCGGGTTACGCGCTTGAATTTGCAGGTAGCACGGTACGGGATGCCTCGATGGAAGGTCGACTGACCTTATGTAATATGGCGATCGAAGCCGGTGCCCGAGTGGGGCTGATTGGCGTCGATAGTGTGACGATTGAATATATGAGGGGTCGTTCCTACTCACCCCAAGGTTCAGATTTCGACCAGGCGAGCCAGGCGTGGCTGGAGTTGCAATCGGACCCAGGAGCAGTTTTTGACCTCGAGTACAACCTCGACGCATCGCAGTTGCGACCACAGGTGACCTGGGGTACCTCCCCGGAAATGGTGATCAACATCGATGACGTGATCCCTGATCCAGCCAATGCACCGGACAAGGTCCGCTCCCAGGATTGGTCCCGGGCGTTGGCGTACATGGACCTCATCCCTGGCACCCCAATCAGCTCGGTAGTTCTGGACAAGGTATTTATTGGGGCCTGCACCAATGGAAGAATTGAAGACTTACGAGCAGCCGCTGCAGTGGTCAAGGGGCGAGTTGTGGCCGACACCGTTAAACAGGTGCTCGTGGTACCGGGTTCAGGGCTGGTGAAAAAACAGGCAGAAGCGGAAGGTCTGGATCAGGTGTTTACCGAGGCTGGATTCGAGTGGCGTGAACCTGGTTGCTCGATGTGTCTGGCCATGAATGAAGATTGCCTGGAGCCCGGGGAACGCTGCGCTGCTACTTCTAACCGGAATTTTGAGGGTCGCCAAGGGTACGGCGGCCGCACCCATCTCGTATCGCCCGCA
>CAJWEF010000229.1 GCA_913031305.1 uncultured Acidiferrobacteraceae bacterium
GATTCTGGTCTAGCCATTATCCACATGGACGATGCAGCGACTCTGTTGGAATCGGCTGATGGGGTCAGCGGAATCCGACTGCAACTGGAAGACCTCTACCAGGCCCCCAAAATTGGAGGGGCTCTCGGGCGGAAACTTGGGCCAGGTCTGAGGCTCAGCGACTGGACCCGAGAACATGCCAATTTTTTCACCGCTTTGAAAATTGAACGGCGGGTGATGTTTATAATCTTGTTGCTTATTATTACCGTAGCCGCATTTAATATCGTCTCGACCCTGGTGATGGTTGTGACTGACAAGCAGTCGGATGTGGCAATACTGAGAACGCTTGGGTTACCTCCATTTCAGATCATGGGTATCTTCGTGGTCCAGGGGGTGGTGATAGGGCTCGTCGGAACTCTGGTCGGCGCAGTGTGTGGTGTGCTGACTGCCTTGAATATTGAAAGCTTGGTTCCCTGGATAGAGGAATTGTTCAATATTGAGTTTTTCCCTGCTAGCGTCTATGTTATCAGCGACTTCCCGGCCGAGTTGCGTTGGCCGGATGTTGCGACGATAACGGCGGTATCGTTTTTCATCAGCTTGGTGGCCACTATTTACCCGGCCTGGCGAGCTGCCCGCACTGAGCCCGCCCAGGCACTTCGTTATGAGTAAAGTCTCTGCCATCTTGAGCTGTAAGGATGTCCGGGTGACATTTGCTGAAGCGGGTGTTTCAATCGAGGTTCTTAACGGTGTAGACCTCGAGGTCGACAAAGGCCGTAGTGTCGCGATTACCGGCGCCTCCGGTAGCGGGAAAAGCACCTTGCTTCAGGCCTTGGGTGGCCTCCTTAAGCCCACCGCTGGCGATATTGCGTTCGCTGGGCGCCGTATTGATCGCCTGGGCGCAAGGCAACTGGGCACACTTCGGAATCGACACCTCGGATTCGTGTACCAATTTCATCATCTGTTGACCGAGTTCACCGCGCTCGAAAATGTCGCCATGCCGCTACTGGTACGCGGCGATTCCATCAACAGCACACGGCAAAAAGCAACGTCAATGTTGTCTCGGGTAAGCCTTGAACACCGGGTAAATCACAAGCCGCCAGAACTATCTGGCGGAGAGCGTCAGCGCGCCGCGGTTGCGCGAGCTTTGGTGGCCGAGCCAGATTGCGTGCTTGCCGATGAGCCCACCGGCAATCTCGATCAAAAAACAGCGCAAGGTGTTCAGGCGTTGATGCTGGAGCTGGTTAATAAAGGCGATAAAGCGTTAGTCGTAGCCACCCATGATCTTGCTTTGGCTGAGCTTTTAGATGTCCACTATGAGTTGTCTGGCGGAAAATTAGAGCGAATCAGATAATCGCTTGACTGCGCTGGCCCGGCCCGGTCAGCGAGTTGAAATCAGGCCTTGCCAATCGGTTGGTTTCGATTTCGGCGATTGCGAAGCACCTTGAATCGCCAAAGTGTATTCACAAGGTAGTAGCTCAGAAGTGCGCCGAGGATCGACATCAATATGCATCCGGCCCAAAGCTCGGGCAAACGTGATCCGAGCCATTTAAGAGTCATCTCATCTAGGGGTACTAGTGGTGTTCCGGTGAGATATGCACCAATGAGAAACCCGGTGCCGTAAAGTGGGACCATGGTCAGTGGGTTCGAGATCCAGACGGCAACTACCGTTACCGGAAGATTCGCCCGAAAGAAAATCGCGGTGAGTAGTGCGAGCGGGGTCTGAATCGGCAACGGCAACAGCGCCCAGAAACAGCCCACGCTTACGGCCCGCGCAACTGACCGCCGACCCAAGTGCCAAAGGTCGTCCTCCCCGAGCCAACGGCGTGCCAATCCAGCTCGTTGGTGAACAGTTTCCCGATCCGGAATTACGCGACGCAGTAACCTGCGAGGCATAGGCATCTCCCTGGCATCTAAAACTCGTATAATGCGATCTGGCCCAATTAATTATACGGCCTGGCAAGGATGCCAAAACGTCTCTTTTATTCCTTGGGGTTTGCTCTGGGGACCTGTCTGGTGATGTTCCAGGCTGTGCTCATGCCTAGTGGACTTGCAGCAGGCCTCACAGTGCTTGGTCTGGGCGGCCTTCTTTCGGGCCGAAACACAGTTTTCGCTGCGTTGCTGCTGGGGTGGGTTTGGGCGAACATTGCCGGCGCGATTATCATTGAGTCGCGTCCCAATTCTGTATACCTGAATAAACCGGTCGAGATTACCGGACGAGTCGTTGGAATGCCTGGCCGAGACGCATTGTCGACCCGATTTGATTTCTTGGTGCAATCGTGGGCGGTCAACGAATATTCGGAAAAAACCAATAGAAATATCCGTTTACGGTGGTACGGCAGCGCGCCAAAAATTGAGGCGGGAGATCAGTGGCGGCTTTGGGTAAAACTTCGCAAACCCAGAGGTTATAGAAATCGGCACGGGTTTGACTACGAGCAACACCTTTTTCAAAAAGGCATTGCCGCAACGGGTTACGTGCTCGGCAAACCTCCCGCGGCCCAGCAGCGTTTATCTGCAAGGGTTAAAGTTGATCGCTCGCGATCCAGGTTTAGTGAGTTTCTAACAGCGCATGAACCACCGCTGTCTGAAAAAGGGGTGTTGGCGGCGCTCGCAGTTGGGGATCGGTTGGGGATTTCGCGACAACGTTGGGAAGTCTTGCGACGAAGTGGGCTTGGGCACCTGGTTGCAATTTCCGGCTTACATGTGGGGTTAGCTGCCACTTTTGGTTTTATGGTGATTGGCCGACTCTGGTGTTTGGCAGGGACCTTAACCGGCAAACTCCCGGCACGACTGGCAGGTGTCTGGGGAGCTCTGTTATGTGCATTTTCTTATTCGGCTCTTGCGGGATTTCCAGTTTCAACTGTGCGCGCTTTTATCATGATTTCCCTGGGCGCAGTGTTGCTGCTTGTGATGCGGCGGCCCCGTCTGGAGGACCTGCTTGCGGCGGCGATGCTGGTCGTTGGAATAACTCAGCCTTTATCAGTCTTTTCGCCGGGGTTCTGGCTGTCCTTCGCTGCTGTCTGGTTGATTGTCCGTTTTGTAGTCAATCCACACTTCACCCCCGACTATTGGAATGAACAGGCTCGGCGCGAAACAAAAGCCTGGTTTTACAAATTGCTTTTTTATGCTCGGACACTAATTCGTTTACAGATGGTTTTGCTGATTGGCCTTGCGCCTTTGCTTTTAATTTGGTTCGGCGAACTTTCATTGGTTTCACCTGTAGTTAATTTTTTTGCCGTTCCGGTTTTTGAATTGATTGTCGTCCCACTAGTTTTAATGGGCCTTGTTTGTTATTTTTCTGGATTAAGTCAGGTCACAACTCCCTTTCTTTCAGTTTCCGACTGGGTAATCTCCAAGGTTCTGTTTCTGAGCGAGTGGTTTTCGGAGTTGCCGGGGGCCATCCTAAGCCTTGACCCGATTCAGGGGACTATTGCAGCTACCTGTTTTGCGTTCATTGTTCTTGGCAGACGTCGGGTTAAAAGATCAATCATATTGTTGTTGTTGGCCCTTTTTGCCCTGGTTAGTCTCGGTGGAGGGTCACGACCGGCACCCGGGCACGTTCGCCTTACGCTACTGGACGTCGGCCAAGGGCTGGCGGCGGTCGTTTATACCGCTAACCATGTACTACTGTTTGACACAGGACCTCGCTACGGGGATTTCAGCCTCGGCGAGGCAGTAGTCGTTCCTGAACTGCGAGGGCAAGGCATTTCTTTCGTTGACGTTGTGGTGGTGAGTCATAATTCGAATGATCACGCCGGAGGCCTTGGGGCGGTTCAACGGGCATTTCGGATCGCCA
>CAJWEF010000230.1 GCA_913031305.1 uncultured Acidiferrobacteraceae bacterium
ATCTTGTAGGTGCAAGGTTGGGTGATATCGACTTTGAAACCGGCACGCATCTTGGCGAAAGCTTCTTCTTCGTCGGCAAAGATTGCGATATTTGGGGACTCGCCGTGCTTGGCGATGTAGTCACCATGAAGTTCAGGAATTTCCCAGCCTTCCCATGTCATGACTGTCGGGTGATCTTCACTAGCACCGAGGGCCATTCGTGAACCCATCGGCATCATAACCATCGTCGCGCCAAGTGACGCCAACGCTTTGTTAAATTGGCGCCGAGTCATTTTGCCCGTAGCGAGTTTTTCCGTTAATTGGTCTTTATTCATCAGTTTCCTCCAGTTATTTTGAGAGATACCCTCTCAATGAATTAGTTTCGCAGTGCACTTAGTGTGTCGTCAAGGCTTTTTAAGGCAAGTGCCACCAGATCATCGATCTGATTCCGGCGCATGATCAGCGGCGGTGAGATGATCATGCTATCACCGACCGCACGCATCACCAGGCCCAGATCAGCAGCGATATCCCGGCACAGCGCGCCTGTTTGGTCGGCTGGCTCAAATGGAGCACGGGTCTTTTTGTCTGCTACCAGTTCCAGGGCCCCCAGAAAGCCCAGACCGCGCACCTCGCCGACGAGTGGATGGTCGCCAAGCTCGCGCCAACATTGCTGCAGGTATGGGCCGGTATCGTCGCGCACAGTATCGATGATGCCTTCGTCCCGCAGGATACGGATATTGGCCGCAGCGACCGCGCACGCAGCCGGGTGGCCGGCGTAGGTCATGCCGTGTGCGAATTCGCCGCCTTCGTCAATAATGACTCGAACCACGTGATCGGCAACCATGACCCCGCCGATCGGCAGGTAGCCTGAAGAAAGCCCTTTGGCGATGGGCATCAGGTCAGGGTCAAGGTCGTAGTAGTCGCTGCCAAACCATTCGCCGGTGCGGCCGAATCCACAGATGACTTCGTCCGCTACCAGCAGGATCTGGTGACGCTTGCAGATGGCTTTGATCTCGGGCCAGTAACTGTCAGGTGGGACGATGACACCGCCGGCCCCCTGGACAGGTTCAGCAATGAACGCCGCCACCCGGTGTTCACCGAGTTCCTCTATCTTTTTCTCAAGTTCTCCGGCCACTTGCTTGCCGAAGTCATCAGGCGACAGGTCGCCACCTTCGCGGTACCAGTAGGGCTGGCCAATGTGGACGATATCGGGAATGGGTAGGCCACCCTGAGCGTGCATAGCGGCCATGCCGCCAAGACTCGCGCCAGCCACGGTGCTGCCGTGATAGGCGTTGCGCCGGCTGATAATGACTTGTTTTTCCGGATGCCCCATGCAGGACCAGAAATAACGCGCCATGCGGACGACAGTGTCGTTTGATTCTGATCCCGAATTAGTCAAAAAGACATGATTCAGATGTGGTGGGGTTACCTCGGACAGCAGTTGTGACAGGTCTATTACCGGCGGATGCGCCGTCTGGAAGAAAGTGTTGTAGTAGGGTAGGGTTTCCATCTGCTGCCGGGCGACCTCGGCCAACTCCTTGCGCCCATAACCCACATTGACGCACCACAGTCCCGCCATGCCGTCCAGTAGCTTGTTGCCGTCCGAGTCCCACAGATAGATGCCCTCGGCACGTTCAATAATCCGTGCGCCGGTTTTATGCATGCGCCGATGATCGGTAAACGGGTGTAGAAAATGCGCGCTGTCCAGCTCGCGGTATTGCGCAGTCGTCAGAGCCATTCTATCGCCTCCTTTAAAAGCATTATTATCGGCTATGGCGACATGATAGAGAGCCGTGATAACGGGCGTCAATGCTCTTGGGCCACTAATCTTCTGTCAAGATAAAGACTCTTCGGCAGGTCGCGTTGGGGGCCGTGTGATGCTAGACGTTGAGCAACAGGTGTTCACGCTCCCACGAGCTGATGACCTGAAGAAAAGTCTCGTATTCGCTTTCTTTGACTGCATGCCAAGCTGTGACGAAGCGCTGCCCAAGCATCTCTTTGAGATCATCACACTCATCGAGTGCCTGCAGCGACTGCTCCAGGCTGCGTGGCAGTTCGTAGGGCATATCGTAGGCGCTGGCAGTCACAGCGGCACTGGGGTCCAGTTTCTGACGCATGCCGAGCAAGCCGCAGGCGAGGCTCGCTGCAATAGCGAGATAGGGGTTAGCATCAGCACCTGGTACCCGGTTTTCTACCCGTCGTGATTCACGGCTTGAGTCCGGCACCCGCAGGCCCACCGTGCGGTTGTCCAGCCCCCACTGCACGTTGATCGGCGCAGCGTGATAGCGTGTCAGACGACGGTAAGAATTGACGTTGGGTGCCAGCAACGAGAGCGCGGCTGGCAGGTAGCGCTGCAGTCCGGCAATATGTGAATAAAATAGCGCGCTGGCCCCGCCATCTGTATTGCTGAAGATGTTCTCGCCGGTCTCATGGGAGATCACGCTCTGGTGTATATGCATTGCACTGCCAGGCTCTTTTTCCATGGGCTTGGCCATAAAAGAGGCATATATTTTGTGCCGTAGCGCAGTCTCACGCATGGTGCGCTTGAATAAAAAGGCCTGGTCAGCGATTGCTACCGGATCGCCATGCAGCAGGTTGATCTCCATCTGCGCAGCTCCGGCCTCATGGTTGAGAGTCTCAAGCGCGATACCAAGGCCCTCGCAGTAATCGTACAAATCCTCGAACAGGGGATCAAATTCGTTAACCGCGTCGATCGAGAAGGACTGACGCCCGGATTCGGCACGGCCCGAGCGGCCCACCGGCGGCTCTAACGGGTAGTCAGCGTCCGGGTTCGGCTTGATCAGATAGAACTCCAGTTCTGGTGCGACTACGGGCTCCCAGCCATGTTCGCGGTAGGCGTTGATGACTTTTTGCAGCACGTGACGCGGTGACATCTCGACCGGGCTGCCATCGGCGTAGAAGCAGTCGTGTATTACCAGCGCCGTAGGTTCCTGAGCCCATGGGACAAGCCGGAAGGTATCGAGATCAGGTTTTAGGAAGATATCCTTATCGGCAGGGTCCACTGCGCTTTGGTCTTCGGGGTATTCACCGGTAACCGTCTGCAAAAAAATCGCCTCGGGCAGACGCATCCCGATCTCTTCACTGTACTTGTGGGCTGGAATCAGTTTGCCCCGGGCGATCCCGGTCATATCCGGGATGACCGCTTCTATCTCGTCAATGCGGTTATCACGCAGCCATTGGCGGATACTGCGGTCCGGTGCAGCGCTGGTGGGCAAAGCGGTTTTGGAAGAATCTGACATAAAGCCGCGAAGGCTGTGAAGCTCAGCGCGAGTGTACCCGACCCCGTTTCGGGGTGCGCAGGTGAGGTTCGGGCTGATTCCCCCGGGACAAAGCGACTGGAGCCTACAGATGAACGGGCTTTGCCCACGTATTCAGGGCTGGGTTCCCGCAAAATGAATATCCCCTAATGCAGCAATGAACGCAGTTGACCTCAAGACTCAATATGTAACAGAATGGGTTGGTGCCCGCTCAATGCTCGACGTACACCGCGTGCGCCTTATAAAGCGCTACGTAGTGGCAGTATGTCTGTTGCGTAGCGTCGGTGCCGGTAGCGGATACCAACAAAACCCAAGGAGGATAAGAATGGAAAGAGTACAGAAATGGAAAGCGGCTGCAGGACTGGTAACAGGTCTTGCAAGCCTACTGGCCCTGAGTGGCCCGGCTCTGGCAGCGGACTGCCCGATCAAGATCGGCGGCCTCGCGCCGTTGTCAGCACCAGGTTCGGTGACTGGCGGTGA
>CAJWEF010000231.1 GCA_913031305.1 uncultured Acidiferrobacteraceae bacterium
GTGGCACTGTTGTGGCGTGCACAGCTTTGTTATGGCCTGCTAACGCGCCTTTTTGGTGATGCGGGATTCATTGTCTGGGGTGTAATCTTTTTCCCGTTATTAATCTTGCGGCCCTTGCTGGTGGTGGCTGTTGGGTTAGCTGATACCAATAGTCTGGCGACTCACGGATTAACGCTAAGCGTGATCGGTGCACTGTTTCTTGTGCCTGCGCTATGGACGATGCACTCGGTGAAGAAATATTTTGGCTTTGCCCGCGCGCTTGGCGGCGATCACTTTTTTGAGCGTTATCGTGCCATGCCCATGGTGCGTGAGGGTGCATTCAAATACAGCTCTAATGCGATGTACAGTTTTGTGTTTATCGGCCTGTGGGGTATAGCCCTGCTGCTGGGTTCACAGGCGGCGCTGGCAGTTGTGCTTTTTCAGCACGCTTACATCTGGGTGCACTGGTACTGCACGGAACAGCCCGACGGGGTAGTTTTGTATGGCCAGTCCCCTGATGAATAGTGGTCTTTGAACGTGCCTTTTTTACTTCGATTAGTTATGAAGAGGTCGACTTCATCCATTTGGGGCACCGGAATGTGCCCCCGCCTTTGGCTTGCGCATAATGTTTTGGCTCGGTATATTTTTTTTCATTGGGGCCCAACACAACTCCACCTCCGTATCGGCATAACCTCTCTGCTTTGTCGCCGACACCACCACCTACAGCATTCTTCACTAAAGCGGTGTTACTGCCTGATGCGCAATACCCTTCTTGGTCTTGCTCGAGGCCGACTTTAAGAGAATTAACCTGTGGATAACAGCATGACCGACTTACACAACATCCCGCTCAATGAGCGCTACTTTGAAGATTACCGGGAAGGTGAAGTACTCGAATGCGGTCCCGTAATCGTAGAGCGTGAGGAGGTCATGGCCTTTGCTCGCCGCTACGACCCTCAAGCATTTCACGTGGACCCGGCCGCCGCGACACAGTCCGTTTTCGGAGGCCTTATCGCGAGTGGCTGGCATACCGCCGCTTTGACGATGCGACTATTGGTCGACAACTATATCTCGCATGTTGCGAGTCTTTCATCCCCGGGGGTAGATGAGCTGCGCTGGCTGGCGCCAGTCCGACCGGGGGATGCTCTATCTGTGCGGGCCCGGGTAGTTGAAGCAAGGGCCTCACGCTCCAAGCCGGACCGGGGCGTCTTGCGCACACAGATAGAGGTGCTCAATCAGGAGAACACCGTGGTCATGTCACTGCTGGCCACCAACCTGATTGCCTGTAGGCCGGAACCCAATAAGCCATGATCCTTTGAATAGTGTTTGGATTTTTCGAATATTACAGACGGGCTAAGCAAGTCAGAGGTCGGTGAAATAGTGAGAACGAAACTGATCGAGTCCAAGGAAGAGTTACAAGCTGTCCTGCCTGGGAGTTTCGAACAAGAAATTATAGTCATTGGTAAATCTGGCAGTCAAAGTTTGATGGACTAGTTGTCTAATCAAGATGGGGTGTTCCTTGAAAAATATGTCTCAATTGCCGGCAAGCCTATTCAGGAGGCCAAGATGATGCGTATTAGTGCTGTCAGCCTTAATATCAGACAAGCGGTACTCCGTCTGGAGGGTCGCGAACGATAGGTAGTGTCGAGCAGCGAATATCACCACCCCAGAAAGAAATGTGTTCCGTTTCAAGCGGGATCGGCTCAATACCACGTTTGTCCAACTCCTCCATGATTCGATTATGTCGGTGGTTGATCATGTAACGCTGGGGGTCCAGACTGATGCCCACCGTAGCCAGCGTAAGGCATTCCTGTTCGGTGATCTCGATGACCTCCCAGTCCCTGAACGGTGCCGGTAGACCTTGGGTCAGAGCCGGCAGATAAGCCATCAGTAGCCCCTCACGCAGCAGGCACATTACACCTAGCGCATGCAACCATAGTCCGTCGATAGCCATTGGATGAACACGGTACCCGTAAGGAGCAAGGTAACGCGCAAGCCAGTTGGCCCCGGCCTGATTACTGCACACCTCACCCTGACCGACAATGACATCCCTGCCTTGGACGATAATATCGCCCCCTTCCAGGAAAGGTCCGGGCCCTTCACCGAATTCGTAACGCGGCGCTGATTGCGGCATCGCCACATGATGGGCCTCACTGTCATCAGCAATCATCGGGTAGATTAGGTCGCGCAGTGGAAATACCTCCTTGCGTCGATAGGGTCGACGAATACAAAGTTCCATGAAATGGTTACCGAGCACGAACACCGGATCTGCCGGATAGATCAACGCGTGACCGCCCTGTAGATGATCCAGATAATGCTTTTCGTCTTCGGTAAAACGCCGCGCCCGGTGCACCCTAACGCCGTGTTTTTCATAGGCTGCCACCAGCGCCTCAAGTTGATGCACCGTCTGCTCATAGCGCTGCGGAAGAACCTCTTTTACGTTAAGTGTTTTGCCGCCTTGAACCTCAAGAAGATTCCTTAGCTCCGGACGGACATAACGTACACTTGAACTCCACTCCGCATAGGTAAAGTCATGGAAATGGCCGACTACCACCTCCCGCAATATGCCATATTCACCGTAGACACCTACCCTTGTGGTGGCTGATTCAATATTGCTAGGTTTGATTGTCATCTGACCAATTACAGTTCACACCATCGACGGGTGATAGCCTCAAACATTTGAGCCGCCTCCTCGATTTTGGTGACGTCACAATATTCATCAGTTTGATGAGCTACGCTCATGTCACCCGGCCCAAGGATAATCATCGGCGGATCGCCACAGGCAGGCACTAGCGCTGCGGCATCGGTGAAATAAGGGGCCCCGCGCTGACCCGGCGGCTCGCCAAGAAATTCTTCCATGAGGTCAAAAACCTCTACAACCCATGGCTCATCGGCAGTCGTCAGCACTGATGCGACATCTACCAATCTTTCAAACTCGACCTCTTCACCCAACTTTTGTGTGAGGGAGTCGATGATCTCGTCATGCCCATGCTCAGGAATGCTACGGATATCGATCGAAAAAATTGCCTTGTCGGGCACCGAATTAATGTTGATACCGCCATGAAAGGTTCCCACATTTAAGGTGGTTTTACCCAACAGAGCATTCGGTGCTACGTCAAATCTAAAGTTTTCCAGATCCGTGATTAGCCGTGCAGCACGGTAAACCGCATTGTCGCCCAGGTCCGGCATCGATCCATGCGCCGTTCTGCCGTGCACCGTTGCATTTAACCAGAGTGACCCACGATGCCCAAGAATTGGGTAGTTCGACGTCGGTTCGGCAATGATCATAGCGCCAGCATCAGGCAACACACCCAATGCTTGTAGATACTTGCTGCCGTCGCAACCAGTTTCCTCACCGGCCGCCATGATCAGGACAATATCAGCGGCGGCACACTTCTCTCGCGCCAGTTTCAAACCCATGTGTACATAGGCAGCAACGCCGGACTTCATATCGCAACTGCCGCGTCCGTAAAGTCTGCCGTCGATGATATCGGCTGCGAATGGCTCCACCGACCAGGGTTTCTCACCGAGCGGCACCACGTCGATGTGACCACCAAAGCAGATCGCTTTCTTACGACTTTCTCCCTCCAGTCTAGCGACCAAACTGGTCCGCCCAGCGGCATGCTCGTATCGGTTTACCTCAAAACCCCCCGCCTGTAGCAACGTGCCAAGATAATCGGCGCACTGCTCCTCTCTACCGGGTGGGTTGATGCTGTCGATCCGGACAAGATCGCGGGTGATTTCTGT
>CAJWEF010000232.1 GCA_913031305.1 uncultured Acidiferrobacteraceae bacterium
TGCAGTGACTTACCGGCATCTTCTTCAAGGTGAGCGCGGGTAATCCGGATAGTTTTTTCTCCCTCGGGAGTATGAATCTCCAGAGTTCCTCCACTGACGACGGGAATCTCAAACTGACTGATCTGGTAGCCCTTGGGCAGGTCAGGGTAAAAATAGTTCTTGCGCGCAAAAACTGAAACCCGATTGATCGTAGCGCCAACGGCGAGGCCAAAGCGGGCCGCCATCAGCGCCGCTTCACGGTTCATTACCGGAAGTACGCCGGGCAGGCCGACGTCGACGGCGCAGGCCTGGGTATTGGGTTGAGCACCGTAGGCAGTCGATGCCCCCGAGAAAATTTTGCTGTGGGTCATCAACTGGGCATGGACTTCCAGGCCGATAACGATTTCCCAGATCATATTCAGAACCCTTCAGGCGCGCTCTGGTGCCAGTCAGTGACCTGTTGGAAGCGGTGCGCTGCGCCCAGCAGCCGGCCTTCGTCCATAAATTTCCCGATCAGCTGCATCCCCACCGGCAAGCCGCTGTCGTCCAGGCCTGCGGGGATAGAAAGCCCTGGCAGGCCAGCCAGGTTAACTGTGCTGGTAAAGATGTCATTGAGGTACATCGCAACCGGATCCTGGGTTTTTTCGCCCAAGCCAAAGGCGCTACTCGGCGTGGTTGGCCCAGCAATGATGTCGCATTGTTCGAATGCTTTAGAGAAATCCTGTGCAATTAACCGTCGAATCCTCTGCGCCTTAAGATAGTAAGCGTCATAGTAGCCTGCGGACAGGGCATATGTGCCAATCAGGATCCGTCGCTTGACCTCTTCGCCAAAGCCTTCGGCGCGGGAATATTCGTACAGTTCCTGCAAGTTGGTCGCCTGCTCCGAGCGGTGCCCGAAACGCACCCCGTCGAAGCGGGAAAGGTTGGATGAGGCTTCAGCTGGCGCAATCACGTAGTAGCAGGGGATTCCGGCACGACTGTTGGGTAGTGCGATATCGACCAGGCTTGCACCCAGCTCCTCAAAGACTGCCAGCGCTTCACGCACCCGGAGCAACACACCTGCGTTGACCGAGTCATCAAAAAACTCTGTCGGGAGTCCGATGCGAAGTCCACGAAGATTGATCTTGAGGGCTCCATCAATGTCGGCTGTATCGTGAGCCATTGATGTTGAGTCACGTCGATCCAAACCTGCCATGCATTTCAACAGTAGTGCCGCGTCCATGGCTGATCGTGCCAGTGGACCACCCTGATCGAGTGAGGAGGCGAATGCGATCATGCCGTAACGGGATACTCGACCGTAACTTGGTTTGAGCCCTGTTAATCCGCAAAAAGCCGCGGGCTGGCGGATCGAACCTCCAGTGTCGGTTCCGGTTGCCCCAGGTACCAGCCGTGCGGCAACGGCCGCCGCTGAACCTCCAGAACTGCCACCGGGAACGCGCTCGCGGTTCCAGGGGTTGCGAACCGGGCCAAAATACGAGGTCTCGTTAGATGATCCCATAGCGAACTCATCCATATTGGTTTTGCCGGTGAGCACGCTTCCAGCGTCAGCAAGACGCTCAACAACCGTCGCATCATACGGGGCGATAAAGTTGCGCAGCATTTTTGAGCCACAGGTGGTCAATATGCCGCGGGTACAGAAAATATCCTTGTGTGCAATTGGCACGCCAGTGAGGGGTCCATGCTCTCCGTTAGAGAGGCGTTTGTCTGCCTGTTGTGCGCTGGCCATGGCAGTTTCCTCTTCCACCGTTATGAAGGCATTGAGGTCGTCATAACGGGCGATGCGGTCGAGAAAATGTCGCGTCAGCTCGGAGCTGCTTATCTCGCGCTGGCGCAGCATATCGCGCAAGGTGGTCAGGCTGTGCCGGTGGGGCATGACGAGAGCAGGTTGTTAAGCGTTAGAAGGGTTGGCAGTCAAGTGGCTGACAGCTAGGCGCTACTCAATTACCCGTGGTACTAAATATAGGCCGTCTTCAACCAGCGGCGCTCCTTTTTGAAAAGAAGATCGCTCGTTGATCTCGGTTACGCAGTCTTCCCGGAGTCGCAGGGCGATATCCTGGGGATGGGCCATCGGCTCAACCCCATCGGTATTACAGTCCTGCATTTGGGTCACCAGCTCAAGAATATTAGCCAGCCCCTCCTGATAGCGGGTCAGTTCATCCGGAGCGACCCGGATCCGGGCGAGGTGAGCGACATGCTCGACGTCTTTTTTAGAGATGGACACCGTGAATTTAATATACAAGAATGATAGGTGGCCAATTATATCCCAGTGATCCGGGCTTATCCTGACGCCCTGTGTTAAATTACGCGCGCAAAAACTTCTTTTTCCCCCAAGGCGACTCATGATACTCAAGCGTTTGCTGGGCCTGTTCTCAAACGATCTGGCCGTGGATCTTGGCACTGCAAATACCTTGGTCTATGTTCCTGATCGGGGCGTGATCCTGAATGAGCCGTCTGTGGTGGCAATCCGAACTGGCTCATTGGCGCCGGAAAAGACGGTACTGGCTGTGGGGCAGGAAGCCAAGATGATGCTGGGACGAACGCCAGGCAACATACAGGCGATCCGGCCACTGAAGGAGGGCGTGATTGCCGATTTCACTGTTGCCGAAGTTATGCTCAAATACTTCATCCGCAAGGTCCAGCAGAACCACTTTTTCTCTTCTCCAAGGATCGTGATCTGCGTACCCGGTGGTTCGAACCAGGTGGAGAGACGCGCGATCCGCGAGTCGGCAATCACATCCGGAGCACGGGAGGTGTTTCTGATTGAGGAACCGATGGCAATGGCAATCGGCGCATCGCTCCCTGTAGCTGAGCCGACCGGCTCCCTGGTTGTGGATATTGGGGGCGGCACCACTGAGGTTGCCGTGCTTTCACTGGGCGGCATTGTCTATGCCACCTCGATCCGGGTCGCCGGGGATACCTTTGATGAGGCGATCATCAATTACGTCCGTCGACGCCATGGGTTGCTTATCGGAGAGGCTACTGCGGAGCGGGTCAAAAAAGCGATTGGCACTGCCTGGGAAGAATCCGATCACCGCGAGATGGAAGTCAAAGGCCGGGACATTGCAGAAGGAATGTCACATAGCCTGACTATTGGCAGCGATGAAGTTTACGATGCGATCAGTGAGTCGCTGCGCCAGATCGTGCGCGTGATTCGCGAGACATTGGAAAATACGCCACCGGAACTCGCGGCTGATATTGGTGACAGGGGTATGGTGATTGCCGGCGGCGGCGCATTGATCCGCGATATGGACAGGCGTCTTATGCAGGAGACCGGGTTACCGGTGGTGGTTGCTGATGATCCGTTGACCTGCGTTGCTCGAGGTTGTGGCAGGGCGCTCGAGGAGATGAGCGCGCTGGGTGATGTCTTTACCCACGAGTAGGCTGTCACAGCGTGTCTACGCCTTCGTGCTGGATGCATTGTCTCCGCGGCTCTGAAAATTCAGAGTTTTTTCTGGGCCCTACCCAGTGAATCGAGCCGGTAATAGCGCGATTCGAGGCCTCAGCCTTTATGTGCTGTTGTCGACGGTACTGATCGCTGGCCACCACTACAGTCCCGCTGTTCGCCAGATATTCCAGTCCGCTGCTGTTATTGGGGTGCCAGTGCATTTTTTGGCCTCCTTGCCTAGCGTGGCACTGCAGGGCATGCAGGGCAAGTTAGAACCTACCGATCAGTTGCGCCGCGACTATGCAGTGCTTCGCGAACACAACCTCATTTTACAGGCCCGCCTGCATCGTTTCG
>CAJWEF010000233.1 GCA_913031305.1 uncultured Acidiferrobacteraceae bacterium
GCGCTGTCAGCAAGTCTGCCTTGAGCAGAATAAGGTGCTGCTGCGTAAAACCCGCGCGTCCAAATCGATCGCTCGACAGTAAAGGAAATTAGCCCGGCCGTAACACTTTGCGGTCGCGGCCAATCTGAGTGCCGACTCCTTCATCGGTCAGAGTTTCCAGCAGCGTGGCATGCGCTACCCGGCCATCAGAAATAGTTGCGGTGCGAACCCCTCCTGCCACAGCATCGAGTGCGCAACGTACCTTGGGAAGCATGCCGTCGGTTATCACACCCTCGTCGATTAACTCCTGCACCCGGGCTTCTGACAGTCCGGTCAATAACTGGCCATCCGAATCCAGCACCCCGGGGGTATTGGTCAACATGATCAGTTTCTCCGCCTGCAAAGTAACAGCCAATCTGCCGGCAACCGTATCGGCATTGATGTTGTAGGCCTTGCCGTCTTTGCCGGCACCGATGGGTGCGATCACCGGAATGAAATCACCCGCATCCAAGGTATCAACCACGGCGGGATTAATCGACTCGATTTCACCCACATGGCCGAGTTCGACAATGTCTTCGTTATTAGTGGAGCCGTGCTTGCGCAACACCAGTTTTCTGGCCCGGATCATGTCGCCGTCCTTGCCCGACAAACCGACCGCGCGACCGCCATGGGTATTGATCAGTGCAACAATCTCCTTATTGACCAGCCCGCCCAATACCATTTCGACAACATCTATGGTTTCGCTGTCAGTTACCCGCAACCCTTCGATAAATTCGCTTTTCTTGCCGATGCGCTCAAGCAGCTGCCCGATCTGCGGGCCGCCACCGTGCACCACAACGGGATTCATGCCCACCAGTTTCATCAACACTACATCACGGGCAAAGCCACGCTTGAGGCCTTCATCCGCCATGGCGTTGCCGCCGTACTTGATAACGATAGTGCGGCCATGAAAGTGCTGGATGTATGGCATGGCCTCGGCCAGTACCGGCGCAATGGCGGATGGGTCTGATTTGGGGTGAGTCATCGCTAATTAATATGGGCTGACGTAGTCTCGGGCGCGAAGTATAGCGCTGCCGGAGCTATGGCCTGAGGTTCGGGTTCTGGGACACTTATTGGAAAGCCCGGAAACCATCAGAATGACGCACCAAAAAGGGGTCACCAAAGTGACCCCTTTTGCCACTACTTTTACGAGAAATCAGCGGATTTTAATATCGACCTTGCGCGGTTGTACTTGTGCCGTCTTGGGTAGAACCAGATTGAGCACGCCATCTTGGTAATGGGCCTCGACCTTTGCCTCATCAATGTCGACTCCCAAACGAAACGAGCGAGCAAACTTGCCTTTATAGCGTTCCTGGCGAATCAACCGGCCACTCTTTTCTTCGTCCTTTTTTTCTATCTGGCGTTCTGCGCTGATCGTCAGCACGCCATCATTGATAGTCACATCCAGATCTTCGCGGGGCACGCCGGGGACCTCTGCCTTCACCATGAAAGCGCTTTCGCTCTCGCTGACATCCATGGCAGGCGCCTTTGCATTACCCTCACGCTGCACCATCGTCGGCGCCCGGAACCAATGGCCCATCAGGTCGTCAAAATCACCAAATACTTCCCAGCTACGATTTCTTTCACCGAGTCTTGCCAGATTATTCATAAGAGGACCTCCGTTGTCTTCTTGATACACATCGCACCTTTGCGATGCATCTTGTTTCGCTGGTATAGATATGGTGGTCACCTGAGATTTTTCAAGAGCTGCCTTTTAATCAAGAACCAATAATCAATTTTCAGGCTCACCTTTATTGCTGGCTTTCATAGGGAAAGCAGGACACTCTGAAAATATTCTTTTAGAACAGTTGGTGCAGATCGATTTATCCAGCGATGGCAGAATTCCACAGATAGCCTCTCCTTTAGTTGGACACCGGCCACGTCAACCTGGGCAACACCCTGAGTGAACCATAGTAGATGTCGCAGTCCACAGTAGTGGTCCCGTAGACGCTGAAACAGCTCACGTACATGATTCACTGTACCAAAATTAATGGCGTTATCTATGCGGATTACCACCGTTGGCGTCTAATCGGTCATTTCAAAACTAATGAGCTGCGGGTAAATCAGCCTCAAGACGAGACGAACTGCCAGCAGACCGAGCGCGAATGTGTTGCGCCACAAAGTCTTCGCCTTTTTTTAATTCATCAAATCGTCAAAAATGCAACTGGCCCCGGCAATCCGGCTGTAAACCATAAAAGCATCAACCCCACAACGCCAATGAACATATCTCCTATATCAAACTCAGGGTATTAGATTTAAATTTTTTTATTGTCCAGTAATTAGTGACAAAGAAAAGCGCCTTTACTCAGTATTTGCAGAGGCGTATTCAGGCGTCTGATTCACTGGTGTCTTCAGTGGCATTAAGGTTACCCGTCACCTGATATCGGCCTTTTAGGAAATGTTGGCTAATGATCCCGGCATCAGTTACCCTGCCGGCTGACTTCAGAGATCTGGACCCCACCAGCCCAATCCACCCCATGCCTGCACAATATGACGCCGTCGTGATCGGCGCCGGGATCATCGGTACGGCAATAGCCTTCGCCCTTAGCAAGAACGGCTGGCACACCCTGGTGGCCGACCTGCGGCCTGGGGCAGGCCAGGGCGCGACCAGCAGTTCGCTGGCGATGGTGCGTACCCAGTATTCTACTCGTGAGGGCACCGCACTGGCATGGGAGGGATTCCATTGCTGGCAGGATTGGTCTGCGTTTCTCGAACTCGATACCGATGAACCGATTGCCCCGTTTCATCCAGCGGGTGTGCTGACATTCAAAACTCCCAACAATGGCTTTCTCAAGCAGCAACTCGAATTTTCGCGGGAACTGGGCATCCCTTACCAGGAGTGGCCACTGTCTAAACTACAGCGAACCTTCCCTGACTGGGATCTGAATACTTTCGGCCCGCCAGTTCTGTCAGACAACCCACGCTTTGGGACAAGCTCCAAAGAAGAACTGCGAAGTGTCTTTTTCCCTAAAGGGGGTTACTGTCCGGATCCACAACTGGCCGCCCATAACCTGCAACGGGCTGCCCAGCAACACCACGCTGAATTTCGCTTTAGCTGCGCGGTCGAAGCGATTCATGCTGATAACGGCCGCGTCACAGGCGTAACACTTTCAAATGGGGAGAAGATCTCCTGCCAGATCGTGGTCAACGCCGCTGGACCGCATGCTGAAGCGATCAGTGCACTGGCCGGCCTTGCGCAGGCACACAAGATCAAGACCCGTGTCATTCAGCACGAAACTGTGCATATTCACTGCCCTCAGGCAGCCAGTGCCGATCACACCCCGATCATGCTCTACGACACAGACATTGGCAGTTATGTGCGTGCCGACACGGGAGAAAACATTCTCACCGGCAGTGTGGGCGCCCAGGATGAAGTTGAACTGCCTGTTGACCCGGATGATTTCGATCGCAATCTTTCGACACAGGCGATTGAGCCACTATACCGCCTGGCGCAGAGGATTCCGACACTGGGCATTCCCAATACCTTGTCAGGCGTAGCCGATTTGTGGGATGTAAGCGACGACTGGATTCCGATTTATGATCGCACTGACCTTGCGGGCTTTTATGTCGCCATAGGCACCAGCGGAAACCAATTCAAAACTGCACCGGCAGTAGGCGAGCTTATGACGACGCTGATCAATGCATGTGAAAACGGCAAGGATCATGACCATCAGCCGGTGACCTTTCGCCTTACGC
>CAJWEF010000234.1 GCA_913031305.1 uncultured Acidiferrobacteraceae bacterium
TTGCGCAAAAGTTGTGGGTCGAGCATTTCCTTCCTTATTGTTTACTGTTCAAAATTGACGAGCGGCCGCAACGCCAGCGGCGGCACCAAGCAGGCACAACAATACACTGGATACGATATTCACCAGGGCTCTTTGCCACTGCTCGGCCTCAAGCAGGGTCAAGGTTTCTACCGAAAAGGCAGAAAACGTAGTAAACCCCCCCAACAGTCCAATACACAACCCGCTGCGTAGAAGATCTACGGCTGGCCCTCGCGCGCTAAGAATGACTACGAGGACGCCCAGAAAAAACGAGCCACTGATATTAATCAGCAAGGTGCCCCAGGGGAATCCAGGCCCTGTCAAGGCCGAAATCCGGGTGTGGGCAAAAAAGCGCAGCATCGCGCCTAATGCGCCGCCGGTGCCAATCACAAGATAATGAAGCACCTTGTTAAAGCTCTTCTTGGATGACGTCAACCCCTGCGGGCAGTTTCAGTCTAAAAAGATCTTGCGGCAATTGATCGTTGACGATTACGTTATCTAACCGGAGTCGGGTAATCTGATCTAACTGATCCAGCATCTGCACCAGACGCAAGTCGCCATTTTCAAACCCGAGCTGAATCTGAGAAAAGGGTGCCGAGGAATCTTTGGGAAAAAGAGTGATCCACGAGATTGCACCCTGTTTGCCGAGGTGCTCTATTAAATAGGAATCACCGGGGTTATCCTCACCGGCGAGTAACGCCGCTGGGGTATTGCCCAGGGTTTTTGATTGATCTCGAACGATCACCTGTTCAAGCCCGACGTCATAGACCCAAAGACGCGAGCCATCTGCCAACACCTCTTGTTCCACCGGTTGTCCATAACTCCACCGAAACCGGCCTGGCCGGGCAAGCCACATTTGCCCGGAAGTCTCCTGCAACGGCGCAAGATCCTCGTCGAGGACAACCTGATGAAAATCAGCTTGCAGTGTACGAACCTTAACAAAAAAGTCTTCCAGTAAACCCTCATCAGCGAAGGCCGCTGGCATTGGGATAAAAACCAGAACCGTCCCGGCCAGTCCGAACACCAGAAACCGGTACCAGCCCCGATTGGTTATTGGCATCAAATTCTGTTTCATTGTGGTGGGGGCGGCGCCAGTATCTCCCGTTTGCCGTTCTCGAGGGGGCCTACAGCACCGGCCGCCTCCATTGTTTCTATCATTCTGGCCGCGCGGTTGTAGCCGACCCGCAGATGGCGTTGAACCGATGATATTGAGGCTCGCCGGGTCTCGGTGACGAAAGATAAAGCCTTGTCATAAAGTGGGTCATCTTCCCCGCTGTCGCTGGCTCCCAAACCCTCGACCGATACAGAATCGCCAAGCGCGGTGTTATCGACCACAGCTTCCAGGTACTCCGGCTCGCCGCTGCTTCGCAACTGGTCTGCCACTCGGTGAACTTCCTGGTCTGAGACAAATGAGCCGTGAACCCGAATGGGAAACCCTGTGCCAGGCGGTAAAAATAACATGTCTCCGTGACCCAGCAATTGCTCAGCCCCCATTTGATCGAGCACCGTGCGTGAATCGGCACGTGACGACACCTGAAACGCGACTCTGGTCGGAATATTTGCTTTGATCAATCCTGTGACCACATCCACTGAAGGCCTCTGTGTCGCCAACACCAGGTGGATGCCAGCCGCTCGAGCTCGCTGGGCAATTCGGGTGATGAGTTCCTCAATCTTTTTCCCGACCACCATTAGCAGATCGGCAAACTCGTCGACGATAACTACCACATAGGGAATGGTCTCGAGTTGAGGTGGATTTACGTCCTCTCCCGGCAGCGGGATAAACAACGGATCGTCCAAGGGTTTGCCCGCATCAATTGCAGCTTTCACTTTGCGGTTGTAGCCCACAATATTTCGAACCCCAAGGGCCGCCATAAGGCGAAATCGCCGATCCATTTCCACAATGCACCAGCGCAGCGAATTAGCTGCCTTTTTCATATCCGTAACCACCGGCGTCAGCAGATGTGGAATTCCTTCATATACCGAAAGCTCAAGCATTTTTGGATCGATCATAATCAAACGGACATCTTCAGGGGTAGACTTGTAGATGATGCTCAAGATTATTGCGTTAATACAAACTGATTTTCCTGCCCCAGTAGTGCCAGCTATAAGTAAGTGCGGCATCTTGCATAGATCTGAGACGATGGTCTCGCCTGCGATATCCTTACCAAGGATAAGGGTCAGCGGGCTCTTGCTGCCCTCGTATACTTCTGAGGCCAACCCTTCCAGCAGAAAAACAGTTTCTCGGCTTTCATTGGGAATCTCCAGGCCAATGTAGGTTTTGCCGGGAATGTTTTCCACCACACGAACGCTCACTACTGACAATGCGCGGGCGAGATCCCTGGCCAAACCTACAATCTGACTCGCTTTAATGCCTGCTGCCGGGTCGATCTCGAAGCGGGTAATCACGGGGCCCGGTTGTACCGAAACTACTCTGACCTCCACATTGAAATCGCGCAGTTTTTTCTCTACCAGGCGCGACATCATTTCCAACGCCTCTTTACTGTACCCTCCGACCTGTTCACCCGGCCGATCCAGTAGCTTCAGCGCTGGAAGATCCCCTTGAGGCCCCTTGCCTTCGATAAATAGGGGAATCGAAGCTTGTTTTTCTTTGTGGATCCGGGCGCCTTCCCTGCTTGGGGCAATTTTTGGCTCTATCCGAGGCGGCTCCTTTTGATCCATCTCGCGGCGTAATTCCGCAACACTCTCCTGACGCTGGCGCCGGGAACGAGCGCCCTGAACTCTGTCTGCCCAGGTGGCGACTAGCGACCAACCTTTATCCGCCAGTTGGCAGGACCATGCCCCGACACGGTCCATGATGGTAAACCACGACACGTCAAGCGCCCAGGACAATCCAGCGACTAGAGAAACAACCAGCGCGACAGTCGCTCCAACTGAACCGAAAACATCGAGCAACCAGCTTCCGGCCACAATACCAAGCCACCCGCCGCCGGCGCCCAGGCCATGGTCGAGTCCAGAGCCAAAATGAAGAAATTCGATACCGCAAGCTGAGACCACCGTTAGGGCGAAGCCGAGTCCGTGCATTATGCGGACATGGCGGCTGTTAACCTCTATTGAGCGCCTCAAAATACGGGCGCTCAATAGAGCGAAAATCAGAGGAAAAAGATAGGCCGAATAACCAAAGGCATGAAGAAAAAGATCCGCGAACCAGGCCCCAAAGCGCCCTCCCAGGTTCCGGATCGGCCCTCCCGCGCCGGTAGAGGTCCATCCCGGATCAAAGGCAGAGAAAGATACGAGGCAAGCCAGCAGATAACCTGTTAGAGCAACCAGCCCGATCACCAGAACCTCTCGACCTAGCCGAACCAGGCGCGGCGATATACCGGTATTATTCGCGTTACGTGTGTTTTTCTTTCGCGCCTGCGTCAAGTGACAATCACCTTTGCGTAAATTTTTTGCCCAATCGCCCCGGGATTATATCGAAACGTGGCTTTTAACCCGTAATGGATGCATTAATCTGACCTTCTTCGATAGATTAAATGGCGAATTCTTGGGAAAATACCGCTGAATAATTCAAGACGGAGTTTTTAATGACAGCCACCCGCCATAGCCGACTATTGATTCTTGGCTCTGGGCCCGCCGGCTACACCGCGGCAATTTATGCGGCTCGCGCAAACCTTGACCCGGTGCTTGTCACTGGAATAGAGCAAGGTGGCCA
>CAJWEF010000235.1 GCA_913031305.1 uncultured Acidiferrobacteraceae bacterium
CAACTCCACATCTGTGCCTGGTTGCTTGTGATCACGGGCTTGCCCACCACGGCTTCAATTTCCTGTGCGACCTCGGCTGAGCGGATACCTCCGCAACTGAGGAAGATCGCATCGGCATCAGCACAGTCGATCTCAAGAGCAAAGCACTTCCAGTACTGTGGTGTCACCTGACCGAACTCGATTCCGGTCTCAAGGTTCAGGCCCTGTATGTCCAGCACCTCAAAACCTTTTTTCACCAGGAACTCCGCCTCGGCGGTATTGATTTCATCCAGATACGGTGTGCCGACGACGATCTTTTTAGCATTGAGTTCACGCAGTGCATCGATTACGCCCGTGACCAGTGTCATGGGTTGCGTATACGGAGCGCCTTTTTTAATCTCGGCCATCACCCGCGCTTCACCGATGACAATAGAGCCACTGGTGCAACTGTAACTGATGACATCAGGCCTGGTATCCGGCTGGATACGTGCCGCCGCATCGGCCATGGCCTCGATGTGTCGGGCCAGGGTCTCGTTGGTCGTGTAGTCGTCCGTCTTAAGCCGTGTAATGTGCACAGCTACTCCTTGGGGCGCCATGGCAAAAAAATCCGATTCTGCAGCCAGGTCTGTGGACATCAGGATGAAGCCCAGTTTTGCCCGCCAGTGCTTGCCTGCATCGAGTTCAGGTTGCCATTTGCTGGATACTACGTTGTCACCTAGTTTGAACATAATGATTTCCTTTTCAGATCACCACCTCTGCCAGCGCTTTTGGGTGTGAGGTGATCTGCTCATACCCATCCTCGGTAATGATGAAACTATCGCCGACCTGGGCGCGGAATTTGCCTGGTACGGTTACCGAGCCATCTACCGCAAATACCATACCCGGTTGCAGTACCGTCTTGTCACCAAAGACCAGTTGCGGGCGCTCAAGAAAACTGAAACCCGTGGCCCGACCGCAGCGAAAAGGATACTCGTATCCCGCAGACTGGATCACCTGTGCATAAGCGCTGTGCACATCTTCTGCGCAGACTCCGGGACCAAGAACCGCAAGTGCTGCGGCCTGACTATCTACCGCAGTCTGGTAGGCAACCTCCTGTGATCGATCGGCAATCTCCCCCAGCCAGAAGGTGCGATCGAATCCCAGCTTAAAGCGGTGAAAATTGGTCATCCCGCAAAAGCACAAAAAGACCGGCTCGCCGTATTTAAGAGGTTTGGTGCTGGCCCGATGATGGGTCATGGTGATTTCGTCGCCCGAGGCCAAAATCTGCATAAAATGAATGCTCGGCGACATGCGGCTGTCCTGGTAGTGTGCTTTCAGGAGTTCCGCCGCCTTACGGGTGCCGGCCTGAGTTGAGGCAAGTGCTACTTCGTATTCCGGCACACCCTCGCCAATTGCGCCACGGCCAGCCTCCATCATCGCGATACCGACTTGCCCGGCATGGCGGGCAATCTGTAACTCCTCGTCCGACTTGATCATGCGCATCTCACTGACGATGGGTGTGACATCGTAATAGCGCGTTGAATCAACTACCGAATCAACATAAGCCCTGACCACAGGGGGCATCAGGTTCGGTTCAATGCCGACCCGGGCGGTAGTGCCGAGTAGGCCCGGCAGGGCTTCGCACCATTCGTTGCCCAGGCCGTCGTTCCACAACTCTATGCGATCGACCACTGCCGAGGATTCAGCCAGGTCTTTTTCCATGGTCGGGGTGATCAGTACACTCTCGCCGTTAGCAATAACCACCAGCAGGGTCGGGCGGCCGAAATCCATATGCAGATAGTCGTAATACCCGCTGTAGTAATAAACGCTGTCGTCGTCGGTGATCAGCGCAATATCAATGCCAGAGTCAACCAGCCGCTCTTTGAGTTTGGATATTCGATGCAAGAACATTTAAGAATGCTTCCGGAAGGGTTCAGGGCCTATGTCGAGCCTACCATTTCAGACCGGGCTCGAGTAGCCCAAACTGCTGATCGATGATCATCAGCAGCGCGAAGCCTATACGGTGAATCTCTCATCGATATTACAATGTGCGTCGGGACTGAAGTTGGGCCTGGCCTATGTCAGTTAGATTACAGGCCAGACAACATCGTCTGGCTTGTCGAAAAATAATCGAGTGCGGTCATTCACTAGCGCCGTGCGACAAACCTTGATCTGGCTCAGGGAGTCGTCGATCGATTCTGGTGTATTGTTAGGATGACTTTGGCAAGCGATCTCATTGCCAGTAAAACGATTGGGATCTGATCACAGACCAGGAAAGACTGCATGATGGCACCCGTTGGCGACTTCAAGGATAGAGTCGTCTTGCAGACAGGATTCAGGCTCTTCTTTCTCGGTGCTTCCTGGTTTGCCTTTGCTTTTATGGTGATATGGGGCAGCGTCTACTTTTTTCATCTGGATCTTGCGTTGGGAGCATTAACACCTTCCCAGTGGCACGCCCATGAACTGATCTATGGATATGCCGGAGCAGTAATTGCAGGTTTTGTGTTGACTGCTGTAGCGAGATGGACCAACCGTAACACTCTGACAGGCGTGCCACTACTTGGACTCTTTCTGGTGTGGGCGCTGGCCCGCTTCGGCTGGTTATGGGGCGGCCGGTTTGCCGATGTGGCGGGTCTGCTCGACCTGCTGTTCTGGGCAGGGCTGTTTCTTGCCGTTGGCCGGCCCATTGTAGCGGCCAAGCAATGGCGACAACTGGCGGTATTAGCCAAGCTGGCGTTGTTAACTGTCGGGCAGGGAATTTTTTGTGTCTCCATCCTCGGCTGGTCGGAAACATCACCCCGATTGGCAATCTACCTTGGATTATTTGCCATTGTTGGCCTGGTCCTCATGATGCTGCGACGGGTGTTTCCGGTATTTGCTCAGGCCGCCCTGGGAACAGCATCGCCTCCGCCATGCCCCGCCTGGATTGATCGCATAAGTATGGTCGTTTTTCTGGTGTTCCTGGTTCTGTTTTTGCTTGATCTGGAGTGGCTTTACGTGGCCATAGCTGCTGCAGTCATGGCCTCAGTGTTAACCGTTCGGCTTTGGTTGTGGCACATACGCTCTTTCTGGTCGATGCCGCTGCTTTGGGTTTTGTATGCCAGTCTGATATTTATCACCCTTGGTTTTGCGCTGTTTGCAGCGGTCTATCTATGGCCCCGGCTCTACTACCTGGCTGTGCATGCAATGGCGTTTGGCGGGTTAGGCCTGGTGACCTTTGCCATGATGGCCCGGGTGTCCCTCGGCCACACCGGTCGAAATGTTCGCGCCTCCAGACCTCTGCTCGGGGTGGCCCTTAGCTGTATGGTGGCCAGTGTGTTAGCACGCGTTTTGCTGCCCTTAGCCTGGCCTCAACACATGTACTTTGAGCTGGCATCAAGCCTGTTGCTGTGGAGCGTGGCTTTTGTATTGTTTCTGTGGATTTACACACCAATGCTGGTCCGACCACGTTGCGACGGGCTGCCAGGCTAGCGGTTTGTTCTTTGCTATGCAATGAAAAAGGGCGACATAGAGTTTTGCCAAAAGGCTATACAAGACCTATCTAGGTCGACCGCAAGCTAGCAACCGGTTTTATCCTATTGTTGTCCGACGTAGCCGGCGTTATTGACTGAAATTCACTTAGTTGCCCCTTAGTAATAACAGGTTTTAAACCCGTCTATTAAAGTGTCACAAGATGATCGTCGCCTCCTCCGGCGGGCATACGGATAATTACATGCTGGTCTGTGAAGAA
>CAJWEF010000236.1 GCA_913031305.1 uncultured Acidiferrobacteraceae bacterium
AGTACTGCAGCTGGTACCTGGAAATCGCAAAGATCGAACTCGCTGACGATAGCTTGTCGGAAACGCGAAAGGATGGTGTACGTCAGACCCTGGTCAACGTACTCGGCGCCGCATTGCGAATGATTCACCCAATCATGCCATTTATCACTGAAGTACTGTGGCAGCAATTACGTTCGCGCACATTAACCAATAGCGAATCGATCATGAATCAGCCTTACCCGCAGTTTGCGCCGAATCAGGTTGACGACAAAGCAGTTGCCGACATGGAGTGGGTCCAGGCCATCGTCAGTGGCGTACGCAATATACGCGGGGAGATGAACATTGATCCGCGCAAAGAGTTGCCGGTCATATTTCAGGGCGGCAATAACCTCGATAAGCGCCGAGCCAGGGATTTTCACACGCTACTGGCCGCGCTGGGCCGCTTGCAAAGCCTGGCATTTGTCGCCGATGACGAAGACACTCCGCAAAGCGCGATGGCGCTTTCAGGCGAGATGAAGATCCTGGTTCCGCTAGGATCTGTTATCGACCGCGTGGCCGAACTCAAGCGCCTAGAACGAGAGGTGGAGAAGCTCGCCGAGGATTTGCAACGTTGTCAGACGAAGCTATCAAACCCCAACTTCGTGGCCCGGGCTCCAGAAGATATTGTAACCAAAGAGAAAAACCGTGCAGATCAACTCGCACGCGATATCGAAGAGCTGAAATCCCAACAAACCCGGGTCGCTAGCCTATAGCCCACCAACAAGCTTGAAACTGGAGTGGAAGCGTCTATGGTGAACATGCGCTACCGGCCAGCGCAACCATTGCCACCGCAGCCGTTTCAATACGCAGCACGCTATCGCCCAACGACACCGACGCGCTCGTCACTGCGGTCAACTGGTCGCGCTCACACGCCGTGAATCCCCCTTCGGGCCCAACCACAAGATAGATCGCCGACGCGTCGGCGATCAGAGGTGAAGCCTGTGCAGCTGAATGCCCGCCACGATCGGCCAGCAATACCACTGCATCGGGGCTGATGCTTTTGGCAACTAAGGTCTCAATACCCATGGGTGGATGAATCACTGGCAACCACGACTGGTGACTCTGCTTACAGGCTTCGATAACTACTCGCTGCCACCGGGACAATCCCCGCTCTCGCATATGACTCACACTGCGCTCACACACCAGTACCGTAAAATCGGTCATTCCCAGTTGAGTCGCCATATCCAACATCGTCACTTGACGCTCATTCTTGGGTAAAGCGCTCAGCAGATGTATACGACGTCGTGGAGCCGGTAGCTCCTGCCCCGCTTGCAAGTCGATGTGTACCTCAAGCGGGCGCTGAACAATGTCACTGATGCGGCCTGGTGCGATATGACCTGCGCCGTTAAACAGCCAAAGCGGATCACCTACCTTGAGGCGGCGAGACCGTACCGCGTGACTGGCCTGCGGCTCGCTCAACAAAGCCTGGGTTTCATACCCAGTAAGACCCGGCAGATAGAACCAATAACCAGTTCTCATGATACTCCCGCCAGGTAGACGTCATACCGTATTGATCTACCCCTGAAACAGCTATCAGGGTTAGCGGCCAGCGGCGCTGCATGTCGTGGGCGTTTAACAACCACCCGTCTTAGCGCTTTTTCTCGGGCGATATTCACAAGCTGTTGTGCATCTCGGTCATCGCCGGCGAGCACACGCAATAACTGTTGCGATTTGCGCGCCAACGCCGTATGGCGTTGAGTCTGGGGGAACATCGGATCAAGAAAGATAACGTCTGCTGGCGGCTGTAATGCAATCTGTTCACAGGCATCTCCGACAACCACTACAAACTGGGCGCTAGTACACTGGAATCGGAAACGCTGCGCCGCATCTTCCAGCATCGCAGCAATTACCCCAACCCGCTCAATGGCAATCACCTTTTTGCCACGCCGGGCAAAATCAAAAGCATCAGCGCCAAAGCCTGCAGTGGCATCAATAATGGATCGGCAACCTCGTCCCAGCGAGCGGGTAATCAGGTCGCGGCCCGCGGCGGGCCGTCGTCTGCGTTGTGGATCAATCACCAGCGCATGCGTGCCTGGCTGAGCACAGTTTCGCAACGCCAAGCGGTCCAGGTATACCTCGAGAACCATGCCTGAAACATCGGCAGAACAACTCAACAGTGGTAAAGCCAGGCCCAAAGCCAATTGCTGTGCCCGGGCGAGGGCCTGTGGCGTCATCGCTACTATCGATACCTCGCCGTTAACCATAGGCATAGTCTAACTTTGACACTGAGCCGTGCTTAGGATAAAAATCGCTTCAACCTTCATTTTACTTAAAGGGATCACACAAGATGGGATTTCTCGACGGCAAGCGCGCCTTGATTACCGGTGTAGCATCAAACCGCTCTATTTCCTGGGGTATTGCACAAGCGATGGCTCGCGAGGGAGCACAACTAGCATTGACCTTTGAAAATGACAAGCTCGGCGCGCGAGCAGAAAAATTTGCCGGGCAGTTAGGCTCACAGATAGCGATCCGCTGTGATGTTTCCAGCGACAACGATATCGAGAATATGACCACCAGTCTCGCGCAACACTGGGATACCGTCGATATCCTCGTACACTCGATTGCTTTCGCCCCTCGAGAAGAACTGGAAGGTATGTTTCTGGATTCCGTAACCCGGGAAGGATTTCGCACTGCCCATGAAATCAGTTCTTACAGTTTCGCCGCATTGGCACGTTCATTGCGCCCAATGATGAGCGATGGTGCGGCCATGCTGACACTGAGTTATATCGGCTCCCAGCGCTCGATGCCCGGCTACAACGTTATGGGCCTGGCCAAAGCCAGTCTTGAAGCCAATGTGCGTTACCTGGCGCAATCCCTTGGTGACGATGGGATACGAGTCAATGGAATCTCCGCAGGGCCGATAAAAACTCTTGCCGCATCTGGCATTCGTGGTCTGAAAAAAATGATGAAGTTCTATGAAAACACTGCGCCACTCGGACGCGGCGTCACTATCGACGAAGTCGGCAACACCGCGGCATTTCTCTGCTCGGATCTGGCGTCTGGAATCACCGGTGAGATTACCTATGTCGATGGCGGTTTCAACACCGTCGGCATCAGTCCTCGTTTTGCGGACGAATCCTGAACTGAATCGACTCCAGTAAGTTATAGGTTTTCTTCAAACACCTCTACCTGCGCTGCCGAACGCAAAGTGTGGCGCAGACCTGATAAAAGCTCTTCGCCACCACGGGCAGCGATTAAGTTCTCGACCTGCTGGCGTTCGGCCGGCTTAGCATCAGCCGGATTGCCTGGAATCATCTCCTCGAGCTGGAACACAGTGTAACGGGTCGAATCGAGACGCCGGCCGCCATAAGTTGCTCCGCCGGGGCTGGGAACAGGGCTTGAAAAAACCGCCATGGCGACGCCCTGCTCAATCGGACCGGACAGTTTGGCCGGATCCTGTGGTAATTCATACGATTCGAGTTGATGCTCAGCCAACACCTCATGCCAGTTCGCACCTGAACGCAACGCATCGATAAGTGCCTGTGCTGCGACTTCCTGGGCGTGGAGCGCGACCTTGGCCACAAGCTCGCTTTCGATACTCTGACGAACTTCCTCGAAGGCCTGCTGACGCTGCTCACGGAAATCGGCGTAACGCACGGCAACCAATGTATCGCTGTCGACCTCCAGCATCTCACTGTTAAGTCGGTCAA
>CAJWEF010000237.1 GCA_913031305.1 uncultured Acidiferrobacteraceae bacterium
TCCGATCTATCGCGGAACTCCATTCGGGAGACCCAGTGGTCCACCAGGATCACGGTGTTGGGCGCTTCCTCGGGTTGACTTATATCGGGGTCGGTGATGAAGAAGCGGAGTTTCTTATCATTCAGTATCGAGATGAAGGCAGGCTCTACGTTCCCGTCTTGAACGTTGGTGTTTTATCGCGCTACATTGGCGGCGATACGGAGACAGCACCGCTGCATAGGCTCGGAGGCGAACAGTGGGATAAAGCCCGCGATCGTGCCACGAAACGCGCACGGGATGCGGCAGCCGAGCTTCTCAGAACCCAGGCGTTGCGCCAAAGTCGCCAGGGTGAAGCTTTTGTGATCCCCGAGGATAGCTACACAGCCTTTTGTAGCGGTTTTCCTTACGACGAGACTATCGGCCAGGAGACGGCGATCAACGAGGTTCTTGGTGATCTGGCGGCCCCCCTTCCGATGGATCGGCTTGTTTGTGGTGATGTCGGCTTTGGTAAAACCGAGGTAGCGTTAAGAGCAGCGTTTGTGGTTGTCAGCAATAGTCGCCAAGTCGCGGTCCTCGCGCCGACAACTTTACTTACTAAACAACACATCGAGTCATTTCGGGAACGTTTTTCGGGTCACGCTGTGCGCATCGAGTGTCTGTCACGCTTTCAAAGCAAAGCACAAAATGAAAATACTGTCGATGCCCTACGGACCGGGGCAATAGATATCGTAGTCGGGACACACCGATTACTGCAAAGGGACATCAATTTCGCCCGGCTAGGGCTGGTGATTATCGATGAGGAACACCGTTTCGGCGTGCGACAGAAAGAGAGCCTGAAGAAACTTCGCGAAAGCGTTGATGTGCTCACTTTAACAGCGACACCTATTCCGCGAACGCTCAACATTGCGCTGTCCGGAATCCGGACTATATCCCTCATTGGATCGCCGCCCGCCGGGCGGGTAGCTATCGATACTACGGTTCGGCCGTTTTCAAATAGCCTCATTCGTGAGGCCTGCCTTCGGGAAATACATCGTGGGGGACAGGTGTACTACCTCCATAATGATGTCCGATCGATAGAGCGGGCCGCCGCCAGCTTGCGCGAACTGGTTCCGACAGCCCAAGTCCGGGTGGCCCATGGGCAAATGCGAGAGTTAGATCTCGAGTCAGTAATGCGGGATTTTTACCACCAGAGATTCAATGTGCTGGTGTGTAGCACCATCATCGAAAGCGGCATCGACGTACCCAGCGCCAACACTATCATTATTAACCGGGCTGACCGGTTCGGGCTTGCTCAGTTGCATCAACTTCGCGGGCGCGTTGGCCGTTCAAGGCATCAGGCCTACGCGTTTCTCCTCACTCCACCTGAGGCGGTTTTGAACTCAGCCGCGCAGCGTAGGCTCGCCGCCATCGAGCAGTTGACCGAACTTGGTGTTGGATTCGAGCTCGCCAATCATGACCTTGAGATCCGGGGTGCGGGTGAACTACTCGGCGAGGGTCAAAGTGGGGTGATCGAGGAAATCGGGTTTTCAATGTATTCCGAATACCTAAACCGGGCTATTCGAGATCTTTCTCCAGGTTCAAATACCGCAGTTCCCCAGACGTCACTCACCAACCGGCCTGAGATCAATCTATCCGTCGCCGCTTTCTTCCCCGAGGCGTTTCTCCCGGATGTGCATTTACGGCTGATGCTTTATCAGAGGATCTCGGCGTGCGATGATCACCAGTCGTTGCATGAATTGCAGCTGGAGGTCATAGACCGCTTCGGGCTCGTGCCGGCAGAAGGCAGCATGGTTTTTCGTCTTGCGGCTCTTCAGCTAAACGGCGCCGCACAGGGCGTTCGCGTGATCCAGGCCGGAAAGTCCCGGGGGCGGATTGCCTTTTTGCAAACTGCCTCCGTCGATCCAAAAAGAATTGCTCATCTGTTAACGCGCGAGGCTGGAGTGTTCAGTATGATTTCTCCGTTGGAACTTGGATTTACAGTGACTTTAGATCAGCCCGAACATCGTGTTGTCTTCTGCGAGTGGCTAACTCACATACTGGACTCGGCACAGCCGCTGAAACCCCTACCCTTGTTCGAATGAAATGATCTCTTTGTCCTGCGATTGCCAGTCTCGTGCTGGCTCGGTCCGCGTCCACCCAGCGACGATTTGGCTGGTCAATCCTGCCTTCGTGTTGGCTTTTTTAATGTTCGGGTTACCCGCCCTTGCCACGGACAGCTATGAACTGGAGCTTCTTGTTTTTGCCGTTGACAACTCACCAGGCATAGAAACAGCACTACACGGAGAAGTACCTGTGCTTCTCGCTGAATCCAGGATCTATCGACATAGCCTATCTTCTAAAGATCCGCAAATCCTTCCCCGAGGTGCGGGCCGATTAGCCGCCGCCCGTCAGGTGATCGAAGCTCGTGCTGGCTATCACATTCTGGCGCATAGCAGCATAATCAAAACCCCGTCGTCCCCTTTTGGAGCAACACAATACGGGTTATTGAGTACCCTGCCGGAATTTAAATCTCGATTGACTGCCTATTTCCGCCTTTACACAACTGGGCCTTTTTTCCTACAGTCTTCGATACTTTATCGCCCTGGATTGAAAATCACACCTGCTGCTGGGTTATCCGATTTGTCACAAAATTTACATGCGAGGGAGAGCTTGGCAATTCAGGAAACCCGGCGTATCAGATTCAAGGAAGTGCATTACCTCGATCACCCGTCGTTTGGGGCGTTGATTGTTTTAACGCCTAAGACCTAATGCAGCTGCGGTTAAGCGGCCTGGGTAGGGGATTTAGTTTACCGCTCGTCAGCGGACCCCAAAGATTCGGGAACCAGGCTGGTGGCGATTGCGCGAACCTGTTCATAGTCGTATTGACTGCACGCGGATTCTATCTCCACAAGACCTTGACGTAATCGGTCTGCCTCAATTGAACGGCTGGCAGCAAGAAGTATCTTCTCGTATGCAGTTTCGGCCAGGTTTTCATCGGCATGGAAGAGTTCTTCTGTCAGTTTCTCTCCGGCGCGCAGTCCCGTGTATTCAATTGCAATCTCCTCGTCAGGAATCTTTCCCGAGAACCGGATCATCTGCCGGGCTAAATAATCGATGTTAACCGGCTCACCCATATTTAGAACGAAGATCTCGCCGCCGTTACCAAGCACGCAAGCCTGCAAGATCAACTGGCAGGCTTCGGATATTGTCATGAAATAGCGGGTCATCTGTCGGTCGGTAACGGTCACCGGCCCACCGGCTTGAATCTGACGCTCGAACAAAGGCACGACGCTCCCAGCAGACCCAAGCACGTTCCCGAACCGGACAGTGATAAAAGCGGTCCGGTTTTCGAGGTTGTTCAACTGCACAACCATTTCGGACAACCTCTTGCTAACCCCCATCATGCTGGTGGGGTTCACTGCTTTGTCGGTAGATATCAACACCATCGTTCGGGCGCTATTTGCGATTGCCGCTTCCGACACAATCATTGTCCCAACTGTATTATTTCGAACAGTCTCGCGGATCTGTCCCTGGAGCATCGGCACATGTTTATATGCCGCTGCATGGAAGATTATTTCAGGCTTGTGCCTGTCAAAGATAAAGCTGATGGCCACTCTGTCGCACACATCGCCCAGAAGCTTCGTAACACATACCGAGGGAAATTTTTCCTCGACCTCGAGACCTATCGAATACAGGTTAAA
>CAJWEF010000238.1 GCA_913031305.1 uncultured Acidiferrobacteraceae bacterium
CCCGTCACGTGTTCCTGGCTAAAACCGACGCCACTGATCCCGTTGGGTATGCCGGTAACCTGCATCATCTTTTGAAGATGGCGCGCCAGTAACTCTCCACTTTCGGATGCGACAACCTCTTGAGTGTCTGCGCCCAATAAGCGGGCGCCCTCAAGATGCCGCTCGGGACAGCCGGTTACGGTAAAACGATAAGCGGCAGGAGCATTTACGATCACCGACATGCCGTGCGGACAAATAGGCTCATCATGAGGGTATCCCTCGGGGAAGAAATCCGACACCCGGCCTGATACCGGGTAGGACATCGCGTGTGGTAAATGGCAACCGCCATTGCCAAAAGCCATACCAGAGAGCGTCGCCGCGTACATCATGCCGTGGCGTGCCTCATGGTCTGAATCATCGTTTACGGCGCGCACCAGATACTCGCCGCACTGACGCAGCGCCTCACGACAAGCCATGTCGCTCCAGGGGTTGGCTCCCTGGCTCATTGGTCGAGCTGAGGCATCCACCGGCGCCGGGCGTGAACTGAAAGGCTTGGCCGTCAGCGCCTCCAAGGCATGGCTGATTGCATCGAAACCGGTCGCGGCCATGACGCTCGGAGGCAATGTATCAGTCCAGCGAGGGTCGACAATGGCCCGATCGGGCAGCATCGACCGTGAAGCAATCCCAGTCTTGCACTCGATCTCCAGCAGATCGAACACTGCGATGCCGGTGCACTCACTTCCTGTACCGGCTGTTGTCGGACAAGCCAGGTGTGGCTTCAGCTTACCTGGCACTGGCAAGCCCTGACCGATTGGCGCATTCACATAAGCCATGAAATCGGCCGGGTGGGTGCTGTACAGATTGGCAGCCTTGCAGGTATCCATCACCGAGCCGCCTCCGATCGAGATAAAGCCATCGAAATGATCATCTGCCGCAAACTGAATAGCCTCACGAAATGACTGGTCAGTTGGCTCTACCCGAACGGTGTCATAGACCACCGGATCAAGACCTGCACCGCGAATAGCGGTCATGGCGTCGGAAAAAAGAGGCAATTCAGCGACGCGCCTGTCGGTAAACACCGCCACGCGACTGATCCCAAGTAATCGGGCTTCCTGGCCCACCTCGTCAATAGCACCAGGGCCAAAACGCACCTTACTGACGTCAACCGAAAAAAGCTGATCGCCTCCGGGGGTTAACTGGTAATAATGACAGCAGGCCATGTTTACCAATAGTTCCGGATAGCTCTCAGGATTCCTGAGATTTAGCTAGCGCTTGTTCGATATCCCAAAGAATATCGTCCAGGGTTTCCAGTCCCACGGACATGCGAACCATGTCCGGACTCACCCCTGCGCTCGCCTGCTCTTCTTCGTTAAGCTGGCGATGCGTCGTTGACGCTGGGTGAATCACTAACGTCTTGGCATCTCCTACATTCGCCAAATGACTCAAAAACTGTGCGCTTTCGATAAACCGGATGCCCGCCGCCTGTCCACCTCTAATACCGAAGGTCAGCACGCCGCCAGCGCCTTTGGGCAAATACTTTTGTGCCAGTTGATGATACGGGTTGTCTGGCAGACCTGCGTACTTGACCCAGGAGACCAGAGGATGATCGTCAAGGAACCGTGCAGCCGCCAGGGTATTGGTGCAGTGACGATCCATGCGCAGCGGTAATGTTTCCAGCCCCTGCAGAAAAAGAAACGCGCTAAGAGGGCTCATCGACGGCCCCAAGGTACGCAGGGTTTCCATGCGAGCCTTGGTCACAAAACCGAAATCACCAAAAGTTTCGTAAAAACGAATGCCGTGATAACCCTTTGACGGCTCGGTCATGCTGGGAAACTTGCCGTTATCCCACGGGAATTTTCCGGATTCAATAACGGCACCGCCGATCGAACTGCCGTGGCCGCCGATCCACTTGGTCACCGAGTGCACTACGATATCAGCCCCGTGCTCAAAGGGACGGCACAGGTACGGGGTGCCAAAGGTATTGTCGATCACCAGCGGCACGCCAGCATCGTGGGCAATCTTGGCGACAGCTGATATGTCGAGCACATTGTTCAGCGGATTACCGATGGTCTCGGCATATACCGCCTTGGTTGCTGGTGTAATGGCCTTTGCAAAATTCTCCGGATCATCCGGATCGACAAAATGAGTATTAATACCCATACGCCGGAAAGAGTAATCAAACTGGGAATAGGTGCCGCCATACAAGGTACTGGCAGAAACCAGTTCATCCCCAGATTCCAGCAGAGTCAACAGCGCAACCATCTGTGCCGCCATACCTGAGCCGACTACCAATCCTGCCCGGCCACCTTCAAGTGTTGCCAGGCGTTCTTCAAGCATGGCATTGGTCGGATTCATCATTCGTGAGTACACATTGCCGAAGGTCTGCAGGTTGAAAAGGCTTGCTGCGTGATCAGTGCTGTCAAATACGTACGAGGTAGTCTGGTAGATCGGAGCCGCACGAGCGCCAGTTGCGGCATCCGGCAATTGCCCGGCATGCAGGCACTGAGTTTCGAATCCAAATTCGCGATCAGCCATAATATGTCCTCAATAAACCAGCCACTTCGGGCGTTTCGCTGAGATGACCCCTGTAGATACGCCAAATAGATTCAGCCCACCCATCAGGCGGCCGTGCTCAATCTTTACACAATAATCCATCACCACGCCGAGCCCGCCCTGACGGGCAATATCGGCAGCTTCATCGTTGATAAGCCCCAATTGCAGCCAGAAAACCTTCGCACCGATTGCAACAGCACTGTGCGCCAGTGGTGGCGCCAGTTCGGCACGTTGAAACACATCCACTATGTCAATATTGATATCGTCTGGAATATCTTCCAGCGAGGGGTAGCAACGCTCTCCAAGTATCTCTTTGTAGTTCGGGTTAACCGGAATAATCCGGTAGCCATGGTCTTGCATGTACTTCGCTGCAAAATAGCTTGGGCGCCACCAGTTGGCCGATAAACCGACAACCGCAATGACCTGACTCGCGCCTAAGATTCTACGCAGCGTCTCAATATCGGTACTCACTCAACTTCTCCTGTTTTTCGAGCACTCGTATGTCGCGACGGTCAAAAAGAATTTCACGTTTTTCTCAGATCGGCCTGGAATTATTTCGCTAGCTCATAGCTCAAGGTGGTCATTTCCTATCCTCAAGTAGATGAGGTGTCAGAAAAAGTTTAACACCCGAATGCTTTGGCATTGTATTGGCTGCCAAAAGAATGTTCGACCCGTGCAACCGTGCCAACACCAAGGGTCAGCCATCCGGCCGGTACCGCCCGGCCAGGGTAGCCGCCATCGAATCGAACAGAATTTTCCGGCACCAGGATATTTTTTATTAAGTGGGCAGGAGTGGGCGGTTGTGGGCTTTTGACCACTTCTAATCAAAATGATTAATATCCGAAACTTTTAAGCAATACAAACATCTGAATTTAATCTATTTTCTATCCTGATTTATCGATTTTCTTGACTTTATGGGATATTGCCCATATTGGGTTTGTTTTTTTTTATTTTTTTTATAACTATTTACAGCATACCAATTATTCACTAATGTTCAACTGATGTTCAATAAGATGTGCGCCCAGGGACTAATGATCAGAACTGTTCCAACAACAGCCTGACATTTACGAGGGAAAATCAGTGCAGACACAAGACGCGTCAGGCCC
>CAJWEF010000239.1 GCA_913031305.1 uncultured Acidiferrobacteraceae bacterium
TGCCAACCCACGCCGAATACATCTACCTTTCCGGAAAACAGATCCTGGCCGACCAAATGGAATTTCTGTTGGCTCACTTTCCGCGTAATAGTCCTTTGCATGAGCGTGTAGGCACGGATTCTCAATAGCCGCCTTTAACATTGTCCGGCGGTGCTACCAGGGCGGCCGGTTGATAGTGACCCCAGGCACCCCGGGCAGGCGAAATGTGCTTACCTTCTGGACTGAGTTTAATCCGATCAGTGTTCCAATTGATCCGCATCAGCGCACCGTGTCCGCTGGTGTGCGATATTTCGGTGACTGTGTTGAATGAGACTGTGACCGATGCCCCGATTTCCAATCCACAGGGCGTTCGCCCCTTTTGCGTTGCTGCCACAGCACCCTTTATCGCTGGCACTGGCAAAAACCCTGGACCGACTGCTTTCGTCCCAGCGGGCCCAGGGGGATCTTGATTTTCTCGAGGGCCGGGTTTTCGGCGTGGAACTGCGCTCGACACCGGTGCGGCTTGCGATCAGCGTGCACAACGGTCACGTGGTTTGTGCGCACGGCAAAAAGACCGATGCGAGCGTAGCGGCAGAACTTGGCGGTTTTCTGGCACTGCTGGGCCAGCGTGAGGACCCGGACACGTTGTTTTTCCGCCGTGAGTTGATGATGAGTGGCGATACAGATCTTGGGTTGCAGGTCAAAAATCTGCTGGATCAGGTCGATCCGGCGACTCTACCGGGCGCGTTAACTCGGCTATTGGCCCTGTGTGACCGGATCGTGCAAGGCCTGGAGGGCAGGCCCGTTCGTCGGGTGACGGTCTAGACTTAGGGTTTTTGCATGAGATGGTCCCAGATCGCTTCGGTGCGTCGGCGCACGGCAGGCGACCTGGCTAGTGGGCGGCCCCACTTGCGTGACGTTTCCGCCGCCCATTTGTTGGTTGCATCAATACCCATCTTTGAGCCGAGGCCCGATTGGGGGCTGGCAAAATCCAGATAATCTACCGGCGTATTATCGATCAGTACGGTATCACGCACAGGGTCAACCCGAGTGCTCAAGGCCCACCAGACCGATTTCCAATCACGCACATCGATATCGGAGTCGGTCACGATTACGAACTTGGTGTAGGTAAACTGCCGTAGCGTTGACCACAAACCCATCATGATCCGTCGGGCGTGGCCGGGGTACTGCTTATTGATGCTGATGACGGCAGTCCGATAGGAGCAGGCTTCGGGTGGCAAGTAGAAGTCTGAGATTTCCGGAAACTGCTCTTGCAACAGGGGAATGAAGACCTCATTCAGCGCACCGGCAAGAACCGAGGGTTCGTCTTCGCCCGGCCGGCCCATATAGGTCGCGTGGTACAAAGGGTTTTGCCTGTGGGTGATGCGGGTGACCTGGAACACCGGAAAGCTTTCGACAGAGTTGTAGTAGCCGGTATGATCCCCGAATGGCCCCTCTTCGGCTGTTTCGTCTGGCAGCACAAATCCCTCCAGAACAATTTCCGCTCGCGCGGGCACTTGAAGATCATGACTGAGACAGCGGGTAACTTCGGTAGGCCTTCCGCGCAATAACCCCGCAAAGCTGTATTCGGAGAGCGTGTCGGGTATCGGAGTGACCGCGGCCAGAATCGTGGCCGGATCGGCGCCGATCGCAACAGCCACAGGAAACGGCTTGCCAGGGTGTGCCTGACACCAGTCGCGAAAATCCGTGGCGCCGCCACGATGCGCCAGCCATCGCATGATCAGCCGATCACGACCGATCACCTGCTGGCGGTAAATTCCCAGATTGAATCTTGGTTGACGGGGTCCGCGGGTAATCACAATACCAAAAGTCAGCAAGGGGCCGGCATCATCAGGCCAGCAGGTTTGAATAGGCAGGGTAGCGAGGTCCACCGCACCTCCTTCCAGGACAACTTCCTGGCAAGGTGGGTCGGTAATCAGCCGTGGGTTAACGTAACGCAGTCGGGCTACGTCCGGCAGGGCTGTGATGGCCTGCGCCAGGTTAGTGGGAACCCGGGGTTGTCGAAACCGCGCCAGTTCCTCCCCAAGGTGACGAAGTTCTTCTTTGGGTCGGCCGATCGCCATGGCGATGCGATCGGCCGTGCCGAAAAGATTTCCCACCATCTGCAAAGGGCCATCTTTCAGGTTTTCAAACCACAGCGCAGGACCACCCTGGGTTAGACTGTGGTAACACAGATCGGTTACCTCCAGATTCTCACTCACCGGCTCTGAGATTCGTCGCAGTTGCTGATGACTTTCCAGTTCCTGAAGAAATGCCCGCAAATCTACGAAGCAGGGTTGCGATATTGCCAAGGTGATCAGTCTCTGAGGATTCCGGCGGCCATCATTCCAGGCTGACCGAGCCAGAAGCCGTCGGAGTCATCGTCCGACGTAAGATGGGTTGCCTGCTGGGCCGCTGTCGATGCGTCGAGTTGTTTGTCCAGGACAGCACGGACCAGCTTGCCCGCCTCAAAGACAGCAGGGTGATCCCCCGCCAGCCGCAAGACTTCGATCCCCGTTGCCTGAATCTGGGGTAAATGTTCCACCAGGTTCCATCGGGTCGCCGAGGTGACCTGGGTTCCATTAAGTACTAAAAATCGCTGATCCTCCTGGGTATGAGCCAGCAGTCCCTCAGGGTATTCACTACAACAGAAGCCGCACTGGTCTTTTGCGCGGTTAAGGTGGCGTGCGGTATAGCACCGTGCTGACCAGGCGAGCGGCATACGGCCCCATACCGGTAATTCTGTCTGCACGGTTGCAGGACGCACCTGGTGCAGGGCCTCCAAGGGACCCGACGCCAATTCGGTGGGCGGTATCCAACGTATCAAACCCTGGGCTGCGAGCACCTCAAGTGTTCGGGGGTTGTAGATATTTAGGGTCGAGCCGCCAACAAAGGGGTGGCCCTGGGTAAGTTGAATGGCGGCGACATCATTCGCCTCGATCATGAATTCGCCGTTAGCAATCAAACGCTTCAAAAAGCCCAACTCCGAGCCTGCCTCCAGCAGAGCCAAGGTCGAGAAGATAACGGTTTTTCCGGCGGAAGCCAGATCCCGACCCAGCTCCAGCCAGCCTTGAAAGGAGAAAGAGCGCCGTTTGGCGCAGACCATCTCCCCCAGGTAGATAATCTCGAAAGAGCTGTTCGCCGCCGAATCGTAAAAATCCAGGAGCTGCTGTTCACCCCAGAAATAGGGGACTGGTCCCAACGACAGACGCGGTGAAACGCTCATTGCCAATAGCGGCTAAATGCCCCCAGGGTTGTCTGACTGCCTTCGGAGAGGGCTGCCAGCTCGGCCATTCCATCTGGTGCAGGGACAAAGTTTTCGGGATCCCGCGTGCACGAATCAATCGCCGCGCGAAGCACCCGGGTAACGCGGCGGACGTAGGCGGGGCTACGCTGGCGGCCCTCTACTTTTATCGCGCTGACGCCGGCCTGGAGAAGGCTCGGGAGTATCGGCAGGCTGTTGAGACTGACAGGTTTCTCCATGGTGTAGTCGGTGACACCCTCAACGCGGTAGCGCCCTTTGCAAACTGTGGGATAACCACTGCATTCCCCGGCCCCGTAGCAGTCGACAAGGACGCCGTTCAGCCGTGACTCAAGGCCTCGACCTGTCTC
>CAJWEF010000240.1 GCA_913031305.1 uncultured Acidiferrobacteraceae bacterium
AATTCGGTGTGAATTGCCTGGTTGACAAAAGCAGGTGGCCAGGCACCCTCGATTTCCGGATCAGCGCCCAGAAACCTGACCGGACCGGTCAGCCCGATCAGCTGGGCCCAGATGTTCAGTTTAGCATTGCCGTCGTAGATTCGAGATTCGTAGGTGCCGGGACAGGCCAGTTCCCAACCGGCTGAATTCTGCGTAAGCGTCGCCCAGGCCATCAGTTTATGGCTGCCGTTCTGCCAGCGGCTCAGGCGTTTGATTTCCATCAGGGATTGTGCCAGTTCATTCGGGCTTGAAAATTGCTGTGGCCGGCCGACTGCCCAGTCACGCAGCTTGAGTTCGAATGCATGGGCGTTTTGATACAATGCATGCCCCGGTTCTGGCATCAAAGATGGATCAACTGCCAGCAGCGCGTCCCAGCGCTGACCATATTCGAGGTTCTGCAACAGGCCGGTAGTCGCTGAAATAGAATGAAAGACTGCCACTGTCGGTTTAGCACCAAAGGCCTCGGGAATGCGGGCGTAAATAGTTTCAAAATCGAGTACAAAACGATTGATGTGGTGTGAAGCGAGGTCGTGGCGGGGATTTTGGCCGTGGTTGCGAACATCAAAAACGACAACCTCAAAGTTGTCCAGAAACAGCCGCCAGAGCGGGTAGTACGCATCGATGGCGAATCCGTTTCCATGGCTCAGCAGTAGTCGTCGTTCACCCGCGCTGTGACGGCGAAGACGGATGATGGCACCGTCATCCATGCTGATATCCAAGGTCTGCGCCGGTGTCGGAATGTTGAATGTCATCGCCTGCAGTTTCAGGTCATGTCGAGTACTAACTTGCCTTTGGCCTGTCGGGCCAGCAAGCGGCCCAGTGCGGTCCCGATCTGGTCGAACGGATAGGTTTCAGTGACGTTAGCATTGATGTTTTTCTGAGCGAGGAGTTCAAGCCACCACGTCGTCCCGGCACGGAGCTCAGTGGGTAGCAGATCGAAATTGATATCCAGTGGTGCACCCATTACGGTCAGGCCGTTGTACAGGAGATAATTGCCACGGACCTCACTGATTGCACCTGAGGTAAAACCGACGATGACGATTCTTCCTCTGAAGGCAAGTGCACGCAGCCCCGCGGTGAAGAAATTGCCGCCCAGAGGATCGATCACGACGTGGACGCCTTGATCGTTATTGACTGATCGTACCTGGCTGCGAAAGAACTCCTTGAGCTCGCTACCGTCAAGGCCTTTGTAAATGAGGATATTGTCGGCGCCATTTTTCTTGCACAACGAACCTTTGTCTTCAGATGAGACGGCTGCGATTACATTTGCACCCAGTTGTTTGCAGAGCTGTATGCAAGCAAGCCCGACACCACCGGCAGCGCCTGTGATAAGTACTGTTTCGGCGGCCTTGACGTCGGCCCGCTGCACGCAAGCAGTATAGGCCGTATTAAACACAGTTACGGCGCCGGCTGCGTCCTCATAGCTGACTTCCTCAGGAAGAGAAAACACACGGCTGACTGGCGCCAAAACAACCTCGGCAAAAGCACCCGTGAACACTTGCGCAACCACGCGATCACCGATTTTGAATTCTTCGACGTGTTGACCGATAGCGCAAATCTCGCCGGCACAGTCACGACCGGGCGTAAATGGGGGCTCCGGGCGCTTTTGATATTTTCCCATCAGCATCAGCGTGTCGGGAAAGTTAAGACCGGCCGCATGATTGCGGATTAATACTTCTCTAATGCCCGCTACGGGTGGGTCTATCGTCTCTATCTGGTGGCTATCGACCACCCCGTATTGTCGAATTCGTAATGCTTGCATAGTTGTCCCTTAGGAGTTGGCCGAACGACCTGCCGGTGCTCTGTGGTTACCAGCAGCGGCACGACTGGGCTGTGAGGAGCACCCAGAAAGCAATTTGCTTGTGCGCAATCCAATTGTTCTACCGAACCTCCACACGGCATGGGCCATCAAGGCGATATGATATCCTCAAAAGCAGCGTACCTGATGCCTCGATAGGTTTTAATTTTGTCTGACCTTACTAGTCTGACAAATTACACTGCGGTAGGTAGATTGGAGAGTAATCTGATGACACCCTTGCGCGTGGATCGGGATTTTCCGCCAGAAGATGTCGAAGCGTTCCTGAAGGCAGGTTATTGGAACGACGATACCCTGGGAGACTGGCTGCGTGAGCGGTCAGTAGAAGACCCTGATGGCCCTCAGATCATCGGTCTTGATGGCACGCTGACAAATCGCGAGGTCTATGACCATGCCCAGCGGATGGCTGGGGCACTGCTGTCTATGGGCATCGTCAAGGGTCAGGCTGTTGGCATACAGATGGCGAATACATCGGAATTTATTATCACGTATTATGGCATCGCCCTGATGGGCGGTGTGCTCCTGACGATGCACATGCCTTATCGTGCTCATGAAATGGCCCCATTGTTGAACCATGGGCGAGCCGTTGCAGTGATCTGTGAGCCGGCGACAGAAAAATATGATGCTCCGGACACAATGCGCGAACTCAAGCGTGTCGTGCCAACTTTAGAACATGTGATCGTCGGCCCCGGTGGTTCTGTTCCTGACGATTGTGTGTCGCTGGCTGAAATGTTTCAGGCCGGCCCCGGGGTCGAGATCAACGACCCACCTCATGCCGCTGATCCTGTTTTGCTGTGTTTCACGTCGGGTACGGCAGCTGCCCCGAAGGCGGTCCTTCGCAATTATCATAGCGCACTGGCGAATGGCCGCATTTATGGTGAGGCTATCAATATCGACCGGCACGATCGGATCATGGTCGTACCGCCGTTTTCACACGTTTTTGGCTTATGCTGTCTGCATTCAGGGCTGGCATATGGTGCGCCGACCGTTCTGCTCCGCGCATTTTCGCCAGAACTCTTTGTTGAAGTCGTGGAACGACATCAGCCAACGCTGTTATTTTCCTCTCCGGCGCCCGTTGCTGCGACGCTTAAATCTGGGTTACTTACTGGTGATCTGGTTTCGGTGCGCCAGGCAGTGCTTGCAGGTTCGATTGTTCCGCCCGCAGTTTCACAAGCGCTAGAGGAGCGAATGCCTAACGGCAAGGTCGGCGGCTTGTTTGGCATGACCGAAATCATTCTGACCACGGCCACTCCATTGGAGGGCTCAATCGATGAGCGTCATCATTCTACCGGTCGACCAGTTCGCGGCATGGAGGTGCGCGTGACTTCACCAGAGAACGGGCAGGTACTGAAAGTCGGTGAGGAGGGAGAACTCGAAATCAGGGGCTACTCGGTGATGTCGGGCTATCTGAACAACGCTCAAGCAAACTCTGACGCATTTACCGCGGATAACTTTTTTAAGACCGGCGACCTGGCGATTGTCGACATGGATCAGAATGTACGAATCACCGGTCGAGTGAAAGATATCATCAACCGGGGTGGTGTGAAGATAAACCCAACTGATATCGAAAATCTGATCGCGGCACACCCAGCGGTTACATTGGCCGCCATTGTGCCCATGGGTGATGACATCATGGGTGAGAGGGCTTGCCTGTTTGTTACGCTTGCG
>CAJWEF010000241.1 GCA_913031305.1 uncultured Acidiferrobacteraceae bacterium
TATTAGTGGGGTTAAAGGACAAAAAAAAGCCCCCTGCCGCGAGGCAAGGGGCTTTATTGCGGGTGCAGTCAGAAGCTTAACTGCTGAACGCTATGACTTAGATGGTATCGATGATCCAGGCAAACGGATTGACATAGGTCTTCGGATCAATTGTCCAGGCCAGGCGATCCACAGTCCACTGCGGATCCATGAACGACCAGGTCGGCTCGTAGAACCTGACCTGTGTTCCCTTGTTGGCCCAGTCGGCATACAGTTCGCTTTGAACAAAAGGCTTAAGGGCACTGTAAACGTCAGCGTTGACCGGCGATGCCATCCATTTGATGTAGGTCATCGGGTTGATCGCGACCAGGCTCATCTCAATATAGGCTTGTGGGTTGGTCAACTGCTTGACCCAGGTATCCCACATGGCCGGCTCCTGCATGCAACGCAGCATCAGGTGCATCGCGTCGGGGTCCGCCAATACTGCCATCAGCTTGGCACTTTCTTCCGGATCACCCATCACACGAGCCATCAGGCCAAAATCAGTAAACACACGCAGATGCTGCGCCAGCGCTTCAAAGCTTTCTTCGGTATTGCCCAGTTCCAGGTAATACTCTTTCGCCTTGGCAAAATTGTGGCAGTAGGTGTCGGCCACATCGCAGGTCGGATCGGCAGCCACTTCCTCAGCAGCGGTAGTCGGGACAACCAGACCCAGCGACATCACAGCGATCGAGGTCGCTGCAAAAAAACTCTTCCAGTGTTTCATGGTTTCATTTCCAAAAAATTTCAAATAAGGAAACTAGAATATAAGTATTTACTTAAACACTGTCAAGAGCTACTCACACTGAAAATCAACTATTCAAAGAGTTATGAATTTTTCTCCATTTTTTCAGTTAGTTACATATTTTCCGCTCTAACTGAATACCCTTATCTGTCACACTCGTACCTACCCGAGCTGGCTCTATCTGGTTAAACCACAGTCACCGAGAGCGAGCCGACCCCGTCAATCACACCATCCAGGGTATCGCCCGAGAGCACCGGACCTACCCCTGCTGGCGTGCCGGTAAAAATCAGGTCGCCGGGTGTCAGTAGAAAATACCGGGACAGTTCACTGATGATCTCGGGGACTTTCCAGATCATCTGCGCGAGGTCGCCGGACTGGCAGAGCGCGCCGTTTCTTTGCAAACTAATTGTCCCGTCCTGAGGGTGGCCAATGCTCGAAGCAGGTGTGATCGCTGAGCATGGCGCTGAGTGCTCAAAGGCCTTGCCAATCTCCCAGGGACGACCCTGGCGCTTCATCTCGCCCTGCAGGTCACGTCGTGTCATATCCAGACCCACCGCGTAGCCAAAAACGTGGCCCAGCGCCGCGTCAGTTGCAATCTCGAAACCGCCGGATTGCAAAGCCACTACCAATTCGATCTCGTGCTGCACATCATTGCTGAGTGCGGGATAAGGGAATTCACCCCCATCACTCACAAGATTGTCTGGATTTTTTTGAAAAAAGAAAGGTGCCTCGCGGTCCGGGTCGTGGCCCATTTCCACCGCATGCGCCGCGTAGTTGCGCCCGACACAGTAGATCCGATGAACTGGGAAAAGATCAGGCGTGCCAACTATCGGCAAGCTTACCTGCTGTAACGAATGTATAGCGCCAACCATGTCATGCCTCCTCACTAGAGTTTGTACCGAAGTACTCCTGGTAACGCACCGAAGCCTTGGAACCAAAAAGTATCTCGCATACCTGCATCATCGCCGGGCCGGCAAGTTCATCTTTGCCACGGGTCTGCGTCAATAGCGTGCGCCGCCGTAGAAAGTCTTCAAGAGTGACGACCATCTCTGTATCGCGTACCAGCTCAAGTTCCCCTCGGGTGATGCCATCGGCAGCCAGAATCACGTCCCGGGTATCTGGTTCATCCTCAAACTTCTCCACAAGTTTAAGCGCTCGTGAGTCATAGCAGCGCCATAGTCGTTCGGATTGGGCTTCACCAAAAACAATACTCGCGCCCCTTAAGAGTCGCACTTTTGCCAAAAAAGCATTACGGATACGGGTACCGCTCTCGCCATACCAATCGCGCGTGCCACCTGGATCCACCACGCCCAAAGACAACACCGCATCACGGACCTCGGCCCCCACATCGAGACAATCAGTCAGTTTGCCACCGTATATGCTAACGCACGCACGCCCGGCATGTGTTTCGATCACGTGCTTGCGTGACAACGAAAGAAAATCGCCGCCGCCATCACCTTTTTCCCGCGGGTCTACTGCCAGCGGCCTGACACCACATCGTTCGTCTATCACGTCGTGGCGACTGAGTGGGCTCTTTAGATCCAGACGCGCGTTGATGTTGCTCAATACAAAATCCCGGTCGGCCTCGTCAACGGCCACGGTCGGTGTCTCGACCGGAGTATCGGTCGTGCCGATGCTGGCACGATTGCCCAGGGGGATCACAAAAAAAGGTCGGCCATCATCTGCATAGAAAGCCAACACCCGCGGCTCGGCCGATAAGCGATCGGTGATCAGGTGAATACCCTTCGAAAGCACATGGCGCAAACCCGTCGCAACATTAGTGAGTCCGGCAAGCGGGTCGGCAAAAGGCCCGGCCGCATTGATGATCACCCGCGCCCGGGCGCTCATCTTCCCACCATCCACACTGTCGAGGAGATCTACCCGCCAATATTCCCCACTGCGTTCGGCATTGACGACGTTAAGGTAATTGACCGTGACACAACCAGCGTCCGCAGCCCGGCGCACCAGCGAACAAACAAAACGGGCATCACCGTCGACTAGAAGCGCATCAGAGTACTCCACCGCACCCTGAGTCACGGCAGCATTGACAACCGGTTCAGCGCGTTTGAGTGCAGCGCGCGATAAAAGGCGTGGGATACGTGTCATGCAACTGCCCAGAAACCAATAAAGCCAGGCCCCCAACCAGACTGCCAGGCGCGAGCGTGGCGCCGTACGTGAGATAGCCGCCAGAAAGCGGGTCTCCCGCACTGCAGTCGGATAAGCGCGCATCAGCACATTACGGCTGGAACAAAGGCGTCGCACCAAAGCGAACTCAAAGGTCTCGAGATACTTGATGCCACCCCAGATAAGATTGGAAGAGCTCTGACTGGTGTAACCAGCAAAGTCGCGGGCGTCGACCAACGCGGTGCGCAAACCACGATGAGCCAACGCAGATGCCGAAGCCGCGCCGTTGATGCCTGCACCAATCACCAGCACATCGAACTCACCGCCCTGGAGTTGTGATTTGTGGGTAGCGCGCAAACTCATACTATCAGGGTTGATTGTGGGTCAGACGCACAAGGGCGTTACCGAGTGAAGGTAGTTCGAGACTGCCGGGTTAGGTAGGATAGGCGATCTGCACTAGTTAAGGAAACTGCTATACCAGGCTATCCAATACTTAAATGATCCAGACCCCCCTTCTACTCGCTATTGATCAAGGCACAACCAGTTCGCGGGCGATCCTGTTCGATAGTGCAGGCAACGCCCTTCATGTGGCACAACAGGAATTTACCCAGCACTACCCTCACGATGGCTGGGTGG
>CAJWEF010000242.1 GCA_913031305.1 uncultured Acidiferrobacteraceae bacterium
AGATGGCAAGAGGGCCGTTCGCCCCCGCCACTCAAATATTAGCGTCAATTTCTGGGAAGTTTGAAACTGTCGAAACGCCAAAAAAGATGAAATTTTTTTGCCTGGTCTTCCAAAAAGCGATCGTTGTCGTATAGAGGCTGTTCGATTATTCTGAACGGTTGTCGGCCCCAAGCTTTCGCCAAAAATGCTGCTTCGTTCCAGGCGCTCTGATACCCACGGGCAACCAAGCACCGGTGTGCGAAATTTATCAGCCAGGTCCAATACCCTTATTTCGCCGGATCCAGGGTTCACCCTATGGCATTACTCGCACTAGAATAGGCCGCCAACCGGCCCGGAGGACTTCTGATCTGATGTCCACCGGTGCACGTTAACAACTGGAGACTCCTATGAGCGAATGTCCCGTATGTGCCGCCCAAATAGCCTTGGCTGACGACACCGTCGTCGGTGAACTTCTTGAATGCCCCGACTGCGGCACCGAACTCGAAGTCACAGCACTGAATCCACCCGTTCTGGCTGAGGCGCCTGAGACAGAAGAGGATTGGGGCGAGTGAGAATCGGCTTCCTGCATTCACTGATCCGAAAAGAAGAAAAACTGCTGATCGATGAATTTAAGAGCCGCGGGGTCGAATTGGTGATGATCGATGATCGCAAACTGACCTTCGATCTATTTTCAGGCCCGGATGTAGATCTGGTCCTTGAGCGATGTATCAACCATTCCCGTGCCATGCACGGACTTCGCCTGGTGGAGAGTACCGGTGTCGACTGCATCAACACATCGGATGTCTCTCGAATCTGTGGCGACAAAATCCTGACCTCGCTGGCTCTAAAAGAAGCCAATGTTCCCCAGCCACCTGTGCGTATCGCTTTTACCGAGGCCTCTGCCCTTGAAGCCATTGAGCAGTTGGGTTACCCAGTGGTGCTCAAACCAGTGGTGGGATCCTGGGGACGGTTGCTTTCAAAAATCAACGATCGCGAAACCGCAGAGTCGATTCTCGAACATAAGGCCATCCTCGGCAGTTACCACCATTCAATTTTCTACATCCAACAATATGTGGAAAAGAAGGGGCGCGATATCCGAAGTTTCGTGATCGGAGAGGAGTGCGTGGCGGCGATCTATCGAACATCGCCTCACTGGATCACCAATACGGCCCGTGGGGCGGTTGCCACCGGATGTCCAGTCAGTGATGAGATTTCCTCGATTTCATTAGCTGCCGCTCGTGCAGTCGGTGGCGGCGTACTGGCCGTGGACCTTTTCGAAACAGACAGCGGCCTGCTGGTTAATGAAGTCAACTACACCATGGAGTTTCGCAACAGCATCGAAACCACTGGCGTGAATATTCCTGGCCGGGTAGTCGATTATGTCCTGGAGAAAGCCTGATGATCCAGGTCGGAATCGTCGGCGGCTCCGGATATACTGGCGGTGAACTGATTCGATTGCTATTGTTTCATCCCGACTGCGAGATCGTTCAAGTCACTTCCGAACGCTTTGCAGGAAAGCTCGTCTCCAAAGCGCATCCGAATTTGCGCGGAACCACTGGGCTCAAGTTTTGCGCGCTTTCCCAACTGACGCCTTGTGACGTCCTGTTTTTGTGCCTGCCGCATGGACGTGCTATGGAAAGTATCGACGACTTCCAGTCGCTCGCGCCACGCCTGGTCGATCTCAGCGCAGATTTCAGGCTCGACAACGCCGAGCGCTACCAGCGCTGGTATGCGGGTGAACACTCTCGTCCAGACCTGCTGGGCACCTTCGTGTACGGTGTACCGGAATTGCACCGCGAGTCCTTAAGGTCGGCCAACCATGTCGCCTGCGCTGGCTGTAATGCGACTGCAAGCCTTCTGGCCGTGCACCCACTGACTCGCCGCGGACTGGTAGATTCCATCGTTATTGATATCAAGGCTGGCTCCAGCGAAGGTGGAAATGTATCGAGCGATGCCAGCCACCATCCCGAACGTAGCGGCGCCGTCCGATCATATCGGCCGACTGGGCATCGCCACGTCGGCGAGATTGAGCAATCGCTCGGTGATATCCCAATCCACTTCTCGGCAACTTCTATCGAGATGGTGCGGGGCATTCTTGCTACCTGTCATGTTTTTCTTGCCGAATCGCTAGACGAGAAAGCCGTTTGGAAAATCTACCGCGAAGATTACGGCAACGAGCCGTTTGTGCGGATTGTTAAAGAGCGCAGCGGCATCCACCGCTATCCGGAGCCCAAACTGCTCGCGGGAACCAACTATTGCGACATTGGCTTCGAACGCGACACTGCCACCGACCGGCTCGTCGTTATCAGTGCGATTGATAATCTGATGAAAGGCTCGGCGGGCCAGGCCGTGCAGTGTTTTAATATTATGCACGGCCTTAACGAAACATTGGGGCTGGAGTTTCCGGGTCTTCACCCGGTTTAGACCGACCGATGTGCCGACTGCTATGGGTACGTTCCGAGCGCCCCTTCCAGATCAGCTCACACCTTGAACGGTTTGCTTCCCTTGCGCGCGAAAGCACCGAGTATCAAGGGCACGGCTGGGGCTGCGCCTGGCTGGAGGATGGCGACTGGAAGTCCTATCGCGACATACGCCCGATCTGGGATGATGACCTCACCCAATTTGGGGCCACAAAACTACTGTTGGCTCATGCCCGCAGCGCGTTTCGTGACGAGGGTATCCGGGTTGAGAACAACATGCCGTTTGTTGATGGTGAGAGTGTATTTATTTTCAATGGCGAACTGCGGGGCGTGCGCATTCGCGAGACAGGTCGGATAGGTGCGGAAAAGATTTTTAACTTTATCAAGCGATTCAATCGTTTTGGGCGCCTGCCAGCTGTTCAAAAAGCGGTGGATGTTATAGAGAAACGGACGCGCTACCTGCGGGCCATGAATCTGATCATTGCCAGCCCCGGTGGGTCCGAACTTGCGACTATTTACAACGAAAACTCGGCCTACTTTCAGATGCATCGGTGCCACCAGGCCGGTGAGTCGATCGTTTGCTCGCAACCCTACCCGGGTGAAAACAACTGGCAGCCGATCAGCAACCGAACTATTCAGTCACTCTGATACACAGGCGCTATTTATGTACATCATCAAAGTGGGAGGCGGATCTCAAATCAACCTCGCAGGCGTTGTCGCGGATCTCGCCCAGTTGAAAGAGCCCTACCTCGTAGTTCTTGGCGCCAACGCTGTCCGCGATGATCTTGGTGCGAAATTGGGCCTAGAGAAAACAGAACTCACCTCGGTTTCCGGCTACACCAGCGTCTACTCCGATGAAGATGCCATTGATCTGATCATGATGGCCTATGCGGGATTGCGCAATCGACGCTTTGTGGAGTTGTGCCAGCGTCATAACATTGATGCGGTTGGCCTGAGCGGCCTTGACGGGCGGTTGATTCAAGGCGAACGCAATCGCGGAATTCGCGTGCGAGAAGGTGGAAAAAACCTGATAAAACGCGATTTGTCGGGTAAGCCGCGGTCGGTAAACGGCGCGTTACTTGAAATGTTGCTAACCCAAGGGTACCGGCCGGTGCTCAG
>CAJWEF010000243.1 GCA_913031305.1 uncultured Acidiferrobacteraceae bacterium
GAAGCGCGGTAAAGCGCAGTGCCGCGATGATCTTTTCAAGGGTAAGTTCACGGTAAATGAAAAGACCGACAAAAAGAGCATAGAACACTGCAACACTGGCTGCCTCAGTCGGGGTAAACGCACCACCGTAGATGCCACCAAGGATCAGGATCGGCGCGCCAATAGACCATTTTCCATCCCAAGCCGCACGAAAAAACGGCCGCCACGAAAACGCTGGACCTGTTCCGCCATAGCCCCGTCGCCGCGCGACGATGTAAGCGGTGAACATCAGCAGCAAAGTGACCAGAACTCCCGGTACGATACCGGCCAAAAACAACCGCGGAATAGAGGTCTCGGACACAAGACCGTAGATAATCAGCAGATTCGACGGGGGAATGAGACTGCCAAGCGCGCCGCCACTGGCCGTGATGGCGGCCGCGAACGGAACATCATAACCCTCCCGGCGCATCGCGGGAACGGTCACTGATCCGATGGCGGCAGTAGTTGCAGGCCCCGACCCGGAGAGAGCGGCAAACAACATGCAGGCAAATACCGTCACCAGACCCATGGAGCCGCGATAAGCGCCGACTAGATTGGTTGCAATGGCGATCATACGGGTCGCCATGCCACCGACTTCCATAAGCCGCCCGGCGAGAACGAAGAGCGGAATAGTCAGCAATGGAAATGGTCTCAGGCTCGAGTAACCGGTCTGCGCCAGTAGCGTGTAAGGAATGTCGATGAGGTAGAGTGCCAGCGCAGTCGTGAGACCGACCGACGCGAAAAGCGGCACGCCAATCACAGTCAGGCCGACAAATGCCAATGCTAGGATCGAGAGAGAGTTCAAGTTGGCTGCTCCCGATCCTGAGTGGTGCCGAACCCCTCCTCCTCGAGCATGCCGGGCAAGCCTTGGCGACCTTCACGAATCCAGTGAAAATAAGTCTGTATTAATCGAATCAGCATCAGCGCATAGCCGATAACGAGGATGGTCTGGGGGTAAAACTCGTTGATGCCTAGACTCGGGCTAAGCGACGTGAATTTCCAGGCCACAGTCAGATAGTCGATGGCGACTTTGATCATAAACAGAGAGAAAAAGGCCCAGAACAGATCGCTGATGAAGATCACGACCTTGCCCATACGAAGCGGCAGGGAAGCCACACCAACCAGGATACGTATGTGGAATCTCTCCCGGACACAGAGCGCGGCGCCCATATACACCGCCCAAACCATGCTCATGGCGGCCACTTCCTCGGTCCAGTGAATCCCCTTATGGAACAGGTATCTGGCAATGACCTGGGAGAAGACGCAAAGGGAGATAACCACCAGGCAACTGCAGCAAATCAGCTCCTCAAAATGCCGCTCAAGCCATTTCAGGATAGCCATTTTGGTATCCTGCGTATCAACCCACCATGATTGCAATCCGCGGGTCCAACTGCCGTTCGGGTATTGCGATGCGAGCTAGTCCGGCGCTTTCCGATGGTATTGGCCCGTTTGATGAATGATCCTGCCTGCACTGCTGTGCATAAAACTGCTGCACGGTCTAATCGACCGTGCAGCAGCTAGTGCCGTTGTTCCCCGCTTGGCCGCTTTAGCAGTCTTAGGAGACTTGGCGTAGACGGCCCGAGGCAAAAAATGCCCCTTAGCGAGGAGATAAAAGAATTAAACCTATTCTGCGGCGGCCTGGATAGCGTTGACCAACTTGACGAATTCCGCCCCGCGTTTCTCCGCGAAAGCCTGCTGGACCGTCTGAGCAGCCTTAATGAAATCAGCCCTATCGGGGTCGGTCCTGGCCATGCCACCTTCAGTGGCGAGCCAGTTGCGCACTTCTTCGGTTTCGTTTCTCACCAGCTGGCGAAATTCCATACCGGCGTCTGTCGCCGCTTTTTGAACCTGTTCACGAAGTTCGCCGTCCAGCCGCTTCATGAAATGGTCGGAGGCAAACAACGGCGCCATAGCGACAAAATGTTCGAGAATGACCAGATGCGGCTCGAATTCATAGAACTTCATGTCTTTGATGAACGAGGTGCCATTGTCACCGCCGTCAACCGTCCCGGTCTGAAGTGCGGTTGGTGTGTCCGACCAGGCCAACGGGATGGGTTCGGCGCCGAAGGCTTCGAAAGTGGCAAGCATCACCTCATTCTTAGGCGTGCGAACCTTAAGACCTTTCATATCGGCCATAGTGTTGATGGCACGCTTGGAGTTGTAAAAATCGCGATATAGTGCTGGGCCAAAGGTTAGTAGGTGGACGCTGGTGGCAGCCTGTAGGCCCTTCTTCATCAGATCACCCACCGGACCATCGACGACCCGCTCCAGATGCGCGGTGTTCTGGAAGATATATGGCAGAACGGTTACGTCCATGAGCGGCCAGTGCGGCGATATGTTGTTGGCTGTAATGATAAACGCGTCAACCGTGCCGAGTTGCATCGCCTTGAAGCCTTCGTCTTCGCTGGAAATTTGATTGCAGCAACGAATTTTCACTTCCACACGTCCGCCGGTGTATTCCTCGACCTTTGCCTTGACTATCGTGGATAAATCACCGTAGATCGACTCCATCGGCGCACCGAAGCCAAGGTTCATCGTTACATCAGCCGCCGTTGCCGGCAGTGTCGAGACAGCCAGTCCCGCCGAAACTGCAGTAAAAGCGGCCCGTTTGATTAGTTTTCGTTTGAGCATTAACTGTTTCCTCCGTTTAATAGCACGCTAGGTTACGGTAACGTATAGTGCGTTTCTTTAATAGGAATGATTCCCAAAAAGGTCGAATAATTCTTATGTAAGAATATCCGATGTCTTATATAAACCATTCTGTCGGTCGATGTCAAAGCCTTTAATCCAGCGGCCTTGGATTCATTGTCTTTCCACAGCGACATCAGCGCATGCTCGAACGGATTCATTAGCACTACGGCCGGCGGCTACCGGCCCTCAACCCCGCAGCCCGGTGTCAGCAGATGTTGCGCCCAAGACTCGGAGAACCTATGCAGCCGCTTAGCCAATGCCCGGCCAGAGGCAGTGGTTAATAGCACAATGGCGCACCACCACGAGTTAGTGACTGGATCGAAGCTCGTGCGGCATCATTGAAATACTTGGCAGGGCAAATTGTATTACCGTCAACATAAAGACCGAGGTGGACGTGAGTATGGCTCGGATGACCTTTGTGCAGATATCCGATCACTTGTCCTTGAGTAACGGTATCTCCCTCAGATACCAGGATGCTCGAATGTTGTGCCTGTCCGTCACTTTTTGCAGTGGTCATTGGTTCAAACGCGTACTCGGCAAAGCCGCCTTTGAACGTGAGTCTGACATTAACTTGCCAGTTACCAAAGGTATTAGTTTTCCAGAGCAGAATTTTAGTGATGCTGCCGGTTGCAACAGCTCTGAACGGTTTCCGCTGGCCAGTAGTTCTAAAATCTAGCCCATTATGAATGCGGCCCAGTGGCGTTCCAGCTGACTCGCTATACGATCCGACATAGTCTATGTCGGCCTGATTAACATGTGGTGCGACAAGACTGCCGGCAGTAAGCTGCGTGCCCGTCCCACTATTACC
>CAJWEF010000244.1 GCA_913031305.1 uncultured Acidiferrobacteraceae bacterium
GCTTAATGAATGGCGGAAAATTCCAGTGGATCAGTAACGAGATAGTGACCCGGCGCGTGGAAGAAAAGTTTGACTCAATGGTGTGGGCTGTCTGCCTGTTTTTTGGTTTATTTATTATGAATGCATCAGCACATGGATCAGAGGGTCAGCACGCAGCCAAACGGGTGCCAGCTGAGTGGGAGCCACAACAGGCTATTTGGCTGCAATGGCCAGGCCCCTGGGAGCGGTCCTATGAAACCGCATTTGCCCGCATGTCTAGAGTGATTGCACGCTATCAGCCCTTGCATATTCTTTACGGCTCAACAGGAATCCAATCAGCTGCCCGAACAGCAATTGAGCGCGAAGGTGGCGATCCGGATCACCCAAATATCCACTGGCAGGCAATCCCTTATGACAATGCCTGGCTGCGCGACAATGGCCCGGTGTATGTTATTGAAGATGGCGCGCTCAAAGCACAGAACTGGGGTTTTGATGCCTGGGGCGGTGCCTTTGGATCTGCGGTACCTTTTCGTCGGGACGATCAGGTTCCCAAGGCCATTGCTGAATTGGCCGGCCTGTCAAGTGAAACGATAGATATCGTCCATGAGCGGGGTAACCTGGAATTCAATGGCGTTGATACGGTTCTATTAAACTGGAGCGTCATCGGCGACCCCCGACGCAACAAAGATTACACCCGCGCTCAGGCCCAGGCCGATATGAAGCGCTACTTTGGTGTTTCGAAAGTCGTGCTTATCGAGGGTGTGCCCGAAGGTGATCTGACCAATGGCCATATTGACGGAATTGCACGATTCATCAACCCCGCCACAGTGGTTGTTGCGAAGTGCACCGGCTTTTCAAAATGCCATGCTGCAGGTAACCCGACGCAGGGTATTTTTGATGCAGCTGCGAGGACCATTGAGGCGGCTGGGTTTAATGTGATCAGAGATCCCATTGAAGGGTCTGTGGAGTACCGGGGTAAAACCTACGACACCAATTATCTCAACTGGCTTGTTGGGAACGGGTTTGTGATAACGGTGGGTTTTGGTAACGCACAGACGGATGGGGCTGCAAAAACCCGCCTGGAAGATTATTTCCCCGGGCGCGATGTATATGTCATTGAGATGCTTGAATCCTGGGCTGCAGGTGGCGGAGTGCACTGCCACACCAATGACATGCCAGTCGTTGGGGAAAACGGAACCTAATGCCGCCTTGGCATGATAATGCGGCTTCTGTAAGCGCGCTAAGTGAGCAGATTAGAAACATAGAACTTACACGCCAGGTTTATGCCAACAACGATAAACTGTCGTCTGTAGAGTTAGCTGGAGGTTGAGATGTCCCACGTATTTCCCCGTCATACCAAATTGTCACCGCCAATGGCTGTCGGAGGTGAGGGCTGCTATCTGATCGATGCCTCAGGCAAACGCTATTTTGATGGCTCCGGCGGTGCAGCGGTCTCTTGCCTGGGCCATGGCGACCCAGAAGTTACTGCCGCCATTCAGAATCAAGTCGGCAAGCTCGCTTTTGCCCATACGGGTTTTTTTACCTCCGAGCCCGCCGAGAAACTGGCTGATCTTCTCATCGATCATGCACCAGGCGAACTCGACCGGGTTCTTTTTGTATCGGGAGGATCGGAAGCCACAGAAGCGGCTATCAAACTTGCGCGTCAGTACTTTGTGGAAAAGGGCGAACCCCAGCGACGCCATCTGATTGCGCGGCGGCAGAGTTACCATGGCAATACGCTGGGGGCGCTTGCGGTGGGCGGCAACGAATGGCGTCGAGAGCAATTCTCGCCATTGCTGGTCGATGTTACACATATATCGCCGTGCTATGAATACGTTGATCGGCGCGAAAATGAAACGAGCTTTGACTATGGCCAGCGCGTCGCGCAGGAACTGGAAGACGAGATTCTCAGGTTGGGCGAAGATTCCGTTATGGCGTTTCTGGCTGAGCCTGTCGTTGGCGCCACGGCCGGCGCCGTCCCTGCGGTGGAAGGTTACTTTAAGCGCATACGCCAAATCTGTGATCGCTACGATGTATTACTGATCCTGGATGAAGTGATGTGCGGCATGGGTCGAACGGGGTACCTTTTTGCCTGCGAGGCAGATGGTGTGGTCCCGGATATATTGTGCATTGCCAAGGGCCTGGGGGCAGGTTATCAGCCCATCGGTGCGATGCTTTGCACAACAAAGATCTACCAGACCATCAAGAATGGTTCAGGATTTTTTCAGCATGGCCATACCTATCTGGGCCATCCTGTGGTGAGTGCGGCCGGTTATGCTGTTGTCCAGGCGATCCTCACGCGTAATCTTGTGCCACGCGTGCGCAAAATGGGCGCCAAACTCGATAAAGCGCTCAAAGCCCAGTTTGGCTCACATCCCCATGTGGGTGATATTCGGGGCCGTGGGCTGTTCCGGGCACTCGAGTTGGTAAAAGACAGGGAGACTAAAACCCCATTTGACCCTACGATCGGGTTGGCTGGGAAGGTCAAAAAGGCCGCTTTTGCGGCGGGCCTTATTTGTTACCCAATGTCTGGTACCCGCGATGGAAAGAATGGAGACCATGTGCTGCTGGCGCCACCGTTTATTTTGGAAGACCAGCATATTGATGAAATCGTCTCAAAGCTTTCGACTGCTCTAGCCGTTTGCCCGATCTAGAGAGCTGAGTTGGTATCATTTTTTCGCATAAAATATAGGCGTATTGAAGAGGCCTCAAAGAACTTTATAGAGTAACAGTTAATCAGTACAGTCTTCGAAGTTGAAATCTATTGCCAGGCAGATGCCTTTTTTGAACAGAGGCAAACAGAAGATGCCAGATAAGCTGGTAAGGAAAATCCCGGGCCTTCATCTTTTCGTTCGCACCATGGGGTGCCGGGCCGATGAGAGAATAAAGGAGAAGCCCTCTAGTGCCTACACTTATATTACTGATATGAAATCCCGCAGACGCTGGGCCTTTATTAATTCAGTAGTTTAACTAATTCCTTTGCCTTCGTACGGATAGCGGGTCAGCGACAGGGTGACAATCTCTTGTATAAAAAAGCCCCGCCAGGGCGGGGCTTAAGGTTAGCTAAGTTTTTGATGACGCCGGCTTAAAAGAAATCCAAAAGGACCGGGCCTTCTTGAACTTCGGGGGGCGCGGTCAACATGCCGGCCAACTGTCCCAGAATTGCCTGAATCTGGGGTTGGGCGGCCACAGCGGATTCTTGGGTATCGTAGGATGCGATAGTAATTGTCTTGCCCGGGCTAACTCGAACGATGACGCCGGACTGTATGCCTGCGATGGCTCTCAATTCATCGGCAGCGCCATGAGCAACGGCCATCACTTCGTCTTCTCTATCCGCGTCGAACGTAAATGTGGTTATTCGATAATACATAGCAGGTCTCCTTTTTGTAGTTCGTAGGAGAAAATGTAACTGATCTAGATTTTGTGTCAAAGAGGGATTTCATAGCCCGAACCAGAACACTCTGGCTCAGTGAGGCCAGTCAGTCTGACCTCTTGAATCAACCCTATGCCCCAAGAAGTGTTCGGCGAG
>CAJWEF010000245.1 GCA_913031305.1 uncultured Acidiferrobacteraceae bacterium
CCACTCAAGATCAAGATCTGACGCGTGTGGTAAGTCCAACCTCTGAATTTTCTTCACCGGCCGCCTTACATGACGATTGAGAAATCAAAACCGGTGTTACTCCTGGGAATCGACCTCGAGGATGTCCGGGAGCACGTCTCCGGTGGGATGAATTATCGGGATCGTCTGGAAACAAACACCCAGGTTATTCTCCAGGCATTGGAATACTGGGGTGTCAGTGCAACTTTTTTTACCGTAGGAAGCGTTGCCCGTCGCTACCCTTCACTGTTGCGTGATATTGCCCTGGCGGGCCACGAAATCGCTGCTCACGGCGACACTCATACCCAATTGGCAAAAATGGGTCCGAATCAGATGGAGACGGATTTAGCCAGAAATCTCGATGCATTGAGCGTCTCAGAATTTGGACCGGTAAAGGGGTTTCGTGCACCAACATTTTCTTTAACCCAAGATACACAGTGGGCATATAAAGTACTGGCAGATGCCGGTATCGAGTACAGCAGTTCTGTACTCCCTGGATTAAATCCGCTTTACGGCTGGCCGGGCTTTGGGCGCCGCGCAAGAACCATGCCCTCTGGAGTGTTGGAAATCCCAGTGGCGGTCCACTCGCGCCCACTGCCGCCGCTCCCCATCGCAGGAGGGGTTTATCTTCGGGTGGTGCCCTTTTTTCTTACCCGGTGGGCCTGCAGACGAGGTGACCGGGAAGGGCCGATCACGGCTTATCTGCATCCCTATGATATCGATACCGAGCAGGAGCGTTTTATGCATCCTGACTTAAACAATAATCGGGTCATGAATGCGCTAATGTACTGGAACCGCGGTCAGGCGCTCGACCGCCTGGCCCGACTGGTTAAGGATTGCACTGTGTCTCGTTATTGCGACTGGGTCCGGAACTGTGGGCTTGGAAAAAAATGACCAATCAGATACCTTCTAAATGCGAGCATTTGTACGGATCCATCGATCGCCCCGTCTTGCGGTTCGAGCGACTTGACTGCACCATGATTCCACCAACTGCGATTTCATTTCGAAAAAGATCAACAGGCGCAGCACTGGGAACGGCTTGATGAATTTTCCTTGTGTTCTACAAGCCCCCTATAAAAGGGCAAGCCCGAGGGCTAACGCTACGCTCTGGCTGAATTTGCGAAAGCATAATGGCGGAGAGGGAGGGATTCGAACCCCCGGAACCTTTCAGTTCAACGGTTTTCAAGACCGCCGCATTCGACCACTCTGCCACCTCTCCATGGGGCCGGTCCAAGACAGACCGAAACCGATAGTGCTCTGAATTATAAGGTTTCGAGCACACTAACCCCAAGCTTTGACACCGCAGTGGACCTTGAAATCTGGCATAATTACCCCAGATAAAAGTTGTACTTTCTATTCCAACCGAACTTATGGAGAGCCTTCGCACGATGATCAACCGTCAAACCCTTAGCGCGACCCGCCCTGCCGTACAAGGCGTGGAATTCAACAGAGTTCTCAGGAACACCTATGCTCTACTGTCAGCAACGTTGCTCTTCAGTGGGGCAACGGCCGGTCTATCCATGATGATGCAATGGCCGCACCCCGGACTTGTTATCACGCTCATCGGCTACTTTGGACTGATGTTTGCTGCAAGTCGTTTTCGTAACTCTGCTCTGGGCCTGGTCTTTGTCTTCGCCCTGACCGGATTCATGGGCCTGACCCTCGGCCCGATCATCAGCCTGTACGTTAATTCACTGCCCAACGGCGATCAGCTGGTGATGACAGCCCTTGCGGGCACCGGCCTGATATTCGTGGGGTTGTCCGCCTATGCACTAACCTCTCGAAAGGATTTCAGCTTTTTAGGCGGAATGCTATTCGCCGGCATTCTGGTTGCCTTTCTGGCGGGCCTTGGGGCCGTGATTTTCAGTATTCCGGCGCTTTCGCTAGCCGTCTCGGCGATGTTCATTCTGCTGATGAGCGGCCTGATTCTCTATCAGACCAGCGCAATCATCCATGGCGGCGAGACCAACTACATCATGGCTACGATCACGTTGTATGTAGCGATCTACAATCTGTTTCTGAGCCTGCTGCAGATTCTTGGGATATTTGGCGGCGACGACTGATTCCAGTCGAAAGTGTTGCATTTAGGCCCCGGCACCCGCCGGGGCTTTTCGTTAGGGGGTAATGCTCTCGATTCCACCCATGTAAGGCCGAAGGACACTGGGAATTCGGACCGCTCCCGATTCATTCTGGTAGTTTTCAATAATCGCTACCAGTGTTCGCCCTACCGCTAAGGCCGAGCCATTCAGGGTGTGCACCAATTCCGGCTTGCCGGTAGCGGCATTACGCCAGCGCGCCTGCATTCGTCGTGCCTGAAAGGCTTCAAAGTTACTACAGGACGATATCTCCCGATAGCACTGTTGCCCTGGTAGCCACACCTCCAGGTCGTAGGTCTTGGCGGCGGAAAATCCCAGATCGCCACTGCACAAAGTTACGACGCGATACGGTAATTCGAGCTTTTGAAGAATGACTTCGGCGTGCCCGGTTAACTCCTCCAGTGCATCCCAGGATTTGTCCGGCTCCACTACCTGCACCAGTTCTACTTTCTCGAACTGGTGCTGGCGGATCATTCCCCGGGTATCCTTACCATAAGACCCGGCTTCACGCCGAAAACAGGGTGTATGACAGACGCGCTTGACTGGCAATTCTTCCGCATTGAGGATGCCACCGGCAAAAAGGTTAGTGACCGGCACTTCGGCGGTAGGGATCAAGTAGTAAGGCGGATCTCCCGTCGTCTTGAATTGATCATCGGCAAATTTGGGCAGTTGTCCTGTACCGAAAAGCGATTCGGCATTCACCAGGTAAGGAACGTAGGTCTCCTCATACCCATGTTCGAGGGTGTGGACATCGAACATGAACTGAATAAGCGCGCGGTGCATTCGAGCGATACTATTTGTTAGGACCACGAATCGACTTCCGGTCAAGCGCGTCGCAGATTCAAAATCCATCATTCCAAGGCCGGTACCCAAACTAACGTGGTCCAGCGGCTCAAAGGCTAAAGCCGTCGGCGTACCCCAACGCCTTTGCTCAATGTTATCCGCTTCGCTGTCGCCAGCCGGAACACTGCGATGTGGGATATTCGGAATCTCTCCAACAATATGATTCAGCGAACGGCGTACCTCCTCAAGGCTCGACTCAACCTTGGCAATCGCCTCTCCCAGCCCGGCCGTCTGTGCGATAAGTTCGGCGGCATCACCGCCAGAGGCTTTCACCTGCCCAACCTCCTTAGCCGAACGATTGCGCTCAGCTTGAAACTCCTGTTGGCGCGTCTGAAGAGACTTTCTTCGGTTTTCGAGTTCGGCAAATTTTTGCACGTCGAGAGCGTAACCTCGCGGTGCCAGAGAGTTTGCTACCCCTTCGGGATCATTGCGCAAAAGTTGTGGGTCGAGCATTTCCTTCCTTATTTTTTGCTGTTCAAAATTGACGAGCGGCCGCAACGCCAGTGGCGGCACCAAGCAGGCACAACAATACACTGGAT
>CAJWEF010000246.1 GCA_913031305.1 uncultured Acidiferrobacteraceae bacterium
CCGGAGTCAGGTGTGCTCCCGGTATCAGCCGCTACCACTCGTACGGCGCCGGGATTAATGCCGAGGCCTTCAGCGGCCACTTGGGCCACAATGGTCATCACCCCTTGGCCCATATCGCAGGCACCAGAGTAGACGGTTGTGGTGCTGTCCTCCGCCATTTCAATGAGTGCGGCGCCGATATCAGGCCGATTAAATCCATAGCCGATGCCGTAGTACATGGAACCAACGCCAATGCCGCGTTTCTTGCTCATCGCTCCTCGCTTGCTAGCTGCGCGCGATTGAACACGATGCCATGGGTAGTCATATAATCTTTTATCCGCTGCATTGTTGCCTCAATTCCACAGCCTTGGTTCATCGCTTGGCCGGTGCTGGAAGTAAGCCCTGGCTTGAGGCAGTTGATGAGTCGGAAATCAACGGGCGAGATGCCCAGGCGGCAGGCAAGTTTGTCCATCTGCGCCTCGTGGGCCATGGCAGCCTGGAGCACACCGAAACCGCGGATGGCACCGGCGGCCAAGTTATTGGTGTACACGGTGTAAGTGTCCACGCGAATGTTCGGCACGTGGTAGGGGCCGCAGGCGTGGATGCCTGCTTTTTTAATAACAAAAGGGCCCAGAGACAGGTATGCCCCGGTGTCTCCGTAGAGGTCGGCGTCCACGAAAGTGAGGTGGCCATCCGAGCTAGCACCGGTGCGATACTTCATCAGGAACGGGTGGCGCTTGGTATTGCCGATTAGCGAATCTTCGCGAGTGTAAACCAGGCGCACGGGCCGCTTGGTTGTGAGCGCCAGCAGCCCCGCATGGATCTCAGTGGTGATGTCATCCTTGCGGCCAAAACCGCCACCGATAGGTGCTTGAACGACCCGTACCCGGTTCATTTCGAGGCCCAGGGCTGGTGCTATCTGTCGTCGATCGCGGAAGGGATACTGGGTGGACGTTATGATATTCAACACACCCGTTGAATCTAGGTAAGCCAGGCCTGCCTCGGGTTCCATAGGCATGTGGTCCTGTTGCTGGCTACGATAGGTGCCCTCTACGATGACATCAGATTCTGCGATCCCCTTGTCCAGGTCGCCTTTGCGCACCGTGGTTTGCTGGAAGAGATTGCCACCTTTGTGAATCACCGGAGCCGAGTTGTCCAGGGCTTCCTCGATCGAGAGGACCGCGGGCAACGGCTCCAGGTCAACTTCGATTTTGCCGAGCGCCTCTTCAGCCTCCTCCTCTGTTTCCGCAGCCACTAGAGCAATGGGGTCTGCGGCGGAGCGGATTTTTTCTTCAGCCAATACTCTTTGATCCGGCATTGCCAGCCCATAGCGATTGATACCGGGCAGGTCAGCAGCGGTTAGCACAGCCCGGACGCCTGGCATCTCCTTAGCCTGGGAAGTATTGATACCGCGAAGAATAGCGTGGGGTACCCCGGACCAGAGGATGCGGGCGTGAAGCATCTGGGCCATCTGCATATCACCCACATATTGGGTGGCGCCAAGTGATTTCTCGACTGCGTCGATTCTTGGCACGCTCTGGCCGATCCAACTGCGTACACCATCGGTAGCCGTCGGGGTGTTTTGCCGATGGTTCATTGTGTTTTTTCTCGCAAGTCCGCGGCCGCGGCTTGCACCGCTTCGACGATCTTGCCATACCCTGTGCACCGGCAGATGTTGCCCGAGATAGCCTTGCGAATTTCCTCGTTAGTTGGGTCGGGATTCTCCTGGAGCAGAGCATAAGCACTGATAATGATACCGGGCGTGCAGTAGCCGCACTGAATTCCGCCCAGGTTCACCATTCGAGCTTGGAGTGGATGCGATTCCCCATTTTTGCTCAGCCCTTCGATAGTCAATATCGCCTTACCACGGGCGTCGCCTATCAGGGTAAGGCAGGACAGGACCGGCACCCCGTCCAGTATTACCGTACAAGAACCACACTCCGCTTCATTGCACCCGATTTTGCTGCCAGTGAGTCGCAACTGCTCCCGCAGTACATAGAGTAAGGAATGGTACGGCTCTGCCTCAACTTGGCACTGCTTGCCATTGATCTCTAGACTGTAATACTTACTCATGACTATCGGCCTTTGGAGGTTATCGTCTCTTTTGAGCGCGCTCAAAGGCTCGCTCTAAGGTCCGGCGCACCAGCACTCCCACCATCGCCCGCCGGTAAGAGGCGCTACCGCGAATATCGTCGATGGGATTGCATTCTTCCATGGCCATAGTTGCCGCCTTTGCTAGCAGCACCGATGTCGGTTCGCGGTTACGAAGGATATCCTCGGCCCTGGGTGCCTGCACTGGTGTGGGCGCGACTGCCCCAAGAGCAATAGATACATCCCGTACCTTGCCATTCGTCGGCTCAAGGGTGAGCTGGGAGGCGGCGCTGACAATGGCGATGTCCATGGCATTGCGGGGAGTAAGACGCTCAAAGTTGTTGCCGGTCATTACAGCAGGCTCGGGTACGTCAATGCGGAGGAGCAGGCCGGTCGATCCCAGAAGAGAACTCCCAGGCCCGACGAAGAGGCGTTGTATGGGTACTGTCCGTTCGTTGCCACCATCGTCAATGAAGGTAGCAGTCGCACCAGTTGCAATAAGGGCAGGGGCGCTGTCGGCCGAAGGTGAGGCGTTGCAGAGGTTGCCTCCAATAGTGGCCATGTTGCGCAACTGAAGAGAGCCAATCACCTGGATAGCCTCAAGCAATACGGGGAAGTGCTCGCGGATCGCAGTAGAGGTTTCCAATAATCGCAAGCGGGTCACGGCGCCAATACTCAGGCCGCCTCTAGGCCCCGTGGAGAACGTAGTCAAGTCCGGCAACTGCTTGATATTGACCAGGCCCTGGTAACTGCTGGCTTGGCGACGTAAGCGAATTATGATGTCAGTGCCACCTGCCAGGATCTTGTTGTTACCCTGGCCCTGGTGCAAGACATCTACAGTCTCCTTGATTGACGAGGGCTCGAAGTAGTTGAATCGCATGGGTGAATCGCTTTTAAACCTGTGCAGACAAATATACCCATTCGACAATAGGGTGTTGGGCTGTTCCAGTCTTGGTTAAATCAACGGAAATCTGGACGTTTTCTACCGACAGAAAAGTATCGATTGGCGGGGCTGAACGATACTTAGGGTTCCACATCTCGTCAACGGCGATATGGTCAAGCGCAGTAGTCGATAGGTTGTACCCGGCACCATGGGATAGAAATTGACTTTCAGCAGACCTGTACCAAACACAACCGATATATGAACATAAATCAGCGGTAGGAAAAAGCCAGTAATTCCGCTATTCCTGATGTTTCCTCATATAGGGGTTTAGTAAATCCCATATCTGGAATAAGCGGTTAAGAAGTATTTAAAAAGTATATAGTCCCGCTCGATGAAGATTGATCAGTCCACCGTAAACCGCCTGCACAAAAACTAAAGTGACCTATGTTGCGCTGTAATAATCACCCCTGAGCTGATTCTGCGCAGCCAAGGGATCAATAATGAACATCGATCC
>CAJWEF010000247.1 GCA_913031305.1 uncultured Acidiferrobacteraceae bacterium
GGGTCAGTAGCACAGGTGGATCCCGCAGAGGCTGACGATCCGGACCTCTTGCGAGTCGAGGCGGGTTCCGTAGAAACCCCCAAGACTCTAGAGGATGACCCACCTGTTATTGATCAGCCTGACGACCAGCCTGTTATTGATCAGCCTAAAGAGGGCCAAGTGTGATGAACAGGTTTAATAAAAGACGCAAGTACTGCCGGTTTACCGCGCTAGGAATTAAAGAGGTGGACTACAAGGACCTCGAGACCCTTAAAGGCTTTATCACTGAGACCGGCAAGATTATGCCCAGCCGTAATACCGGCACCAAGGCCCGTTACCAGCGGCAACTAGCAACGGCAATCAAGCGCGCTCGGTTTTTAGCACTATTGCCGTATACAGATCAGCACTAAGGGGCAGGCAGATGGAATTAATACTGCTTGAAAAAATCCAGAATCTGGGCGATCTGGGCGATCTGGTAAACGTGAAGTCGGGGTATGGGCGAAATTACCTGATCCCTCAAGGGAAGGCAGTTCCTGCCACCGGCGAAGCTCGTGAAAAAGTAGAAACGCGGCGCCGGGAATTGGCAAAAATGGATTCGGTACGCCTTGAAGCGGCCCAGGCCAAGGCTGCATTACTGCCGGAAAAGGTTACCGTGTCTCGGCTTGTCAGTGAGGAAGGGAGGCTTTTTGGCTCGGTCAGTTCGACCGACATCGCCGAATTGCTTCAGGCGACAGACATTGCGATTCAGCGTTCAGAAATTGATATGCCCGAGGGTCCGATCAAGACCACGGGAGAGCACCAGGTCTCGGTAATCCTCCACCCAGAAATCCAGAGTAATCTGATGGTTTTGGTCGAAGCGGAGGCTTCGCCTGAATCAGAGGTTAAAGTATCGGACGTAGACCTCGAGGGCAGCACTCCAGAGTAAAAACAAGAGGTTGTCAATTCGCTCAGCCGAACCGCTGACCTCTCTTTTTATGCTCATAGCCCTTGGCGGCTGTTAAAGCCGGGAACGGTTGTCTACAATAGTTGTTCTGTAGACATAATCGTCACCTATGACAAATGGCAGCGCAGCTTATGCCTCAGCCCGAACTTAGTAGAAAACTCACGGCTTTTGAGGCACGCATCCCGCCTCAGGCGCTCGAGGCCGAGCAGTCGGTACTTGGTGGCCTGCTGGTCGACGCTCGGCGTTGGGACGAGGTGGCAGAGGCGGTCGCAACCGAAGATTTTTACACGCGATCCCACCGCGAGATCTTTACGGCGATCCGTTCGTTGAACGAAAACGGTGACGCCGTCGATATCGTTACGGCGTCCGAATGGCTAAAGAATAATGGAACTCTTGAGAAGTCAGGAGGCCTGGCATACTTGGGTGAACTGGCGAACCGTACACCAGGCACGGCCAATGTCACTGCATATGCCCGGATCGTCAAAGAGCGATCTGTACTGCGATCGTTGATCAATGCAGCGGCTGAGATTACAGAAAAGGCCTATTACCCAGATGGAGTCGACACAGCGTCACTGATCGACTTCGCGGAAAAACTGGTTTTTGATATATCTGATTCTGACCGACGCCAATCTGGAGCATTTCAACCGATTCAAGGCCTGTTGACTCAGGCGGTAGATCGGATTGAAGAGCTTTATGAGTCTAAACAGCCGATCACCGGTGTAGCGAGTGGGTTCAAAGATCTGGATAACCTGACCTCCGGGTTTCAACCTTCCGACCTCGTTGTGGTGGCTGGCCGCCCATCGATGGGAAAGACCAGCCTGGCGATGAATATTGCAGAAAATGCTGCAGTCGGAAGTAAACTTCCCGTTGCAGTCTTCAGTATGGAGATGCCCGGACAGCAGCTGGCGATGCGGATGTTAGCCTCACTGGGGCGAATTAACGCCCACCGGGTCAGAACCGGGCAACTCAGCCAAGAGGATTGGCCTCGCCTGACCTCTGCGGTTGGTTTGCTTGATGAGTCGCCAATCTTTATTGACGATACTCCCGCACTCACGCCGTTGGAATTACGCACACGGCTTCGCCGGTTGATTCGTGAGCATGGGCAGTTGGGTGTGGTGGTTGTTGATTATCTTCAGTTGATGCAGACTGGCCAGAGCACTGAGAACCGCGCGGTTGAGGTGGCGAATATCACCCGGGCGTTGAAGATCATTGCAAGAGAGGCCCGGGTCCCGGTAGTGGTTCTGTCCCAGCTTAACCGAGGGCTTGAACAACGCCCCAACAAGCGCCCCATCATGTCTGATCTTCGAGAATCCGGTGCGATTGAGCAAGATGCGGACTTGATTCTGTTTATTTATAGAGACGAGGTATATAACGAAGACAGCCCTGAAAAAGGCACGGCTGAGATCATCGTAGCCAAGCAACGCAACGGGCCAATAGGAACGGTGCGCCTTACTTTTTTGGGCGAATACACTCGATTTGAAAACTATATGCCGGCGTTTGAGAATTCTGGATATTGACCGAGCGGTGGGCTTGGATGTACGCCGATAGACTAGTTAGCGCCTATCCTTCTGTGACACTTTTACCCCGACCCTTTGGTGGCGATGCTGCTTGAGTGACCACTTTTCATAGCCACCAAGGCATGCGCCAAACCGAGCAATGAAGTGACCTGATGCCACGATCTGAAACCTTAACCCGTTATGTCTGTGCCAGTTGCGGCCAGGGTTTCGGCAAATGGACCGGGCAGTGCGCCGGCTGCATGCAATGGAACACGTTGGCGGAGCAGGCCGTCGTGACGACTCGCTCGAGACGCGGGAAAAATCCCGCGACCGCCCCCCAGTCTTTGTCTCAGGTGGGTGCGCAAGCAAGCACTCGCCACCTCACCGGATTAAGAGAGCTTGATCGAGTACTGGGCGGAGGCATCGTTCCAGGGTCCGTGATACTACTTGGTGGAGAGCCAGGGATCGGCAAGAGCACGCTTGCGTTACAAACGCTCGCGGGTTTATCCCAGGATCAACCTACCTTGTATGCCAGCGGGGAAGAATCTTTGGAGCAATTGGCGTTGCGTAGTCGACGTTTGCGACTTGAGGATTCCCAGATTCAGGCTCTGTCGACAAACCGCCTCGGCGCGGTGCTTGATGCGGCCCTTTCGGGCGCCACCCGCTTCTTGGTCATAGATTCTATCCAGACTCTTGTTAGCGATGAGCTCGAATCGGCGCCTGGGAGTGTTGGGCAAATTCGTGAATGTGCCGATCGCTTGATCGAGTTTGCTAAAACCAGAGGTAGCGCTGTTTTATTGATCGGTCATGTGACCAAGGAGGGGGCCCTTGCAGGTCCGAAAGTCCTTGAGCATCTGGTAGATACGGTATTGTATTTCGAAGGGGACACAGCAAGTCGTTACCGCCTGGTTCGCGCTTTTAAGAATCGTTTTGGAGCGGTCAATGAGATCGGTGTGTTTGCAATGACTGAGGCGGGGCTGAA
>CAJWEF010000248.1 GCA_913031305.1 uncultured Acidiferrobacteraceae bacterium
TGGGTGAAACCGATGACCCCAGTGATGTGGACGAGGTAGATGATACCGAACTGGAACATGAACTGGACGAGGGAATTGCCCAGTTTGATGAGTTGAGCGACGACGAGGAACCACCGCGCAGTTAACTTTTTCAGGTGCTTTGGCTGGCCGACTGCCGGTTTTGACTCCAGGCTGCAAAGCGGTGATCCCTCGATGTAATCAACTGAGTCAAACACTATTGACCAGATTGCTTTGACTCCGTGTTTCAGTTGAGCCAGCGGGTTAAGTTATTTACTGCTTGGCGTAACTGCCAATCAGTCAGGCACTGTTAGAGTACATATGATCTTGGGCGATAGGAACGCCCTTGGAATCGTTTTTTAGACCCAGCATAAAAGAGACCTCCCGTTTATGGTTTACCAGGCAAAGATTGTGGATTGGCATGAATATGCTGAGCCCCTTTCGGCTCTTCGTTATCAGGTATTTGTCATAGAGCAGGGCGTACCGGTAGAACTGGAGATCGATGGAGAGGACGATACCGCTTGCCACGTGGCCGCTCTGATCGATAATAACCAGGTGATCGGTACCGGACGAATGCTCGCGTCTGGCAAGATCGGGCGCATGGCGGTGCGCTCGGATATGCGTCAACAGGGGGTGGGTCGGGCGCTGCTGGACGCGCTGCTCAATCAGGCCCGGGCCCAGGGCTTAGCCGGTGTGAGCCTGGGTGCGCAGTTATCGGCGATGGCGTTTTATCAGCGAGCCGGTTTTACCCCTCAGGGCGATGTGTTTATCGATGCGGGGATAGATCATCGCCAGATGGTTCTGGATTTTCAGCAATGAATCGACCTAATACCTGCCTATGAAAGCCAAAGCACCGCGCATCAGTAGTTTCAAATTATCTGCCGGGACGTTGCTTGCCGGTAAGTACGAGGTTGTGCTACGCCTGGGTTCCGGTTGGGAGGGAGAGGTGTATCTGGTTCGTGAGTGCGGCACACGTATCGAGCGCACGGTGAAGATATTTTTTCCAAGGCGCAATCTGGGTAACCGGGCATTGCGTTTTTATGCGCGTAAATTGCACAAGTTGCGCCACTGTCCGATCGTGATTCAATACCACACGCGGGATACTTTCGTCTTTAACGGTTTGCCGGTGTCATTTCTGGTATCGGAATTCGTCGAAGGTGAGTTGTTGTCCGATTTCCTCAAGCGCCAGTCGGGACGTCGCCTTAACTCTTTCCAGGCCGTGCATCTGCTGCATGCGTTGGCCGCGGGGATAGAGCTTATCCACAACGTGGGCGAATATCATGGCGACCTGCATACCGATAACGTGATTGTGTTACGCCACGGACTGGGCTTTGAATTGAAACTACTGGATATGTTCAGTTGGGGATCACCTAACGCGGAAAATATACAGCACGATGTATTTGACCTGATTCGTATTTTTTACGATGCGCTGGGCGGTCAGCGCTGGTACCGGCGTCAGCCACAAGAAGTCAAGGACATCTGCAAGGGGCTCAAGCGCTCACTCATCGCCCGCGAGTTTCGCAGTGCGGGCCAGCTTTGCCAGTACCTGGAAATGATGGAGTGGCAGTAGCTTGCCGGTCAGTACGTGAATTCTTCTCCCTCCCCGCGCTCACCTTTAGTGTTGTTCGGCGCTAATCTGGAGTCTCCACAGCTTGTCACATTGTCATGTGGTCAAGCCGTAGTCTTTACTCGCCCCCACGCCGGCCGTCCGCACGACAACGAGGACGCTCTGGGCATTTTTCAGTTCGGGCCGGGCCGAGCGTGGCTGGCGGTTGCCGACGGGGTGGGAGGTTTGCCACGCGGACGTGAGGCAGCGACCCGGGTCATCGAGATGCTGGGTGAACCCCGATCACAAGACAACGATGCGGTAATCGAAACGCGTATCCAAAGGGCCAACCAGGCGTTACTCGAACAACTGCCCGGCGCTGCAACAACCGTTTCCGTTGCCGAGATTTCTCAAAATTCATTGACCAGTTACCACGCCGGCGATTCAGCAGCACTGATGGTGGGTCAGCGCACCCGGATTAAGCTCAAAACCCAATGTCACTCGCCCGTGGGCATCGCTGAGGCCAATGGCTTGCTGGATGAGAAGCAGGCGTTGTTTCATCCGCGGCGGCATCTACTCAACAATATGGTGGGAGATCCTGCGCTATGGCTGGAGAAGACGGGGCCATTGGCATTGGCGCCACGTGATACCGTGCTGGTGGCCAGCGATGGGCTTTGGGACAACCTTTTTGTCTCAGAGGTCATCGAGGCAATCCGGGTAGGCTCACTGCTGCAGGCAGCGCAGTTGCTTGCCGATACCGTGATAACCCGTATGAGCACACCCGTTGCCGGTATACCGTCAAAACCCGATGATGTCAGTTTTATCCTATACCGCCCGCGTCAACTCGACCTGTCGGATTGAGTGAAGTGATTCACGACTGTATTGGAGCCTAGCCGCAGGGGCACTCGGAAGACTTTCCCTTTGAAGGGTTACTTATTAAAGGGGTGCTACCGGGCCACTGAAACCGCAGTGGCGACCTGTTTGGTGATCCGTAGCCGGATAAGGTTTAGTGGGTGATCAGCGGGAGATTAATTTTTTTGATCACCGCCCAGTCCCTTAAGTATCTTTTGTGTCTTAGCCACCTGTTCAGTGGCGAATTCATAGTACTGCGCATGGCTGGCACCGCGAAAGACTTGGGTGACGGCCTCGAACCCAGTCAACGCCACGCGAGCAAGGCTCGCATCGTTTAGCCGTTGAGCGAGGGTCTTTTGTGCAACCGCAAGGTTGGCCATTGTCATGGCCCAGGCCATTGGCATCTGCTCATGAGTCCATTCCTTGAGCGCGTTCTCATAGGCGGCGATAGCGTGCTCCAGTATCTGTGTATTCTCCTCTCGCTCTCCGAGTTTTTGCAGTGCGGCGCCAAGATTATTTTGTGTCATCGCCCAATCCTGGGGTACGCGCCCGCGTGTTCTTTCTGCGAGCGCATTGCGGTAGGCGGCGATCGATTTTTCCAGCGTTCGGGGACTCTTGCGGCGTTCGCCCAGCATTCGCAGTGCGGTACCGAGATTGTTTAAGGTTGCGGCCCAGAGCAGCGGGACCTGGTCACGAGTCCATTGCAGCAACACCTGTTTGTATGCCTCGACAGATCGTTTCAGTAGCTGCGCGTCGTTTTTTCGCTGTCCGAGTGCTTGCAGTACCGAGCCAAGATTATTTTGTGTAGCGGCCCATTCGCGAGGGGAGTTTTCCTGAGTACGCACTTCAAGCGCACATTCGAAGGCCTGCAGTGATTTTTCCAGCATCTCCGTGTTGTTTTGACGCTGTCCGAGGATGCCCAGGGTATTGCCAAGATTATTCTGGGTAGCGGCCCACTCGAGCGGGGCCTTCTTACGACCCCGCTCT
>CAJWEF010000249.1 GCA_913031305.1 uncultured Acidiferrobacteraceae bacterium
TGCAGCGCTTGCACTACCCAGACGCCGACCAAGTTCAGAATGCCTTTTCCATCCAGCAAAGTGAAGTCGGCAATGAACAATAGCCGCGGTATGGCAAATCGGTGTTCATTGTGTTGATCAAAAAGAGTTACAAACACTGACCCGGCCTCGTGCTGTTTGTGGATCCAGTTGATGATCATGTCCCATTCATCAAGGAACGGTATCGGCACGTAGGTGTCGATCACGAACTGCAGGGAGCTCGCTGTGATCAAGCACCCCATGATCACAAGTACCAGTGAAAGCAGGATGGCCAGACTCTGTGTTTTTGGGTACATCGGAGCAGCGCTTGGTAGATTTTCTGTGGATGAGGCTATCGATGCCACACCTACAAGTGATCTTTCCTATGCTGGCTGTGGTCTATCTGGCCTTTGTTGCTGAGGCGTCGCTCCAACCAGCAATAAAAAATAATGAACAGGTACCCTCCTGCCACCTCATCGATCTTGAACTTAGACATACCCTCTTTGCGGTTATACCAGTTGTTGGGCAGGACGGCGTAGGAATAGCCACGGCCGATAGCTTTGAGCGGCAACTCCACAGTCAGATTGAAGCTGTAGGCCAGCAGCGGTTGTAATCCAGCGATTACGTGTCGGCCATAGAGTTTGAAAGCATTGGTGGTGTCGTTGTAGGCGAAAAAAAATAGAGCTCGGATTAGTTGGTTACCCAAGCGATTGAGGATTCTTTTGGGTAAAGGATAGCCAACGATTCGGCTGGCCTTTGAGAAACGCGTGCCGAATACACAGTCGGCGCCGCCTTCAAAGGTCCGGTAAAAGCGCACCAGATCTTCAGGGTCATCTGATCCATCTGCCATCACGATCGCCACACAATCCCCGCGAAAGGCAACCAGGCCTAATCGCACCGCATAACCAAAGCCGTTGGGGGGATCGTTATTCAGGAAGCGAATCTGCTCGCTGGAAAGTCTTTGCAATATCTCTTGTGTGCGGTCCGTTGAATTATCGTTTATGACGAGGATCTCGTAGTCGATGTTTTCCCGGTTCAGGGTTTTGGCAAACTGGGAAATAGTCTCCTCGATGTGATGTTCCTCGTTGTGAGCCGGGACTACCACCGACAGCATACCCTCAATGCCCGATGCCTGCCATTCAGCCAGGGACTGGACAGTTATCGGCATGATGACTCAGGTGCCGAGGCGCTGTGCCTGACCATCGATCACAGCCTGCATGATGTCACTGATCTTGTGTTCGAACTGCCAATCGGGATAGTGAGCTTCAAACCGGGAAATGTCACTGACCCACCACATGTGATCACCCAACCGACTGGACTCTGAATAGATCCAGTTGAACTCACGCCCGGTCATTTCTTGTACCATGTTTATCGCTTCCAGCATGGAGCAGTTGGCGTAGCGCCCACCACCGATGTTATAGACCTCGGCTATGCGGGGCTCTTGAAAAAAATGCCAGAAGGCGTTGACCAGGTCATGGGAGTGAATGTTATCCCGCACTTGCTTACCTTGATAACCAAAGACGGTGTAGCGTTGCCCGGTGAGGGCGCATTTGGCAAGGTAGGCCAGAAACCCGTGCAGTTCGGCACCAGCATGGCCCGGTCCTGTCAGGCAGCCGCCCCGGAAGCAGGCAGTCTTTAGGCCAAAGTAACGGCCGTACTCCTGCACCAGCACATCGGCGGCTATCTTTGATGCACCAAACAGGCTGTGCAGAGTGGCATCGATGCTCATCGACTCATCGATGCCACACTCGAAATAGGGGTGCTCGTCTGATATCTCCCAGCGTGTTTCGAGCTCCACGAGTGGCAGACGGTTAGGTGTGTCGCCATAGACCTTGTTGGTGCTGGTAAAGATAAAGACCGCCTCCGGGCAATGTTGCCGGGTCAGTTCCAGCAGGTTCAGGGTGCCGTTGGCGTTGACTGTAAAGTCTGTCAGGGGTTCCCGGGCGGCCCAGTCATGTGAAGGTTGCGCAGCAGCATGCAACACGAGGTCGATGGCTGTGCCATGGTGGAAAAAGACTTTCTCCAGGGCTTTGAAATCGCGAATGTCAATGCTCTTGTGTTGGTAACCCGCGATTTCATGTTGCAGGCGGTCGCGGCTCCAGTCAGTACTCGCCTCTGGCCCGAAGAAGTACGCGCGCATATCATTGTCGATACCAACGACGTCAAGGCCCTTGTCGGCGAAAAAGCGAACCGACTCAGCCCCAATCAGTCCGGCAGATCCGGTAACGAGGGCTACCACCTTATTACTCCATTAACCAGTAGAATGAATTGGAATTCACGCCTTAAGGATGGGCTCTAGTTGAGCACGGTTGTCCCCAAGCCAGGCGAAGATATCGTCCAATATCGACTCCACGTCGTATCTCGGCTGCCAGCCGGTGGTCTCAGTTACAGCACGAGTATCAGTGATGTACCAGGGTATGTCCGCATCCCGTGTCTCTGGTTCTGCTGCAATATCCAGACGCTTGCCAGACCGCGAAGTACAAAGATCCGTCAACTCGGCGAGCGACACTGAGATATTCCGGCCACCGCCGACATTAAATATCTGACCGTTGATTTTATCGATTTGCTCGAACTGCGCTCGCAGCAAAGCGTACAGGTCAGCCACGTGCAGGATGTCCCGGACCTGGTGGCCATGTCCGCCGAACCCCATATAGGCAAGGTTGCCCCCATAGAGGTGCTGGGCAGCCCACAGCACCATAAAGCCTTGATCCACCTTGCCCATTTGCCAGGGCCCGGTCAGGACGCCGCAGCGATTGATGATGCTACGGATGCCATACATCTCACTGTACTCGGTTAGGAGTAGTTCCGAGGCGAGTTTGGTCGCACCGTAGAGCGCCCGGGATCCATGGAGCGGGAAATCCTCCGAGATACCCTGACCAGACCAGCCAGCACCTGATTGATTCGGCGCAAGGTCGAGCCGCAGGCCTGCCGTTGCAACGGGCAGTTCGCGTAAGGATTTGATCGGATAGACCCGACTGGTCGAGAGGAACACTACATCCGCGTGATGTATCCGCGCTGCTTCAAGACAATGCGTGGTGCCGACCAAGTTGGTGCTGATGAGGTATGTAGGGCTCGAGCCATAGCCTGCATGGACCGATGGCTCGGCTGAGCACTCGATTAGAAGATCGAAAGATCCTGCCTGTACGATATCTTCAGGGTTGCGAATATCGCCATGTTGAAATTCCACGCCATGAGTCGAAAGCCGACCGAGGGCGAGTTCTGATCCACGGCGCTTCAGGTTATCCAGGGCGGTAACACGAACGTTATTGAAATCCTGTTTCAACGCGATAGCAAGGCTTGAACCAACAAAGCCGGCGCCGCCGGTGATGAGGATATGACGATAACTACCCATGAATCAG
>CAJWEF010000250.1 GCA_913031305.1 uncultured Acidiferrobacteraceae bacterium
CGCCTTGGGCGTGACGGCTGCGACGGCGGGTAGTTTGCTGACATCCGCTAGCGCACTGGCAGGAACGCCAACTCGGGGCGGCTCGGTTATTTTCGCATCCAACCTGCATGGGCCGGATGACACCCTGGATCCGCTCCTCGGAACATCCACCATCGACTATACCCGGTCGAATGCCTCGCGCAACGGCCTCATTCAGATCTGGGATGACATGAGCCTAAATGCGGAGCTCGCTGAAGAATGGTCAGTCAACAGCAACGCAACCGAATATACCTTCAAGATCAGAAAGGGCGTAACGTTCCACGATGGCTCAGAGTTGACGGCAGAGGATGTGGTTTGGAGCATGGAGCGCCACCTGGGTGAAGATTCACCATCTTCGATCAAGTCCTTCTTTACGAACGTCACAGAGTGGAAGGCCGTTGATAAATACACGGTGAAACTCAGTCTGTCATCGCCAGACGCTGATATGCCTTACAAGCTGACTCAACCACAAGCAAAGATCGTTAAGGCCAATGCGACCGACTGGCTGACGGCGGGTTCTGGCCCGTACCTGGTTGACTCCTTCCAGGCTGGCGTGAAATCAACCCACTCACGCAATCCCAACTACTGGCGCGATACTGGTCAGTGGCTCGACGGTATCGAGATCACGGCTATTACCGATATGAACGCCCGTTTGAACGCGTTGCTAGCTGGCAGTGTCGACATGATTACTTCGATCAGCCCCAAGCAGATCCAGAAGATCGAAGAGTCAGGCAACAACGTGCTGTCGGTGCCTGCTGGCCTGTACGGCGGTATCTGCTGCCTGAAGAACACCGCGCCGGGTGAAAACGATGACCTCGTCCAGGGCCTTCGGTATATCCAGGATCGCGAGCGAATCGTGCGCAAGTTCCTCAAAGGTCACGGCACCCTCGGCAACGATCACCCGATCAACGTGTCTTACGGGGCCGATCACTGCCACGAGCTGCCGCAGATTCCATACGATCCGGAAAAAGCCAAGTACCACCTCAATAAATCCGGTTATTCCGAGGCTGAGCTCTTCGTCGCACCGGTAACCGGCATCATCGAGGACGTATGCCTCCTGATGCAGGCCAACCTCAAAAAGATCGGCTTCAACCTTAAGCTCAAAAAAGTGCCGTCCGACGGCTACTGGGGTGCGGTATGGATGAAAGAGCCGCTTAATGTCGTGAGCTGGAACATGCGTCCGACTGCTAACTCCATGATGGGTATTCAGTTTGGCCCGAACGGCAACTGGAACGATACCTTCTGGAACAGTGATCGCATGGGTGAGCTGCTGAAGGATTCTCTTGCCGAGACCGATGCTGCCAAACGGCACGAGATGCACTGCGAGATGCAGAAGCTGGTGTCGACCCAAAGCGGCATCATCATTCCTTATCACACTAACGTTCTGGACGCCCATAACCCCAAGGTACAGGGTTTCTCCAACGTGCCGCTGGGCCAGTTTGGCGGAAACCAGTGGATGGAGCATATCTGGAAAAACGCCTAAGTCTGGCGTTTCAGAGGTCTTTGAGAGGGGTTCGTACGGTAGCGTGCGAACCCCTTTATTTAAGCCTGTAGGCAATCTGATTAGCAACTAGTCAGCCATGCTCTGGCGCGCATTACTCAGCAGGCTTGGAATCAGTCTGGTCACCCTGTGGGTGGTCTCAGTGCTGATCTTTATCGGCACCAACCTGCTCCCCGGAGATGTGGCCCAGATCATTCTGGGGCAGATGGCAACGCCTGAGAGTACGGCAGCGCTGCGGGCAAAACTCGGTCTTGATAAGCCGCCTTACCTTCAGTACGTGGTGTGGCTTCAGAATGTGGCCATGGGCGATCTGGGGATTTCCAAGGCGGGCCTTGGCGCGGGCCTGGGCACCCCGATCGTGGAGATTCTTGAACCGCGAATATTCAATACCCTGCGCCTGACCGGGCTAGTCACAGTAATCGTGATTCCAATCTCCCTGTTTTTGGGATTAATTGCGGCGATGCACCCGGGCACGCGCCTTGATCGTGCGGTTACTTTTTCGACGCTCAGCCTTATCTCAGTGCCTGATTTTCTTGTGGCAACTATGCTCGTTCTGATTTTTGCAGTTTTCCTGGGGTGGTTTCCGGCGATTGTTTACCTGAGGGGTGACGAGACGGGTTGGGTATTAATAAAGACCCTGGCGATGCCAATATTGACTCTGGTTATTGTCGCCTCCTCGCAGATCATACGGATGACACGAGCGACTGTGCTTAATGTAATGAGTTCGCCTTACATTGAGATGGCGATCCTCAAAGGGGTGCCGCGAAAAAGAATTATCTTAAGGCACGCCCTGTTTAACGCGGTGGGTCCGATCGTGAACGTGATTGCCTTGAACCTTGCCTGGCTCGTGGGCGGTGTCGTTGTGGTAGAGCAGATATTTTCGTACCCCGGCCTGGCAAAACTTATGGTCGAAGGGGTCTTGATGCGGGACCTTCCTCTGGTACAAGCATGTGCCATGATATTCTGCGTTACCTATATCGTCCTGATTTTTATTGCCGATATGGCCACGATTCTTTCTAATCCGCGGTTGCGCCATCCCAAGTGAGAAGTTCAGGAAATGTCTGATACACCTACACCGCAAAACACGAATTCGGCTATACAGTTTGACGAACTACCCGACGCGCCGCCAAAGCGCAAGATAAAACTCAGCCTGCTGGGCAAGATCGGTGTGGTCGTGCTGATATTCTGGGCAATCGTTGTCGCCATCGGGCCGATGATTGCCCCCTACCACGAGGCCGATATCCTCGACGAGGAGCTCTTTATCGTTCCGGGCAGCGACGAGATGTATCCCGATACGGACTTTCAACCGCCCAGCAAGATCGTATTGCTGGGAAGTGATTATCTCGGCCGCGATACGCTGTCACGGATTCTTTTTGGCGCCAGAACCACCATTGGTATTTCGTTTATCGCGACAACCCTAGCGTACCTACTCGGTGTCCTACTGGGTATTGCGGCTGCAGTCGGCAGTAAGCGGCTCGATATGATCTTGAGCCGGCTGAACGACGCATTGCTGTCTATTCCTTCCATCATGTTTGCGCTTGTCATGATTGCAGCTCTGGGCAGTACCATACCGCTGCTGATACTGCTCACCGGCATCATCTATGCCACCAGCGTTTTCCGCATCGCGCGATCACTGGGCCAGGAAGTCATGGTCAGTGATTTTGTGGAGGCAGCCCGGGTGCGTGGTGAGGGGCTGTGGTGGATCATCACCCGGGAGATTTTGCCCAACATCGCCATGCCGCTGGCAACAGATTTCGGACTGCGTTTTGTCTGGGTGATCCTG
>CAJWEF010000251.1 GCA_913031305.1 uncultured Acidiferrobacteraceae bacterium
TCCCAGGCTTCATGATTCAGGGCGGTGGCTTAGGACCCGGTATGCACGAAAAAGCAACCCGCACGCCGATCAAGAACGAAGCCGACAATGGTTTGAAGAATCTGACCGGTACTATCTGCATGGCCCGCACCAATGAACCCCACTCCGCGACCTCGCAGTTTTTCATCAACCTGAAAGACAACAGTTTTCTTGATCACACAGAGAAAACCTCCAGCGGCTGGGGCTATGCGGTGTTTGGGCGGGTGACCTCAGGTATCGATGTTGTTGAGGCTATCGCTGCGGTGCAGACGGGCAACGCGGGCCATCATTCAGATGTGCCATTGGAGGACATCGTTCTGGAAAAAGTGACGGTCTCCGAGACAAAAAACTGACAAGTTCGCGCCATAAGCCAGAGCAGACGTCATTGTGGACTAACTTTGGTATGCAGGCCTTTGTGGCGGTACCACTCTACAGGTTTTCGGAGCCGGGGGCCGATATATTGGCCGGTGCTTTCAGTGCAGTTATCCAGGTGCAGGTGCTGAGCGGGTAGGATCGATGCCGGATTGGGTCACGCTATCAAAACTGCTGGTGCAACTGATATACCCGGCCAACATCGTGTTGTGGTTGCTTGTCTTTGCCTTTGTGCTCATCCTGTTGCGGCGGGCGAAAGCGGCTGGTGTTGCCCTGGTGCTTGCATTAGTTCTAGTCGGGATTGGCTCGTCGCCGATCACATCGGCACTTTACCGTGCTCATGAGCGACAGTACCTGCCGGTACCAATCGAAGAGTCGCCGGCTGCCGAGGCGATCGTAATTCTTGCCGGGGATTTGAGCATTCCTGCCCCACCCCGGGTAGAGAGCCAACTTCGCGGCAACCGGGTGATACATGCCTTACGCTTATATCGGGCGGGTAAGGCACCACGGGTGATCGTTAGTGGTGGGAATATCTTCCCTCAGGAGGGCCTGGAGCCGGAGTCAGCATATATTGCGGCGCTGCTGCAGGAGTTGGGTATTCCCGCTGCAGCCATCACGGCTGAAGGAAGTAGCCGCAACACCCACGAGAACGCTGTCGAAACGGCCAGGCTGCTAGAGGCTGAGAGAGTAGGGTCAGTATTGCTGGTGACCAATGCGTTTCATATGCCTAGAGCTGTTGCGGTTTTCCGTTCCGCAGGCGTGCAAGTGATTCCATCACCCTCAAGTATCAGCGCTGAACTGACACAGCCTAAGATTCTGGACTGGATGCCGAGCTTAGATGGCCTGGGTACCTTGAAAAGTGTCTTACATGAGAAAATTGGAATCCTTGTATACCGAGTCCGTGGCTGGATAGACTGAAAATGAATCAACCCTTGACTGACTTGGTTCTGGACGCGGGTATTGCCGCGACTCTTTGCCGGGATATGCCAGATAGCGATTTGCACTCGGCTTTGGAGAGCTGTTGCGCTCAGGGTGTCAGGCTTTGGCTTTATGCCGGCGAGATCGCCAATACACTGAGCAGGATCGAGGCAGCAATAAAGCGAACTGAGGCAACACAGATTGCGTCGGCCTTAAGTGCGCGTCAGCGCCTGGATCAACAACTGCCCGCCTTTCAATGGCTGGCGGCCTTGTCAGGCGATATGGAATGCGCGGATGACCCGGAGCCGCTCGCGGCAGCGCTGGTGCAGGCAGCGAAACGGCTAGGTGACAGCGCCCGAATCCTCACCTCAGTGCGCAGCCGCCTCGATCGCGGCATGCCATTTATGGATCTTGAGTCAGTCCCGGCATTGACGCCCCAGGTGCGGGTTGACTTTATTGATCTCAAAGCGCAGCAGGACCGCATTCGCGCCGCTCTTGAATCGGGCATCCACCGGGTACTGCATCATGGGCGCTACGTAATGGGCGATGAAATTGGCACTCTGGAAAGCCGCCTAGCGCAGATAACAGAAGTTGAACACTGCATCTGTGTCTCCAGCGGTACCGATGCGCTGCTGATGGCGCTGCTGGCGCTGGAAGTGGGCCCAGGTGACGAGATCATAACTTCACCGTTCAGCTTTTTTGCCACGGCTGAGGTAATCGCTCTGCTGGGGGCGAACCCTGTGTATGTTGATATCGATCCTGCGACCTTTAATATCGATGCTGCCAAAATCGAAGTTGCTGTAACTGGGCATACCCGCGGGATATTGCCGGTAAACCTTTACGGCCAGTGTGCCGAGATGGATGAGATCAATGCAATCGGCCAGCGCCACTCGCTACCGGTGATCGAAGATGCTGCACAGAGTTTTGGTGCAACCTACCGGGGGCGCGCCTCATGCGCCTTGAGCGATATCGCCTGCACCAGTTTTTTTCCGGCCAAGCCGCTGGGAGCGTATGGTGATGGCGGCGCTTGTTTCACCAGTGATGCGGAACTGGCCGCACGACTGCGCCAGATCCGCGACCATGGCCAGGACCGGCGTTACCACCATGTGCGACTGGGTGTGAACGGCCGGTTGGATACGCTTCAGGCGACGGTACTATTGGCCAAACTGGATGTGTTCGACAATGAGATCAACCGCCGCCAGGAGGCGGCACAGCGTTATGCAGAGCAGTTATCGAGTCTGGAGCGTGAGGGGAAGTTGGTGTTGCCTATCGTGCAATCTCACAATACCTCAAGTTGGGCACAGTACACGGTGCGGGTTAAGGGTCGGGACGAGGTACAGCGGGCTTTGGCCAGCGCTGGAATCCCAACCGCGGTGCACTATCCGGTAACGCTGTATCAGCAGCCGGCTTTGATACAAACCGAGGCGAATTGCCCAGAAGGTGATCGTGCCGCAGACGAGGTGCTCAGCCTACCGATGCATCCCTACCTGGGCGATGAGGCGCAGGCCCGTGTTAGTGACGTCCTGGCTGACGTCCTGGCTCGCCCCATGCTGGATTCAACTTAGTTAGCCGGCTTATGGATATAAGTTACGAAGATCGGGATTTAAGCGCGATAATGGATTGCCAACTGACGTACTGGAGTCTGTAGCCTTGCATATAATGGTTACCGGTGCTGCCGGTTTTATCGGTGCGGCGCTTACAAAAACACTGCTAGAGCGTGGTGACACCGTGACTGGTGTCGACAATCTCAATGATTACTATGATGTGTCGCTCAAGGAAGCGAGGCTGGCACAACTGACGCCAGCAGAGCGTTTCAGTTTCGTCAAGGCCGATATCGCTGAACGCGAGGCCATGTCTGCTCTTTTCGCCGCCAGTGCGTTCGATACCGTGGTAAATCTTGCCGCCCAGGCCGGCGTACGTTACTCGATCGAGAACCCTGC
>CAJWEF010000252.1 GCA_913031305.1 uncultured Acidiferrobacteraceae bacterium
TCCTGGCTCCAAAGCAGCTTCAACCCGAACAAAACCCTGGGCGCTGGACTCCCTGAACAAAGCAACACACTGGCGCTGCTTGCCCGAAAGCCGATGATCAAGGGTAAAACTACCGTTTACGTGTGCGAAGACACCATCTGCAAGTTACCTACTGCTGACCTGACGCAGGTCAGGGATCTGGTCTCGGACATCAAGACGTATTCCTTGACACCCTAGTTGTCGTGCTTACAGCGACAGCTGGTCACGCTAAACGGAACGAGTCGTCATGCCCAAGCGCAGTAATCGGTTTCTGGGCTAAACTTGTTAGCCGTTAACGGAACTGCACAATGAACAGATTATCCAGATGACCGAAGCATTCGACTCTACCCGGGCCAAGCAAGCCATGATTGCGTATTGCACGAAAAAAGGCGCATTGGCCTTTGGCGTGGGGGACGTCGATGCACTGGAGAAAATAGCCCCAAAGGGTCACGGCCCACGAGACATGCTGCCGCGGGTCAAGTCTGTGATCTCTATAGGCGTCGGCGGCGGAACCAAGGGAGCATGGGCTGCGGACGCCAAGACTCTTGCCTACATTGGCGACACCGAAACCACGGCCTATCGCATTGCCTATGGACTCGCCTTCTTGATCGAACGTGAATACGGCGCACGGGCGATTTTCTGCCCGCCGGATATGGATCCTGAAAAAGGCGCACGTACTCCAATGCAAAGCCTCAAGCTTCACGCCGAGATTGCTGGCATTGGAGCCCGGTCCATGGCCGGGGATATTCTGCTGCATCCTGAATTCGGCATGATGTTCTATGCCTCGGTTTTCACTGAGCTGGAGATACCGGCTGATGCCCCCATGGAAATCAACCCATGTCCCCACCCGTCCTGCGTGAAGCTTTACAAAAAATCCGGGAAGACGCCCTGCATGCAGTTTTGTCCTGTTGATTGCATCAGTGGAACAATCAGTGAAGATGGCAAGGTTGCAGAAATGCATTACGACGCCCATGCCTGCGCAACGATGTCTCAGCAGTATGAAGCCATTCCCAATATCCTCCTCGACATGATGGATGCAAAGGATCCAATCGAACGCGGTATGGCGGTACACAGCCCTGAGAACCAGCTGATCTGGTACAAACTTTCGATCGGTGCCGGGGAACTGTTGTCGCTGTGTTATGAGTGCATGCGTGTGTGTCCAATTACCCAAACCGCACTAATGGCCGATCCCGTCGCCCGGGGCCGCGGGATGCGGCAGAAAGTGGCAGAAGCCAAAGCCCAGGCATATGCTGAGCTGGACGTCGAGGCGGGCCCAAGCGTCTGACTGGGCGGCAGGAACATGGCTTACGGGGTAACACAACAAATGATCGATACCTATGGCGAGATCATTTTCAAGCTGAGCCTCAACAAGCAGACCCGCCTGGGTGATCCTGTGCGCGAACTCGATTTCGACAACATCGCCCAACAACGCGCCGGCAGCGGCCTGACAGATGAGGAAATCGCAGCACGAATCGGTTTGTTGCCCGAGCAGGTCAGTGTAGTGAGGGTTTTCGTCGAGCGGAAATACCATCGGATCGATCAGCACCGAATGCTGTTTCACCTCGGAGGCGGCAAGCGCTGGAAGAAAGACCGCTACCAGGATCCCAAGAAGCGACTAAAGATCCGAGAGGAGGGCATGGCATTGCGCGAAGCCTTGAGTTTCAACCCTGACCGGGCAGCGATCTATTTAGAGGAGGGACTGTGGAACAACGACACACTGAGCGGCTGGCTGACGACACACGCCACTGAAACACCGGATGCCTCGGCAATCATTACTTCGACCGAATGCATGACTTACGGGCAACTGAAAAACAAAGTCGATCGCCTGACCCGTGGCTTGATGGACCTCGGACTCGGCAAAGGCGACATTGTGGCAGTGCAGTTACCAAATATTCAGGAGTTTCTGATCACCTACCTCGCAATCGCCTCTTTTGGTGGTGTAATGCAGACAATACACATGCCCTACGCCCAGTCGGATATCGAGTTCCTGCTGGAACACGCCAAGGCGCGGGCAGTTATCAGCCTGCCTGCATTCAAGGATATACCAACCGTGCAGATCATGCTGAAGTGCAAGCAGAAGTATGCTGCGCTTGAGCACGTGATCGTTCTGGGTCCGGAAACGGCGCCCGGTGCAATCAAGTTTTCCAGCCTCATGGCTGACGACACACCGGTGGTCGGGAATCCACCGGTCGGTGCCGATCCTTACCTATTACTCTACACCTCAGGCACGACATCGAACCCCAAGGGCGTGCCGCTGACCTACCAGAACATGATGAGTAACAGCCGACTGAGTGTCGACAAGTTCCAGGTCACGAACGATGACCGCATTCTGTCGGTAGCGCCCTTCAGTCATCTCTACGGACTGCACAGCTATCACATCACCTTGTGTGCCGGGGCAACAGCCGTTCTGCTACCCGCATTCGTGCCAGCAGAGATGGCACAGCTTGTTGAAACAACCCGGCCTACCGCCATATTTTTGGGCCCCGCTCACGCGGCCGCCCTGCAGAATGCTGAAATTTTGGACAAACATGATTTTTCCTCCGTGCGCTTCTCAGTGTTTTCAGGCGCCTACTGCCCACCAGATCTTCTCCGTACCTATCATTCGCGTACGGGGAGCATCGTGTGCCAGCTGTGGGGTATGACCGAACTGGCCGCCGGCACCTACAGTTACCCGGACCAGGATATGGAGGTCGGCATCAATAGCGCCGGCCCCGCGGCTCCGGGCAACGAAATCAGGGTGGTTGACCCGGAGACCGGCGAGGCTGTTTCCGCCGATACGGAGGGCGAGTTACAGGTGCGAGGGAGTTCCGTGTTTCCGGGCTACCTGGATAATCCCCAAGCCAATTCGGATGCTTTTACCGACAACGGCTGGTTCAGGACCGGTGATCTGGCTGTAATCGATCAAGACGGCAACCTCAAGATAACCGGCCGTATCAAGGATGTGATCAATCGTGGTGGTGTCAAATACAACCCTGCCGAGATCGAGGAAATCCTTCTGACTGACTCCAAAATTGAGATGGTCGCGATCGCCCCCGTGCCAGATACATCTCTCGGCGAGCGAGCCTGCTGTTTTGTCCAGATGAAGTCAGGCGAATCAACCGATCTTGAGGATATCTGCTCCTTGCTAAAAAACAAAAATATCTCTAAGAACAAATGGCCGGAACGCTTGATGGTAGTCGATGAAATGCCACTTACACCGACTCGCAAAGTGATCAAGAGCAG
>CAJWEF010000253.1 GCA_913031305.1 uncultured Acidiferrobacteraceae bacterium
TCCAGTAGACGAGTTGACCAGTGCTGGCCGGCTCGCGGAACACCGACTTAACGTCGACCAACACCCCGGGCTTGTCCATCAGCGGGTCGAGCCAGGCAAAGCCCCGCTCCACAAACCCAGCATGAGGCACTGCGACGATGGTCACCGGCGCCGAATCTATCGCAGCCAGTGGCTGCAGAACCACACCGTATTCCCGCCGGACCTCCTCCGCATCGGCCAGCGGGTCGCAGGCATTTACTGTCAGGCCGTAACCTTCAAGCTCGGCAATCAAGGGGAACGCTTGGGAATTTCGCGTGTCGGGGCAGTTCTCCTTGAAAGTCACGCCAAACAAGTTGACTGTAGTACCGGCGACGGCGAGCCCAGCCTGACTCATCAGCCTGAGGGTCTTGTCGGCAACGAACTGGGCCATATTATCGTTGATGCGCCGGCCGGCCAGGATCACCTCCGGGTGATAGTCAACCATCTGTGCCTTGTGCGTCAGGTAGTAGGGGTCCACCCCGATGCAGTGTCCGCCTACCAACCCGGGCTTGAAGGGGAGGAAGTTCCACTTGCTCCCAGCCGCTGCCAATACATCTGAGGTATTGATATCCAGCCGGTCGAAAATAACGGCTAATTCATTCACCAAGGCGATGTTGAGGTCGCGCTGGGTATTCTCGATCACTTTGGCAGCCTCGGCCACGCGTATACTGGGTGCCTGGTACACGCCGGCCTCGACCACGCTGCCGTACAGTTCTGCCAGCATCTTCAGGGTCTTTTCATCGTCAGCTGCAACCACCTTGGTGATGGTGGCGAGGGTATGCTCTGGATCCCCTGGATTGATTCGCTCCGGCGAATAACCGACGTGGAAATCCTGTCGCCACTTGAGGCTCGATACCTCCTCCAGCACCGGCACACAGACCTCCTCAGTCACACCAGGATAAACGGTTGACTCATACACGACCACTGCACCGGCCGCCATCGCAGCACCAACGATTCGACTGGCACTTATAAGTGGCCCCAAATCGGGGTCCTTGGCTTCATCTATTGGTGTAGGTACCGCAATGATGTAGACCTCATGCCTGGCCAAGCACGCAGGATCACTAGTGAATCGCAAACCAGTAGCAGCGGCTAGCTGTCCGTTTGCGACTTCCCCCGTTGGATCACAGCCTGAACGGTAGGTCGAGAGTTTTTTTTCGTCTAAATCGAATCCGACCGTCTCGTGGTTCCGGCCGAGCGCTACCGCCAACTGGGTACCCACGTAACCCATGCCGATAATCGCTATTCTCATAGCTCTAACTCCCCATATTGACGCCTTGGGCGGCACTCTAATCCGTCGCCAACACCTTTTTGAGCGCAGCGGTGATACGTGCTTGCACGACCGGCTCAAGATACGGATGTATCGGCAGGCTGATGACCTCGCGTGCGGCACGATCGCTTTCTGCACAATCGATACCCGGCTGCACCAACGCCGGCTGATCATAGAGCAGCATTGGGTAATGTACAGCCGTGGGTATGCCCTGCCCTACCATAGCCGTTTGCAGTGCGTCACGACCACTAACCCTAAGGGTGTATTGAGCCCAACTCGAAGTGTTGTCCGGATGCACCCAGGGCAGAACCAGCCTGTCCCGGTGCTCGAGCCCAGCCAGTTGTTCTGCGTACCGCACAACCACCGCCTGGCGCTTTTGCAGTTCGTCATCGAATATGTCCATCTTGGCCAACAAGACAGCCGCCTGTAATGTGTCCATGCGGCCATTGATACCTAGGCGCAAATGGTGGTAACGTCGATCTTGCCCATGATCGCGCACTTGCCGCATGGTGGCTGCGAGTTTTTCATCACGCGTGAAGCACGCACCTGCGTCCCCGTAGGCCCCCAGCGGCTTAGCCGGAAAAAAACTGGTACAGGCAATATCACTTAACGCGCCGGAGCGCCGGCCCTTGTAGGTAGCACCAAAACTCTGGGCAGCATCCTCGATGACGGTGAGCTCATGTCGTGTTGCGATGGCACTAATCGTATCCATGTCGGCACACTGGCCATACAGGCTTACCGGCAAGATGATACGGGTCCGGTCGGTCACAGCCGCTTCAATCCTATCCGCATCGATGTTGAAGGTTGCCGGATCTATGTCCACGTAGACCGGCTTTGCGCCCAGCAGAGTGATCATTTCACCTGTAGCAATAAATGTGAAAGGCGAGGTGATCACCTCGTCACCGGGCCCGATGCCAAGCGCCATCATTGCGATGAGAAGGGCATCGGTGCCACTTGACACACAGATACAGTGCTCGACGCCGACGTACTCGGCAAGTTGTGCTTCCAGTTCAGTGATCTCTGGCCCTATCACGTAGCGACCATGGTGCAAAACCCGGTGCAGATTACTCTCGAGCTGCGGACGGAGTCGGTCTTGCTGGGCTTGTAAATCAATGAATCCAATCGACGCCTCTACATTTTGGCGCAGTACTGAGGCAGCATCGACAAATGGCTGTCCACGGCTGAGTCGGCGCGGATTTGCTGTGATGATTTGAGTATCTTCTCCCAGCCGGCTTGCGGCCCGGGCGAGAACCGCTGCCATAGGATCGGGATCATCCAAGCCATGCGCATCCTCTGCCAATGCAGCCAGCCATTGGCAATCCCGGGCCAGATCTGCGAGGGTATGTCCTGCTGCCGTTACCTGATCTTCGCTGTCTCCAGTGGCAACAAAGGCCGGCTCTTCAGCAAGATACTCCAGGATATCGCCCAACTCGCCCAGGTAAAGCCAAACCCGCCGATTCTGATGTTGTAGATCTTTCCGCACTGCGCGCCAGGAAGCATCGCCATTATCTCGCCCACAGACAGCTGCCACGGCGCTAGCATCGAGCAATAGATCGGTCATAGGAAAATATAGATGCGAGAGATTAATCCATCCATCCGCGAAAGCGGTACACCAGTATGCCGAGTTTTTCCTTCATCAACGCCTGTGCTTTCCCGAGATTTCCAAGTGTCGGCCACCAGTCGAGCAGTGCTGGCCGTCGATACGCAACTATTGAATAACCGGAAGGAGACGGGACAACATCAAAGCCAGTATGACGGAAAGTCGGCAATGCCCGAGGCATATGAAAAGCCGCGGTGACGAGCAGTATTCTATCAATTCCGCGTTCACTTAGCAGGCGTCGGGTTGTAACCGCGTTTTCACGAGTGTTACGGCTGGCCTTTTCCACCACGATATCCTCTTCCGGCACGCCCCATCTCTTCAGTATGTCAGCGGTGTAGGCCGCTTC
>CAJWEF010000254.1 GCA_913031305.1 uncultured Acidiferrobacteraceae bacterium
TTTACCCGTTCACGGAGTGATTCAACTGGGTTCCAACGGCGGCCGGATGGCCCTGGTGAAACCAGACGCGCGGCGAAATTCTCTGCATGACTCTGCGGCAAATCAGAAAAAACGTAACTGGTCTGGAACCGGTGCACCAGCCACTGTCACACGCTCTACTGGGCTTTGCCTGAACCCGCAAGTAGCCGACGCAGCGGCACCACAGCACCGATCAGCAGTAATGCCACCAGGGCCAGGAGCGCCAGGGCACTGCTGAATCCTCCGGAGCCGCCATAGAGTACCCCGATCGCAACCGGTCCACCCACACCACCAATCTCAGCTGCAGAAAAGAAGAACCCCCCTGCGGTTCCGGCCCGGCGCTCGCCAACGCCCGGCACTTCAACCAGAGTCAGGATCAGCACGGTCATCATCGAGCCGCCAGCGATTCCCATCAGGATAAGTGCGAGATATAACCACGAACCCATGCCCCCGATCAGGAACAGCAAACTGCCAAACAACGAACAACTAAAGAGTGTAATCAGGACGCCAAAACGTCGTGACCCGGTTGCCAGCCGCGGCAAGGTCAATGCACTGACGATCCCTACCACCGCCGGCACGACCGCCATCAGGCTGGCTTGCTTTAGCCCAGCACCAAAGTTATGTAACATCTCAACCAGCCAGTTACTCATCGCATGGTTGATCGAGAATACGCCGATGCTCATCAGCAGGATCAGCCGCACCGGCGCTAGAGACAACACAGCGCCGATCTCATTCCACAGCGGAGCATTTGGCGTAATCCGGCCAGCAGACCGAGTAACACCCCGGCCCACTAAAAGCCAGAATAATCCTGCCGCCAGGGCGGCAAACCCCCAAAGAATCAGCACTAGGCCCCAACGACCCCCCAACAGTGGCATCAGCACCGGCTGACTGAATAACAATGACACCATGGCGCCAACGCCAGGGCCGGTAATATAGATACCCATTGCCAAGCCTCGCTCAGCACCGGCGAAATTCTCACTGACTACTTTGGGGGCGCCGGCCGATATCAAAGGGCCGCCCAGCCCAAACAAGGCCACCGCCGCCAACAGGTGCAAGTACTCCTGTGCGAATCCACGCGCTATGCCGGACGCGCCAATCAGCAAGGCACCCCAAAACAACGCCCTGCGCGTGCCCATGCGGTCAAGAACCAGCCCGCAGGGAATGGCAGCAAAGATATAGATAAACTGCCAGGCGCCCAGAACGGTTCCCATAGAGGCGTGGGAGAAACCAAGGTCTGCCTCAATATCCGGAACCAATGGAGCCAATCCGGCCATATTGAGTCCGAAGGCCATGTACAGTGCCCACACGCCGGCGAGCCTCCACCAGCGCCCAGGTATTGGCTCAATCTGCGTCGATAACCCCTGCACCAGCTCCCTGCCTTAAAGAACGCTCTGATTCCAAAACCAGCATCCTGTCGGCAAATGCCTTGAGGCACGCGACGGATGTGGCGTCGCCGGCGAGGCCGGCTCGACGCCCCGTCCGAACGAGATCTTCCGCCAAGATCTCATCTAAAATAAGTTCGGCCCCATCATGACACGGTTTCGCGAAATCCTCGTGATAGCAAACGGTCACGTGCACCGCGTTCAGGGCGTCATCTAACATCTAGTCAAAAATGCCGCGCGACCAGTTGCAGTACTGAAGACAATCGATAGTAACGTTCATTTGCTTTGCGAAGAGGTGTTCCGGCTATAGCCAATCAACCTCAAACGGATAAGAAGACATCCGCTCGATGCCGGTCTCGGTAATGATAACCTGTTCTTCGAGTTTGACACCCTCACGCCCCCCTTCGGTACCGATAAATGATTCGACGCACAAAACCATTCCCGGCTGCAAAAGGCCCTCGTAGGCCTTAGCTTCGAAATCAACCCAGTGTTTGATGCTGGGGTATTCATCAGCCAACCCAACACCATGCATTAATGACGGGTAACGTTGAGACAGATAGGCCTCGGGAATTTTCCAGCACCGCTGTGATACCTCTCGAAAGCTCAGCCCGGGGGCCAGTGCCGCAATATTGGTCTCAATTTGTTCGTAAGCGGCTGCATACAGGCGGCGCTGCTCATCATTCGGGCGATCCCCACATAACCAGGCGCGCGAGATATCCGAGCAATACCCATAGGGACCGATCAGATCGGTATCAAAGCAGACCATATCACCGCTTTCTATTGGGCGCATCGAGCACTCACGAAACCAGGGATTGGTTCGCGGGCCTGAGGACAGCAGTCGGGTCTCGATCCACTCGCCCCCCAGGCGGATATTGGTCTCATGCAACCGGGCCCACAGGGCGTTTTCCGTAATGCCGGGCTGCAAGGCCTCGCGCATCGCCCGGCAGCCCTCCTCGCAAACTGCCATCGATGCGCGCATCAGGGTGAGTTCTTCGGCTGACTTAAGCGCACGAGCCTGCTCGGCAATAGCCTCTCCATCGACAAGCATCAACCCCTTCTGACGAAGGGCGTCACAGGCAATGAAAGACAGGCGGTCCACTGCTAATCGTCGGCTGTCGCCGCCGTGCTGGCGTACCAGGTCTTCAATCTGGCTGGCGAAAACCTGCACTCGCGCCTCGCCGTGATAACCAGCGGAAAAATAGTAAAACGATGGGATCACCCGGTACTCATCAATCCCAGGTAAGCCTTCAGCAAGATGAGGATGATTAGCGTAGTCGAACAATACCACTGGTCCATCGAGCGCAACAAAAACGCAACGGGTCTCATAGTGCGAACACCAGACCTGCATATTTGTTGCATCAGTTGCATAGCGGGTATTGATCTGGTCGAACAACAACAGCCCCGCAACATCGGCGCGCTCCATCTCCGAGCGCAAACGGTGCAACCGATATTTACGCACAACGTCGAGATCGACCGGGCAATCGCTATATTCCATAGCGCCGTGCTGGCGCGGAGCCTTTCGTGCAGCCTTGATCGATTCTATCGGCATAAGTGACTCCGGGTTATCAGTGTTACCGTGGCGGGCCCACAGCAATCCGACTATACACAAACCTAGACTAATGCCAGAATTTGCCCGCTACTTTCGCCCACCCTATGGCTCGCCGCTGCCGATCTCCTTTTTACGCCTGGTGACGAAGTCATCCAAAGCCTCCCGGCGCGCAACATCCAGCGGGGGGGCTTCGAAGTCTTTTAAAATATCCTGCCAGATATCAGTCG
>CAJWEF010000255.1 GCA_913031305.1 uncultured Acidiferrobacteraceae bacterium
TCACGCCGGAGGTCTTGGGGCGGTTCAACGGGCGTTTCGGATCGCCAGGCTCAATCACAGTGATCCTGAGCGTTCGCCCAGTGGCGATTGCGAGCTGCAGGATCCGTGGGTCTGGGATGATGTTCGGTTTCAATTCCTTAAGAGCCGCCCTGATGGCAGTCAAAATATTAACAACCGATCTTGTGTTCTTCACGTTTCTGGGCCCTACGGAAGCCTGCTGTTAACAGGGGATATCGAACGTCATGCAGAACAGGCGCTGGTTAGGCGCTACGGCGATGATCTTAAAGTGGATATTCTTCAAGTACCCCATCATGGCTCAAAGACATCATCAAGCCTGGGTTTTCTTGCCGCGACCGAACCCTTAATGGCGCTGTTCAGCCGCGGCTCAGCCAATCGATTTGGCCATCCGGCGCCGGAAATAAAAAGACGATATGAACGGCTTGGGATCCGGATGTTAGACACGGCAGAACGAGGCCAGCTTAATCTGGAGACCACGGCGCAAGGATGGAGTATTGACACGTTTGCTGACACCCAGATACGTTTTTGGCATCATTAGCGGGTCTGGTCAACTAGACCCCCCACCGAACTCAGGCCGGGTAGAATTAATCACCTGATGAAATACTCTGGCCTCAATGTCTTATTTTTTTCGACCATTCTCCTGGGAGCCTGTCAGTAATGTTTGAATTGATCCGTACTGGGGGGTGGCTGATGTTACCCATTCTGGTATGTTCTGTGCTGTCGGTCGCCATTATCCTGGAACGCTCTCTAGCGCTGCGCCGAGCCGTGGTGACGCCTTCAGGCTTGGCCACTGATGTGGAACGGGCTCTGATGCAAGGTCGTTTCGATGCCGATCGTGTTGCGGCGTTGCGTCGCGGCTCCGCCTTAGGCAGGGTTCTGGCCGCTGGACTCGCCTGTGCAGAAAGTGATCCCCTTCGAGTTCGAGAAGCGGTCGAGGAATCTGGCCGGCACGTCGTACATGGCCTTGAGCGATACCTGAATGCTCTTGGAACAATAGCGGCGACTACGCCTTTGCTGGGATTGCTGGGTACAGTGATTGGAATGATTAAAGTATTTGCTGCCATAACCACCGCCGGAGTCGGGGACCCTCAAATTCTGGCCGGGGGAATATACGAAGCGCTAATCACCACCGCAGCAGGGCTTTCGGTTGGGATTCCGAGCCTAATGTTCCATCGCTACTTTCGCGGGCGGATTAACGAGTTAACAGTAGAAATTGAACAGCAGGCGCTGCGCTTGCTCGAAGTGCTTCGCGGACGCCTGCCAAGATGAAATTCTCAAGCGCGCCGGCTGAGGAAGTCTCGATTAATTTGACCCCACTGATTGATATCGTCTTCTTGTTGCTGATTTTCTTTATGGTCTCCACCACTTTCAATCGTGAAACCAACCTGGAGATAGCCTTGCCCGAAGCTCGTAGCGAGGCTGCGCACCCCTTGGCCCAGCAGGATATTTCCTTGGTGATTAATGCCCAGGGACAATACCAGTTGTACCCTATCGGCGGTGACTCTGGCACTCCAATTCAGCCCCGAAATGCTGATGAACTGGCTTCTGCCCTTGGGCGACTGCCCAGGGGTGCATCAAACCCAGCGCTGGTGATTCGTGCCGATGCTCAAACCAGTCACCAGGCAGTGATTCTCGCTCTGGATGCGGCCAGACGTGCGGGTCTCGCCCGAGTCACTTTTGCCGCGCAGGTGTCCCAGTGATGAGCGCTGACGGGAACTCACCGGGGGGTATGGCGCTTTACCGGCGTTTGCTTGGATATGTTTGGCCGCACAAAGCTGTTTTTCTTCTCAGCGTAGCCGGTATGGCAGTGGTTGCTATGTCCGAAGTGGGTTTTGCGGCGCTCCTCAAGCCGATTATGGATGGTGGGTTCGTTGAGCGCGACGACACCATGATTCGACTAATTCCGGCTTTGCTTATGGGGGTTTTCATGGCGCGCGCGGTTGGTGCGTTCACTGACCAGTACTGTATCGCCTGGGTGGGCCGGCGTTTGATTTTCGATCTTCGTCAATTGTTATTTGGGCGAATGATTCGTCTGCCGTCTGCATACTATGATCTTCAGCCGACTTCCGGCCTTATCTCGAAATTAATTTACGACCTCGAGCAGGTCGCTGCCGCCAGCACGATGGCGGTACAGATTATTATCAAGGACTCGCTTTTAACTCTGGGTCTGGTCGCCTGGATGCTGATCCTAAGTTGGCCGCTAACGCTTATCTTTCTTCTCATTACGCCTTTTGTGGCCTTTGTTATCCGTAAGGCGTCCCGTCGTTTTCGTCGGTCGAGCGAAGGCATCCAGCAATCAATGGGCGGAATCACCCACGTTGCAAAGGAAGCTTTCCAGGGGCATCGCGTGGTTAAAGCCTTCGGCGGTTACGCGGTGGAAGAGGCCGCCTTTAGGGCCGTCAACGAAGCCAACAGGCGACGATCTCTGCGTCGGGCTTTGGTGGCAGCGATTAGCGTTCCACTGCTGCTCCTAATCGCCGGTGCTGGAGTATCCCTGATTATTTACCTGGCACTGACTGACACGATCGGAGCGTTCGTCAGCCCGGGCACCTTCGTTTCCTACATGGGCACCATACTGCTCTTGATGAGCCCCATTAAGCGACTGGCCCGGATCAACGAGTATGTGCAGGCAGGGCTAGCAGCCGCTAATAGCGTATTTTCGGTGATTGATGAACCATCTGAGGACATAGGCGAATCCAACCCGCCGCGAAAGGTTCTTGGCCGGGTAGAGTTTCAAAACGTAGCCTTCACTTATCCCCAGGGAGATCAGCCGGCCCTTCGGGGTGTATCTTTTGTTTTAGAACCTGGAAAAACGGTTGCGCTTGTTGGTGCATCTGGAAGTGGCAAATCCACCATTGCGTCGCTTCTGCTGGGCTTTTATACGCCAAACAATGGTGAGATCCTTATAGATGGGATACCGATAGAGTCTTACTCGCTTACTGATTTGCGGCGCCAGGTGTCTTTGGTACCCCAAGAACCGATCTTGTTTGACGGCACCATTGCGCAAAATGTCACTTATGCCGAGAGCGGCCAACCACAGATTGATCTACAGCGATTGCTGGAAGCCACGGGCGTCGACAAGTTTTCAAACGACGGCAAGCAGGGGGTAGGAGAGTTGGGAATGAGGCTTTCAGGTGGGCAGAGGCAGC
>CAJWEF010000256.1 GCA_913031305.1 uncultured Acidiferrobacteraceae bacterium
ATGCGATTTTAGTGCCAGGCGGCTTTGGTATTCGTGGGTCTGAAGGTATGATCCGAGCCGTAGAGTATGCACGTACTCGCAAAATACCCTATCTCGGTATCTGTCTTGGCCTGCAGATAGCGATTATCGAGTTTGCCCGCAATGTCGCACTCCTTGAGAACGCGCAAAGTACCGAGTTTGATTCGGCGACAGAGAATCCGGTGGTCGCATTAGTTACTGAGTGGACCCAATCTGATGGCAACGTGGTCGCGAGGAACGAAAATGACGATCTCGGGGGAACCATGCGACTTGGTGCCCAAGATTCAATACTGAGTCCTGGCTCACTGTGCGCGCAGATCTATGGGAAAGCTCGAATTCAGGAGCGCCATCGCCATCGCTATGAGGTGAACAACAACTACCGTGATCAATTTGAGAACCAGGGACTGCGTATATCCGGGTGCTCAGAAGATGACCTGGTGGAGATGATTGAGTTACCTGGACATCCGTGGTTCGTGGCATGCCAGTTCCACCCAGAATTTACCTCTACGCCACGAGACGGACACCCGCTGTTCTCGGCTTATGTCTCAGCAATGCTTCAGGCTAAAAGCCAGGGCGACATAAATAAACCGGAGGCGGTTGACGGGTGAAACTGTTCGGTCGCGAGATCGGCCGGAGGCAGCCGCTGTTTCTGCTCGCCGGCCCGTGTGTCATCGAAAGCCGTGAGAACGCGCTGGCTACCGCAGTTCGGCTCGCGGCCATAGGTCAGGCACTCGATGTTCTGATCATTTATAAGTCATCGTTCGATAAGGGCAACCGTACCTCAGGCAGATCGTTTCGTGGTCCAGGGCTCCACGAAGGACTCGAAATTCTCCAAATGATCAAAACCCAAACCGGCCTTCCGGTTTTGACTGATGTGCATACGCCGGAACAGGCAACCCTTTGTGGCGAAGTGGTTGATGCGCTTCAGACTCCGGCGTTTCTGTGCCGTCAGACCGACTTGATTGAGGCGGCAGCAAAAACCGGGAAGCCGATAAATATCAAGAAAGGTCAGTTTTTATCCCCCGGCGAAATGACAGGCGTTGTGGCAAAGGCACGAGCGGTTGGGAACACGGACATCTTGGTCTGTGAGCGTGGGACAACCTTCGGCTATAACAATCTGGTCGTTGATATGCGCTCGCTTGATATTTTGCACAGCCTTGGTTGCCCGGTAGTATTTGATGCGACCCATTCGGTCCAGCTACCTGGGGGGGCAGGAGACCGATCGGGTGGACAACGCGAATTCGTCCCGGTGCTAGCGCGGGCGGCGGTTGGTGCCGGTATCTCCGGACTATTTATGGAAACCCACATCGATCCGGATCAGGCACTCAGTGATGGACCAAATGCGTGGCCACTGGACAACCTTGAGTCATTACTGCGGGACTTACTTGCCCAAGATCGGGTCGTTAAAAGCGGTGGTTGGATCCGAGATGATATTGAGATCTGACCAGTACCCAACGGATCGAGTGCAGGTGGAACCGGAGAGCGTGCTGTGAGTTTGGTAGTTGAGTCGGTCCTCGGGCGCGAAATTCTGGACTCCCGGGGTTTTCCCACTGTTGAGGCGGAGGTCCGCCTTCGAGGCGGAGCTCATGGCCGTGCGGCTGTGCCTTCTGGCGCTTCCACAGGAAAACTCGAAGCCTTGGAACTTCGTGATGGTGATCCGCTGCGCTACGACGGCAAAGGGGTCCACAACGCGGTAAGCAACATCAACGGCGAGATCGCCAGTTGCCTCCGAGGGATGGATGGGTCGAACCAACGGGCGGTAGATCTGGCAATGATTGGGCTCGACAATACGCTCAACAAAAGCCGGCTCGGTGCAAATGCGATCCTTGCAGTGTCGCTGGCCCTCGCACGCACTGTAGCGCGACAACTCGCCGTTCCTTTGTATCGTCACATTGCAGCGCTGCACGGAAACTTGAACCCGACGCGCCTTCCTGTCCCGCAGATGAATATTGTAAACGGCGGAGCCCATGCAGATAATAGCGTAGATTTTCAAGAGTTTATGATCCTGCCTGTAGGCCGGACAAGTTTTACTGAGGCTTTACGCGCGGGCGCCGAGATTTTTCACAAACTGCGTCTTGTCCTAATAGCGCAAGGATTGCAAACCGGGGTCGGCGATGAAGGCGGCTTTGCGCCGGACTTTGCTTCCAATGAGAGCGTGGTTACTGCGGTACTTCAGGCCATTGATGACGCCGGGTACCGTGTTGGGGATGAGGTCTATCTTGGGCTGGATGTCGCGAGTTCAGAATTTTACTCAGCAGGGCACTACACTTTAGATTCTGAGGGTCGAAAATTTAGCACGCCAGAATTTATCGACCTGATCTACGACTGGATTACCCGGTTCCCCATTATCTCGGTCGAGGACGCGCTATCCGAGGAGGATTGGGACGGCTGGAAGGCGCTGAGTGCGAGGGTCAAAAACAAGGTGCAACTTACTGGAGATGATCTGTTTGTGACCAACCCTGCTATCTTGAAGCGAGGAATTGACCAAGGGCTTGCCAACTCGATACTGATCAAACCGAACCAGATTGGCACACTTAGCGAGACATTAGATGCGGTCGCGCTTGCGCAGGGCCATGGTTACGGGGTTACCATTTCGCACAGATCAGGCGAGACTGAGGATACAACTATCGCGGACCTCGCGGTGGGGGTTGGTGCAGGGCAAATTAAGACCGGGTCGTTGTCGCGTTCAGAACGGGTCGCCAAATATAATCGCCTTTTAAGAATCGAGCAGGAACTGGGGCCGCAGGCTCGATACGCCGGAATGGCGGGATTCCCCCACCGGGGCAATCACTAGAGAGTATGTAGGGCGTAGAATTCGTGTACCGCAAGGTCCTCATTTTCACATTGATTGTTGGGGTGCTGGCCCTCCAGTGGGCGCTGTGGGCCGGGAAAAGCAATATCGTTGATTTGATTTATCTGCAGCAGACCCTGGCCAGTCTCGAAACTAAGAATGCGTCCCTTCGCCACCGAAATGACCGGCTTCACGCAGACATCAACGAGATAAAAAGTCGGCTGGAAGCCATTGAGGCCCGAGCACGAAAGGAACTTGGTTTGATTTTACCGGGAGAAACCTACTACCAGACGGTGCTGCCAGAAGGAAGTGTATCGAGGATCCCTACCGATTAAAACGG
>CAJWEF010000257.1 GCA_913031305.1 uncultured Acidiferrobacteraceae bacterium
ATACGGCGAGAACACATTTGTCGTGCAAGCAGAGCAACTCATTTCATTGCTTGAAACGCTACGCGATGACCCGCAGACTCGATTCGAGCAGTTGATTGATCTGTGTGGGGTCGATTTCAGCGATTATTCACCTGCTCTGGCAGAGCACCCGGAACGTTTCGCTGTGATCTATCATCTGTTATCGGTCAGCCGAAACGATCGGATCCGAGTGATCGCCTACGTCGCTGAAGATCACCCGGTTGTGCCGAGTGCAATTGATGTCTTTGCCTGCGCGAACTGGTACGAAAGGGAAGCCTTTGATCTTTTCGGAATTTTGTTCGATGGGCACCCGGACCTGCGTCGCCTACTGACTGATTATGGGTTTATCGGTCACCCCTTCCGTAAGGATTTCCCATTGAGTGGGCACGTTGAAATGCGTTTCGATGAAAAAAAGGGCCGAGTGGCTTACGAGCCGGTATCGATCGAGCCCCGAGTTACGGTGCCGCGGATCATACGGCAGGATCACGACTCTTGACTGAGATTCGTAATTACACCATGAATTTCGGCCCGCAGCACCCGGCTGCGCATGGTGTTCTGCGTTTGGTGATGGAAATGGATGGGGAGGTGGTAGAACGAATCGATACCCATATTGGTCTACTGCATCGCGCCACCGAGAAACTCGCGGAGAGTAAGCCCTACAACCACAGTATCGGATACATGGATCGTCTGGACTATGTATCCATGATGTGTAATGAACACGCTTACGTGCTGGCTATTGAGAAACTGCTGGGCATTACGCCCCCCCTTCGGGCTCAGTATATCCGGGTCATGTTTGCGGAGATTACCCGGATTCGCAACCACCTGCTATGGATTGCAGCGCACGGGCTGGATATCGGAGCGATGGCGGTTTTCCTTTATGCATTCCGCGAGCGCGAGGATCTGTGCGACGTCTACGAAGCCACTTCCGGCGCTCGGCTACACGCAGCCTATTTCCGGCCAGGCGGAGTCTATCGTGATCTGCCCGATGAGATGCCGAAGTACTCTGCATCTTCGGTGCACGGTGAAAAAGAAACCCGACAGAAGAACATTAACAGGGAAGGTTCGGTACTGGATTTTATTGAATCTTTCGTCGAGCGCTTCCCCAAGTGCGTAGACGAATACGAAACATTATTGACTGATAACCGAATTTGGAAGCAACGTACGGTTGATATAGGAGTGGTTACCCCCGAACGGGCATTGCAGCTGGGGTTTACTGGGCCGATGCTGCGCGGGTCCGGCGTTGAGTGGGATCTTCGACGCAAACAGCCCTATGAGGTTTATCCTCAACTGCGGTTCGATATACCCGTTGGCAGTACCGGAGATTGTTATGACCGGTACCTGATACGTGTCGAGGAGATGCGTCAATCCAATCAAGTGATCAGCCAATGCGTAGACTGGCTAAAAAGCAATCAGGGTCCGGTGATGATCGCAGATCACAAGTTGGCGCCACCTCAGCGAACCGGGATGAAACAGGACATGGAGTCCTTGATTCATCACTTTAAATTATTCACCGAAGGCTACAGCACTCCTCCAGGGCAGGTATATCAGGCGGTAGAGGCACCTAAAGGCGAATTCGGTATCTATATTATTTCCGATGGTGCTAATAAGCCTTACCGCCTGAAAATCAGGGCTCCAGGATTCCCTCACTTGGCATCGCTTGACGAGATGGCGCGTGGCCACATGCTGGCCGATGTGGTCGCGATCATCGGCACCCAGGATATCGTTTTTGGAGAGATAGACCGTTGAACAAGGACGGCGAGTTCCAGTTATCTGATTCGGTAATCCTGAAGATAGAATCTGAGGCGGATAAATACCCCAGTCGAAAGGCGGCGGTGAAATCAGCTTTACGCTACGCGCAGGCTGAACACGGCTGGATCAGCAAAGATATTGTGGGAGCTGTCGCCAGAATATTAGACCTTGAGCCCATAGAGGTATTTGAGGTGGCAACCTTTTACGACATGTTTTATACCTCGCCCGTTGGTCGACATCCAATTCGGGTTTGCACCAATGTTTCTTGCCTATTGCGCGGCTCTACCGGCATCGTCAATCGCTTGCGCGAAGATCTGGCGGTTGATTTTGGTGAAACCAGTTCCGATGGACGTTTTACGCTGCTTGAGGCGGAGTGCCTGGGCGCATGCAGTGGCGCGCCGATGATGATAATAGATGATGATTATCACGAAGATCTCCAGCCAGATCTGTTGGACAGTATCCTGGAGTCGTACCAATGAGCAGTTCGAGTCAGGTGTTTGTCTGCCTTCCGCCATTGGAAGCCCAGGAGCCGTGGAGCCTTGCGTCCTATCGGGAACAGGGCGGCTACCAGGTGTGGGAGGGTATATTGGATGGCCATACGCCACCGGAGGATCTGATAGAGGTGATCAAGGCGTCAGGTTTGCGTGGCCGCGGTGGCGCTGGATTTCCAACAGGCCTCAAGCTCAGTTTTATGCCGCGTGACGCTCAGGGTCAGAAATACATTGTCTGCAACTCTGATGAAAGCGAACCTGGGACATTTAAGGATCGGGACATCTTGCGACTCAACCCGCATCAACTGATCGAGGGCATGGCAATCGCGGGTTATGCGATAGGGGCGACGGTCGGATATAACTATATCCGGGGCGAATACTATGAGCCCTGGGCTCGTTTCGAGGCGGCACTTGTCGAAGCCCGCGGTGCGGGTCTGCTCGGGATCAATATCCGGGGTTCTGGAGTTGATTTGCAACTGTACAGCCAGCGTGGCGCAGGCGCTTATATCTGTGGTGAAGAGACGGCTTTGCTTGAATCTCTGGAAGGAAAAAAGGGGTTGCCCCGTTTCAAACCGCCATTTCCGGCTCAGGTCGGAGCTTTTGGTCGCCCGACAACGATAAATAATACCGAGACCCTGGCGTCAATCCCGCCAATTCTACGTAAAGGCGCGCAGTGGTTCTCTGATTTGGGTGTTGAAAACAGCGGCGGCAGTAAGATCTTCTCGGTTTCAGGACACGTCAATCGACCCGGTAACTATGAAGTGCCCATGGGGATACCGTTTGCCGAACTGCTTGAACTGGCGGGTGGAGTTCTGGACGGACGAAGCCTGAAAGCAGTCATCCCAGGCGGGTCGTCGGTTCCGGTGCTC
>CAJWEF010000258.1 GCA_913031305.1 uncultured Acidiferrobacteraceae bacterium
CGAGGCTAGCGAAGGTCAGGTAACCTGCTTACTCGGGCCTAACGGAGCTGGCAAGACGACGACGCTGTTCACTATTGCTGGGATTCTTAAAGCGTATAGTGGTAGCATCACTTTTGAAAAGGACAATCTTACAAATTTGTCCGCTCCGGGCATTGTGCGCAAAGGTATCGCCCTGGTGCCGGAAAATCGTCTGATCTTTCCACAGATGTCGGTAGAAGAAAATCTGATCGCGGGGGCGTTTGCCAGGCCCCGTAAGGACAGCCCGGCAATAGATGCCGATCTGAAAGGAATTTATGAACGGTTTCCCCGTTTAAAAGAAAGGAGCACCCAGTCTGGGGGTACACTTTCCGGTGGTGAGCAACAAATGCTTGCCATTGGTCGCGCCCTGATGGCGCGACCTAAGATTATGATGATGGATGAGCCCTCTTTAGGGCTTGCACCTATCATTGTCGAGGAGATTTTCGATATCATCAGCTTGCTGAATAAGGAAGGTGTCAGTATTCTGCTGGTTGAGCAAAATGCCCGGATGGCGCTTAAGGTTGCGCACCACGTCTACCTGCTGGAAGGGGGAAAGGTAACCTTCAATGGTAATCCTCAGGAGATGCAACAGGATGAGGTTATCCAACGGGCCTATCTGGGTGCCGGTTCAACCTAAGCCTCGCACCTGACCAACCCGGGTTCTGACGATGACCGACTTTCTTCAGAACTGCATCGACGGGCTAATGTTCGGTTCAGGTTACGCCCTGTTAGCGCTGGGCTTTACCCTGGTGTTCGGGGTAATGAAACGGCTGAATCTGTCGTTCGGGCCGAGCATTATGCTGGGCGCCTACGCCGGCACCTGGGTCTATCTCAACTTTTCCCAGAATGTCTTGCTGGTCGTGTTGGTGACCGTGATTATCACCGTCGCGGTTGGTATCTACGTCGAGCGGCTTTGCTTTTGGGCGGTACGCCGTGATGCGACTATTGCCTCAATGGTTTCGAGCTTTGCGATCTGGATGCAGCTCGAAGAAGTCGCGATGCACCTGTTACCCGAGCGCACTTACCCATTCCCGGCTTTCTTCACCTCGAGAGTCATTGAGATCGGACCGTTTGTTGTTCGCAGCGAACACATCTCAATGTTCCTGCTGACGCTGGTACTTCTAGCTCTGTTGCACCTTTTTCTGTACCGTACCCGGCCCGGTCTGGCACTGCGGGCTGTTTCCGACAACCCGTTGGCCTCGACCTATATGGGTATCAACAGCTCAAACATCTTATTCCTGGCATTTGCGGTTGTTTCAGTTCTCGGCGGACTTGCCGGGTTCCTTATCCTCTCAGCCGATTCGCAGGTCACGCCGTTTTTTGGACTGTGGGCTACTTTCAAGGGCCTGATTGCCATGATGTTAGGAGGCATGGGCTCACTTCCTGGCGCGATCCTGGGCGGATTGCTTCTCGGCGTGGTGGAGGCTAATGCATTCTGGTATGGAGGACCGGTGATCCGCGATATTTCTGCGTACCTGCTGCTCTTTATGATGCTCATCGTGCGACCCGGTGGGCTGGTTGGACAGAGGATTGTCGCCCAGCAACAGGCCGCGTACGAGCGGGTCTGACAAACCACTAGATTGATCATGCCCAACGACTACCTGTTAACCGTTATCTCGAATATCGGAATGATCTCCCTTATTGCCTTGTCGGCATACCTGTTGCTGATCAGCGGCGAGATATCGTTCGGACAGCAGGCCTATTTCGGAATCAGCGCCTATGCCGGCGCGATTGCGACAACACTGTGGGGGTGGCCATTGTGGGTGGCGTTGCTGTTCGGTAGTTCGCTGGCGGCACTCGCGGCTGGCTTGGTCGGTCTACTCACACTTAGGATCAGCGGCTTGTACTTTTCGATCGCCACCCTGGCTTTCGCAGAAATGGTCCGCTTGTCGCTGTTCAAGCTGAGCTATCAGATTGAGATCGACGGCGAACTGATCGGGCCCAACGGTGCGGAGGGATTCGGTGAGATACGCTGGATCTTTGATAACAATGTCAGCGTCTTTGAGTACACGTTATTGATTTACGGCGTTTTGTTTTTGGTGCTGCTTTGTCTGGTGCTCATTGAACGCTCCCGACTGGGTATGATCTTTCGGATGTTGGGCCAAGATCCCCTGCTAACCCGGATCCAGGGCTTGAACCCGGTCAGGTACAAGGTCACGGCGGCAATAATCGCCGGATTCATCGCTGGCCTGGGAGGGACTCTATACGCTCACTCATTCACCTACATAGAACCGCAAATCTTCAACATTATGCTGGGGGTCCACGCTTTGGCCTATGGCCTGATCGGGGGTCTCGGTACCGTATTGGGCCCGCTCATCGGTGTTGCGATTGATATTGGTTTTCTGGAGTCGGTGCGGGCAATTCAGGGTTACCGGATGATCGTTTTTGGTGGCCTGGTAGCGCTTATGTTGATTTTCATGCCGCGAGGCATCCTCGATGAAGATCGGGTCTACCGGCTAAAGAGCGTTGCTCGCAGGTGGTTTCGTGCTTGAACTGCAATCCGTCAGCAAGAATTTCGGCGAGTTGCAAGCCTTGTGTGGCATCGATCTGCATCTGGGGCGAGGGACGGTCAGCGGGCTGATTGGCCCCAATGGCTCGGGCAAGACTACGCTGGTCAATATCATTACCGGTGTCTATCCCCCGGATTCAGGACGTGTGCTTCTTGATGGTAAAGATATCAGCCACACCAGTGCCGATCAGATTACCCGCCTGGGCGTTTCCCGCTCATTTCAGAACATCCGCATCTTCAACCGCATGAGTGTTTTAGAGAATGTGATCGCGGCGCTTATCGGCCATGACAAGTCTGGTTTGACGACATTACTGGGCCCGGCGAAACACTCCGGTGATCCAGGAGTTGCGGCGGCACGCCGGGCGTTGGAAACTGTCGGCCTGCTGGAGCAGAGCAACCTTTCTGCCAGTAAATTACCTTTGCCGCTACGGCGTCGTTTGGAAATCGCACGGGCATTGGTCTGTGATCCCAAGGTGCTGGTCCTGGATGAGCCGGCTGGCGGCATGACACCGGTGGAAACCGCCGGCATTTCAGAGCTGATTCGTTCTCGTATCGCACCAGGTCGGACCTGTGTTGTGATCGAACACAAGATGGA
>CAJWEF010000259.1 GCA_913031305.1 uncultured Acidiferrobacteraceae bacterium
GGTTCCAATTTGATCGAGGCGCTCAATCAGTCTGGACGGGAGAAAATTCTTCTGGTAGACGATCTGACGGATGCCAGCAAGATCGCTAATCTCGCAGATCTGATAATCTCTGATTATGCGGATAAAGATGAATTTCTAAGCGACATCGAAAGGCGTGGAATACCTGAATCTGTGACGGGAGTGTTCCACCAGGGGGCATGCTCGGACACGATGGCAACGGATGGCCAGGATGTGATGTCGACCAACTATGTTTATTCCAAAAAACTCTTTCTAGCCTGTGCGAGGGCGGGGGTTTCTTTCATCTACGCCTCGTCAGCATCGGTTTATGGACGAGAGGGGCCTTTTCGTGAGTCCGGGGAAGGGGAGTGGCCATTAAACGCCTATGCGTACTCTAAATTTTTGTTTGACCGTTATGTCAGTGCCGAAAGGGCTAACATCAGCAATCAAGTGGTTGGATTGCGGTATTTTAACGTCTACGGCCCACGAGAGGATCATAAAAGTCGGATGGCGTCGGTGGCGTGGCATATCGTTGCGCAGTATCACAAGGGCGGGACCGTCCGGTTGTTTGATGGAAGTGGCGGGTATGGTCCCGGTGAGCAGCGCCGCGATTTTGTTCATGTCCAAGATGTCGCTCGGGTGAATCTGTTTTTTCTTGATAATCCCTCCATTAGCGGAATCTTCAATGTCGGCACCGGTATCAGCCGCAGTTTCAACGAAGTTGCCTTGGTGGCGATTAATGCGTGCCGTGATGTCGATGGGGAGGCGCCACTTAGCCTGTCGGAGGCGCAAAGCCAGAAGGTGCTAAGTTATTTTCCAATGCCGGAAGCATTGACTGGCAAATACCAGAGTTTTACCGAGGCCTCTATTGATCAGTTGCAATCGGTCGGCTATTCGACACCCTGGACCAACTTGGAAAACGGGGTGGCGGGCTACGCGCGCCAACACTACCAGGCTTTGAAGGCTAACTAAAACCCCGATCGTTGAGTTACTTTTTCGTGATCCAAACCTCGAATCTTTCGCCGAAAAACACATGTGTCATAGTCACAGGTGGGGCTGGGTTTATCGGGTCAGCTGTGATTCGACGCCTGATTGCCGTTGGCTATGGCAAAATCATAAATGTCGACCTTCTTACTTATGCAGGCAATCTTGAGTCATTGATTGAGGAGTCGAAATACCCAGGATATATATTCGAGCAAGCGGATATCCGTGACAGCGCTTTGATGGGTGAGTTGGTCACTCGATATGAGCCACATGCGATTATGCATCTGGCTGCAGAATCGCATGTGGATCGTTCGATCGATGGTCCGAGCGCTTTCGTCAGCACCAACATCTCGGGAACCTACAATCTACTTGAGGCGGTTCGTGCTTATAACCAAAAAACCCGCGAGGGGGTTAAAACTTCGATCCGTTTTCACCATATTTCGACCGACGAAGTTTACGGCAGCCTTGAACAGCAGGGCCTTTTCACCGAGGATTCACCTTATCAGCCCAACTCCCCGTATTCGGCGACTAAAGCTGCCGCTGACCATCTCGTTAGAGCGTGGGGTGAAACATTCGGAGTCGATTTTGTACTGTCCAATTGTTCGAACAATTATGGCCCATACCAATATCCCGAGAAGCTGATTCCTGTCATTATCCAACGAGCGCTTAGCGAAGAGGCAATACCTGTCTATGGTAGGGGCGAGAATATACGGGACTGGTTATTTGTGGACGACCACGCAAGGGCGCTGGTCCTTATTATGAGTCAGGGCGAGTCGGGGCGAACCTACAACGTTGGTGGCGATTCTGAGCGAACCAATATCGCAGTGGTAGAGGAGCTTTGCCGGGTTCTTGACGAGATCTGCCCAAGGGAGTCCAAGAAACCTTATGCGGATCTGATCGAGTTCACCTCTGACCGGCCCGGTCATGATTTTCGCTACGCCATTGATGCGTCACGGATTCGTACGGAGCTTGGTTGGCGCCCGCAACAGAGTTTTGAGACGGGCCTTCGCCAGACAGTCAAATGGTATCTCGAAAACCCAGGCTGGGTAAACGCTGTTGGCGGTTTCCGCGCTGCCGGCGAACGACGTGGACTAGGAGCAAAAAAGTGAGAGGACTGATCCTGGCAGGAGGTGCGGGCACACGACTTGCTCCGGTAACAAAAGTGATATCCAAACAGCTTTTGCCGGTATATGACAAGCCCATGATTTATTATCCTTTAAGCGTCCTTATGTTAGCTGGGATCCGGGAAATCATGCTGATTTCGACACCCCAGGATACGCCTCGGTTTCAGGATCTTTTGGGAGATGGCTCCGGGTGGGGGCTAAACTTATCCTATGCGGTGCAGCCGTCTCCTGACGGGCTTGCCCAGGCTTTTATTCTTGGCGCGGAGTTTATCGGGAACAACCCCTCAGCCCTTGTTCTTGGAGATAACATATTTTACGGACACCAACTCTCTGATTCGCTTCAGCGAGCCTCTGCACTGAAGCGCGGCGCGAGGGTCTTCGCGTATCCGGTACGCGACCCTGAACGATACGGAGTGGTCAGTTTTGACTCCGAAGGTCGAGCAGAAACACTGGAAGAAAAACCCGTGAACCCTCGCTCACGTTATGCCGTTACCGGACTCTACTTTTATGACGAGCGCGCTCCGGAGTACGCACGAAACCTCAAGCCATCAGCAAGGGGTGAACTTGAGATTACCGATCTTAATCGGCGATATCTCGAGGATGGGTCCCTGAATGTGGAATTGTTAGGCCGGGGTACGGCCTGGCTTGATACCGGAACTCACGAGTCATTACTCCAGGCGTCCGTTTTTATTGAAACACTCGAGGCCCGACAAGGTATGAAGATTTGCTGCCCCGAGGAAATTGCCTACCGTATGGGATATATTGGAATTGAAGAACTGGCAAAACTGGCTGGCGAGCTTGGAAAAAGCAGTTATGGGGAATATCTGCACGGGCTAACGCAGGAGTAGTGATCTTAAGAGGATGACTATGTCTCGTATAAGATGGGAAAAATAACGCCGCAGCCGGGGAGCCGGGCTGGCCGCTCCGATTCCGCCTACGTATTCGCAAGTCTGGCTGAGCATCGATTTGTGGTAGCGCAACTTTCCC
>CAJWEF010000260.1 GCA_913031305.1 uncultured Acidiferrobacteraceae bacterium
GGTGCACGCCTCGGTGAGCATGATCTGCTCGAGAGCCGCTTGCGCCGCTTCAGGCATTGTGCAGGCCACATCATATTGGGACGCCAGGCCAAGCAGTTGCTGGTCATCAGCGGCGATGGGTACATGACGAATATTTTTCACTGCCATCTGCCGCTGGACATCGCCCATGCGTATCCCGCTCGCTCGGCGCGAACGGCTTTTCTATCATGATTTGGTCAACGGTAATCACGGGTGAGTTACAGAGCGGCTATGGTGTCAGCCATGTTAGACAAAGAAGATTTCGCTTGATTGAGTATCGTCAAGAAATTATTGGGTTCTACAGGCCCTGATCACGACCCGGGTGCTCGCGGGAGAGTCTGTGACAGAATCGCCTGCACCCGGTCAGCGGCTTGGGCTACTGTGAGCGAAACTCCCTGCTTTTCCAGGCTCGTTACCGCAAGATCGACGAAACCGCACGGATTAATTCGACTGAAGGGTTTAAGATCCAGATCAACATTAAGGCTGAATCCATGATAGCAACATCCTGAACGTACTCGAAGTCCGAGCGCCGCGATTTTCTCCCCGGCGATGTAGACCCCGGGAGCACCAGGCTGTGTTGCCGCATTGAGCCCCAGATCCGCCAGTAACGTAACCAGCGACTGCTCAATGACATTGATCAGTTGGCGCACCCCGATCCCTCGGCGACGAATATCGAGCAACAGATAGGCGACCAACTGCCCTGGACCATGATAGGTGATCTGACCGCCTCGGTCCGAATGAACCAGGGGGATATCGCCGGAATCACCGGTCGGCCGATCCTTGCAGCTTACCCCTTGGGTATAGATCGAATAATGCTCCAGCAGCCAGATCTGATCTGATGAACTTTCAGTACGGGAATCGGTTAGTGAACGCATCGCCCGCAGCGTGTCGCTGTAGTCGCGCAGTCCCAGGCGATGAAATTCCAGGCAATTCACGATCCAAGGACCACGTCCATCAATCTTGGAATGTCACAGCGTGACCAGTACGTCACTCTCGCTGTTGAGGTCAAGGTAAATCGCGTCCAATTGCTGACGACTCGTCGCCTCGATAGTGCAATTGACCGATACATAACTTGCGCCGCTACTTTCGCGTGTACTGACATCCAGTATAGCCGCGCCATCGAGGTGACGGCTCACCACCTTAGAGACCAGAGTGTCAAATCCCTCGCTCTGCCGTCCCATCACCTTGATCTGGAAACGACAGGGGAAGCTGAACAGTTCCACCTCTTCTGCGGGGCTCTGATCTGAATGACCCGGCATCAGTGAAACCATAAGCGAACCGCATCAGCCATGCGATTGAACCATGCCCCCTCGGCGACAGCGTGCAAGGCCACCAGCGGGCGCGACAATAAGTCAGCCCCGTCCATTTGGACTGTGAGTGTTCCCAGTAACTGATCCGCTTCCAGCGGTGCCACCACCGGGTCTATCAATTGGACAGTTGCCTGCAAACTCTTGCCAGCTCCCTTGGGCAGCACCAGATCGATTGGATCAGCTAGCCCCACCTCAACTGAGGTTGCTGCACCCTTGAATACTCTTGCATCCACAATCTTGTGCTTTGCCGAATAAAGGTCATGGCGCTCGTAGGCAGCAAAACCAAAGCGCAACAGCGAATAAACAGCATCGGCACGCTCCCTGTCGCCCTCGGCACCCATTACCGAACCGATCAGGCGCATCCCGTCACGGTGTGCTGAGCCAACCAGGCAATAGCCAGCCGACCGGGTATACCCGGTCTTGATGCCGTCAATCGAGTCATCCCTGCCCAACAGGGGATTGCGGTTCTTTTGGGTAATATCGTTCCAGGTAAAGTCTCTGATGGCGTACCGTGCATAATGCTTCGGCTGATCGCGGATAATCACCTGAGCCAGGAGAGTGATGTCATAGGCCGTGCTGAAATGATCTGGGTGTGGCATGCCGGAACTGTTTGTAAAATGGCTATTAGTCATACCCAGTTCGGCGGCGGCCTGATTCATAAGATCGACAAACCCGACCTCACTACCAGCGACGTACTCAGCCAATGCCACGGCAGCATCGTTGCCTGACTGAACAATGAGCCCCATTAACAGATCATCAATCCGGACCTTATCTCCTGCCTCGATAAACATGCGTGAGCCTTTCGTTCGCCAGGCTTTCTCACTCACCACAACTTCGTCTTCTGGGCTGACGCTACCACGTTGGATTTCGCGAAAAACGATAAACGCAGTCAGTAACTTGGTCAGACTAGCCGGCTCAACCGGCTTGTTCGGATTACTGCCTGCAAGCATCACACCGGTTGCAGCATCCATCAGCACCCAGGAGGAAGCCTTAAGTTTGGGTGGCAAAATGGTTGATCGCATCTTGCCTGCCAGATCCGATTCGATCTCGCTGTGAGCCGTCGGTGACACAGTTACCAGGGCCAGGCACAATGCGCCCCACCCAATACCCCTCATCCATCTTTGAACCATATTCAACAACACTCCTTCACCACTTTAGGCTCGATACCTGTTAGGTTTATGACAATACCACGCTGAGTACTCACCGCCGCTGAGCCGTGTATTGGGCCTACCTGGACTCGATGATACAGGTTCTGTCCAATCTGGACGGTGACAACTCGGATGCCGGTTACCCCGGCCCCAGCCAAATCAGCCTTGAGCCGATGCGCGTTAGTGGCTAATCGGAAACTTCCAGCCTGAAGGAAAAATACAGCTTCAGGGCTATCAAGGGCTACGGACTGGACCGGCGCCTTAGCTGACACCGGGCCATCGATAACTTCAATCCTGACTTGGGCAGTTCCGGTCGCCACAACACCAAGTTTTTGCGCTGCCATGTATGACAAATCCAGAATGCGCCCGCCCAGGAAGGGGCCACGGTCGTTCACTCGGACCACGACCTCACGACCATTATCGAGATTACGCACCTGTAAGTAAGTGGGCAGTGGCAGAGTCTTATGTGCCGCTGTCATGCCATACATATCATAGACATCTCCATTGGAAGTTTTACGGCCATGAAATTTTTTACCGTACCAGGACGCTTCCCCGGCCTGGGCATAGCCCACCGATACCTTTCTTATCGGCACATAGGTCACGCCATATACC
>CAJWEF010000261.1 GCA_913031305.1 uncultured Acidiferrobacteraceae bacterium
CGAGCCGGGCCAGGGCAAGATGGTGGGCTAATCTTTCGGTCGTGCGGTCAACGCGATTCTCGTCGATCTTTTCGTGATAGGTGCTGACGCTGTAGAGTCCTAGGATGGCGAAGATTGATAGACAGACCATAAGTTCTATGAAGCTAAAGCCGCAACTTGGGTTCGAGACTTTGCGGCGAATGGAAGATAATCGAGGTCTACCGTTTTTGTACATACGTCTGATAGTCCAACATTAGCTGGGATTGTTCCGTGAAGAAACGCACTGAAATATGACTCGCCCGTTTGCCCTTGAAAGCCCTTTTGAGCCTGCTGGAGATCAACCTGAGGCGATAGCCAAATTGAAGGATGGCCTTCTTTCGGGGGAGGCATTTCAGACCTTGCTTGGGGTTACCGGTTCGGGGAAAACCTTCACCATGGCCCACGTCATCGCAGATTTGAATAGGCCTGCGTTGATACTAGCTCCAAACAAAACTCTGGCTGCCCAGCTTTATGCCGAGATGCGGGAGTTTTTCCCAGGCAATGCAGTTGAGTATTTTGTTTCTTATTATGATTATTACCAGCCTGAAGCTTACGTTCCGGCAAGCGATACCTTCATCGAGAAAGACGCATCGATTAACGAGCATATTGATCAGATGCGCCTTTCCGCCACCAAGGCGATCCTGGAGCGTGACGACGTCGTCATTGTTGCCACGGTTTCTGCGATCTATGGGTTGGGCGACCCGGCGGCCTATCATGGGATGATCCTGCACCTGCGTGAGGGCGGTCTTAGCAATCAACGTGAGATCTTGCGCCGACTTGCAGAGCTACAGTACACCCGCAATGACATCGAGTTGCGACGGGGCAATTTTCGGGTGCGTGGTGATGTCATAGATATTTTCCCTGCCGAGTCCGAACGTTTCGCCGTTCGGGTTGAGCTTTTTGGAGAGCAGATAGAGCAACTCAGCCGTTTTGATCCTTTGACCGGTGAAACCGAACAGAAAGTGACTCGCTTTACCATCTATCCCAAGAGTCATTACGTTACTCCAAGAGAAAAAGTTCTCGAGGCAATTGTCAAAGTAAAGGAGGAACTGACGGACAGGCTGAAGAACCTGCGTGACTCAGACAAACTCGTGGAGGCGCAGCGGCTCGAGCAGCGCACCCGTTATGACGTCGAGATGATGCAGGAGTTGGGTTATTGCGCCGGAATAGAAAATTACTCGAGGTTCCTTTCCGGGCGTGAAGCCGGCGAGCCCCCGCCAACATTGATGGATTACTTCCCGGCAGATTCGCTACTGATCATCGACGAGAGCCACGTAACCGTACCTCAACTGGGAGCAATGTATAAAGGAGACCGCTCGCGCAAGGAAAACCTGGTCGAATACGGTTTTCGCCTGCCCTCAGCGATGGATAATCGGCCATTACGGTTTGACGAATTCGAAGGGTTGATGCCTCGAACCGTATTTGTGTCGGCCACACCAGCCGACTACGAGCGCACTCGTAGTTCTGCGGTGGTCGACCAGGTTGTGCGACCAACAGGCTTGGTTGACCCGATTATCGAAGTCAGGCCGGTTGCTAGCCAGGTGGATGACCTGATGTCGGAGATTCGGGAAAGGGCCTCAGTTTCGGAGCGGGTGCTGGTGACCACTCTGACCAAACGGATGTCAGAAGATCTATGTGATTATCTTAATGACCATGGCATCAGAGTGCGTTATCTGCATTCCGATATCGATACGGTTGAGCGAGTCGAGATTCTTTCAGATCTCCGCCGAGGTGTTTTCGATGTGTTGGTCGGTATCAACTTGCTGCGCGAAGGACTCGATCTGCCGGAGGTATCGCTGGTAGCGATTCTCGACGCTGACAAAGAAGGCTTCTTGCGCTCGGCCCGGTCATTGATCCAGACGATTGGTCGAGCCGCTCGAAACATTAATGGTAAAGCTATTCTCTACGGAGACGTGGTCACGAAATCTATGCAAAAAGCCATCGACGAAACTGATCGGCGACGCGGAAAGCAAGAGGCCTACAACCATCGTCATGGCATCGAACCTCAATCTATTCGCAAGGCGATTAAGGAAATTATTGAAGGGGTCGGCGGGGTTTCTTCTTCGTCTGGCGGGCAGCACAAAGGCCGCAAAAGCCAAAATCTGGAGAGCCTATCCGGTATCTCTTCAATGGCGCCTGGGGAACTGGGCAAACGGATTAATGAGTTGGAAAAACAGATGTACACCTTTGCGAGGGATCTTGAGTTCGAACTAGCTGCACAGGTTCGCGATGAGCTAACCCTTCTGAAGCGCCAACAGTTGGGGCCGCGAATCGAGGCTGCTTGACCTGTCGGCACCGAACCTCGCCCTAGGGCTTCAATCCAATCACGACACTACTGGCATCGCGACCGCACTGAATCGGGTCGGCTGGCATGTAAACTAGCTGCCTATGACCCTATCCAGGAACTCAGTCTGATAACACGGCGTGCAGGGCGTCAGCCACCGCGTCTAACTGATCCGTAGTGATAACGAGCGGTGGAAGCAGGCGAATCACTGTGGGGCCGGCGGGTAGGGCCAGCACCCGGCGTTGGAGGAGGGCCTTCAGGTAAGGGGTCGCTTTTTCTTTCAGTTCGATCCCGATCATTAATCCGACCTGACGCACCTCCCGAACCCGGGCAGGTAACTTGCCCGAAAAACGATCAAGGAAATACTCCCCTTTATCTCTGGCACTTGCAGCCAGGTCGTGGTCCTGCATGAAGTCGATAGCCGCTAGCGCGGCCGCGCAGGCTAACGGGTTTCCCCCAAACGTGGATCCGTGTACGCCGATGCCCGCCTGAACCCGGTCAGTGCACAGCACGGCACCCAAAGGCATTCCGCCGGCAATGCCTTTAGCCAGGCACAACATGTCGGGTACAAGGTCGAATCGCTCACAGGCAAAAAGAGTGCCGGTTCGGCAAAACCCGGTTTGAACTTCATCAATGATCAACAGGGCGCCTTGCTCATCGCAAAAACGCCTGGCTGCTGCCAGGTAGTCC
>CAJWEF010000262.1 GCA_913031305.1 uncultured Acidiferrobacteraceae bacterium
CTGCTCCTCCAGTCGTTTGCGCAGTTCGGTTTTCAGCACCTTGCCATAGTTGTTCTTGGGCAGTTCCAGCACGAAGACATAAGCCTTGGGCCGTTTGAAGCGGGCAATGTTCTCGGTGCACAGCTTGTCGAGCTGGTCGGGCGTGGCACTGCCGACAACAAAAGCCACGACCTCCTCACCCCAATCGGGATGCGCGCGGCCGACCACTGAGGCTTCATTGACCTTTGGATGGGTCAGCAGCACTTCTTCGACCTCGCGGGGATAGATGTTGGAGCCGCCCGAGATGATCATGTCCTTGGAGCGATCCTGCAGCGTGACATAGCCGGCCACATCCATGAAGCCCATGTCACCGGTCATCAGCCAGCCGGCGATCAGCGTTTTGGCGGTTGCGTCGGGATTGTCCCAGTAGCCAGGCATCACAGTCTCGCCGCGGACCATGATCTCGCCATGCTCGCCCGGGGGCAGGGACGAGCCATCGGGGGCGCCGATACGAACCTCGACCGCTGACTGCGCCCGTCCGATGCTGGCCAGCCGGTTGCGCCAGTCGGGGTGTTCGCGGTCCGAGACATCGGTACGCGGTAGAACGGTGATGCCCATCGGGCACTCGCCCTGGCCATAGATCTGCACGAAGATGGGGCCGAAATGGATCTCGGCCTCGATGATATCGGCCAGATACATTGGCCCGCCGCCATAGATGACCGTGCGCAGGCCTTCGCCGCTGGTGCCGGCCTCTTTAGCAGTGTCGGTCATCCGCCGGACCATGGTCGGTGCGGCGAACATCTGCACCGCACCATGATGTTGGGCGAGGTCAAAGATCTCAGCCGGGTAGAAGCCGCCGCTGGCCGGGCAGACGTGGCGCGCGCCGGCCAGCACATGCACCATGTTGTAAATCCCGGCGCCGTGGCTCATCGGTGCGGCATAAAGGATCGTGTCGTCGGCGCGGACATGATCCACATCGGACTGGTAGCAAAGCGACATGGTGACCAGCATCCGGTGTGTGATCATCACGCCCTTGGGACGACCGGTGGTGCCGGAGGTGTAGAACAGCCAGGCAAGATCGTCAGGCGCGCAGTGCATCGGTGCGGCGCGCGCAGCGGTGTGGGATTCAGCAAAGGCCGGGTTGTCGGTGTCGACCACCGGACTGGTCACGCCAGCCTTGGCCAAGGCCCGGACCAGTTCCCCTGTGGCAAAGGTGAGGCGAGTGCCGGAGTTTTCGAGGATAAACCGTGCCTCGCGGCCGTGCAGCTTGGCGTTGATCGGAACGGCGGCGGCGCCTGCGTACCAGATGCCGTAAAGCACGATCAGGTAGTCCGGCACGTTTTTCATGAAAATCCCGACGCGATCGCCGATCTGGATACCCTGGCTTTCGAGCCAGGCGGCAACCTGTCCAGCGCGGTGGTGAAACTGGCCATAGGTGGCGACCTGGTCTTGGCCCAGAAACAAAGCGGGCCGATCCGGATCATGCCGTGCCGTGCGCTCGAGCCAGGTGCCCAGATTCATACAAAGGCCCCTTTGATGACGTTGGCATAGCTCGCAACACCCAAGCCCATGTTGGGTCCCAGCTCGGTCTTTGCGTCTGGGCGCTGCATGGCATCGGTCTGGGCCAAAGCCTGCCGCGCGATCAGGGTGTGCATCCACAGGCCGGTTGCGCCCACCCAGCTCCTGGGTTTGGCGGCCATGGAGCTATCAAAGCAATCGCAGTGACCGAACTTTGAGTAAAGGTCTTTGGCGGCATACACCTCGAGTGCACTATCAAGGCCCAGCATGGCAAAAAATACCGCCAGATGTGCCGCCACCTGGGGCAGGGGTTCATGCCAGTGAAGCCAGAGCTTTTCTCCCAGCGCAGATTGTCGCTGTAACGGGGTTTGGTGAGGTGGGGATTTTTCATTAATCAGCAACGCCCATTACCGCTGGTCGAAGGAATTTCTAAAGACAGGTAACAAACGTTTATCTGCTGATACAGCCCGGCAAGCCATCTATCGCCTAGCAAATCAGGGTTTCGATACCAATCAGCATACTAGATGTGTAACATAACCCATGCAGGTTGGACACCTGTGGTAATAATTAATCTAACAACAACAGGAGGATACAGATATGGCCGATGCTAATTATTTTGTAATTACCGTGGCGAAATGTGACCCCACTTATGTGCCGACTGCGATGGAGCAGATCGGCAGTGTCATTGATGATCTTAAATCCAAAGCCGGCGCACTTGTTGTCCGGGCGGGCATCATCACCACCGGAGAACAAGCCGGCTCACTGGCTTTGTTCCAGGCCTACGAAGGAATGGGTGGATTTGAAAAAGCACTGGACGTGTATGCAGCGTCTTCGGATTATGGGGCGATGATGGCCAGTGGCAAGGTCAGCGTGGTCCTGCGAAACCTGGTTAAGATGCATGCCGTGCCCTTTGATCAAAATGTCGCCGAAACCCCGAAGTTCATTGTGCTCACGCGAGCTGCTGCTCCTGCTGCCATGATCGACACTGTCACTCAGCTGGCACCGATTTTTGCGGATAGCGGTGCACTGACGCTGCGCTACGGGACACTGGTGACCGGCAATAATGCGGGCAACCGGTTACTCGGCGTGACCTATCCATCGATGACGGCGATCGAGAAAACCTACGACGCACTGGCCGCCGATGCGACCTATCAGTCAGCACTTTCGAGTTTCAATGTCAATCTGCGGGCAATTGTGCGGGTTCTGATGTAGCCGTCGTAGCAGAGCTCATTACTAAAACGATAAACTGAAATTAAAGCGGTGTAGCCGGTCACCGGTTGCACCGCATTTTATTTTTCAACCAAAACGCACTCAGGTTGTAGCCGTGTACTCAACCGGCGTTGATGCGATGCCTTGAGCCAGAAAACTGCATCAGAGCAGGTAACGCTGCGCGACGTGGATTCAAATACAATACAAAAGGACAGAGTCAAATAGCTATCAGGGATAACAGCACTGATGTGAAACAGACAAGGGCA
>CAJWEF010000263.1 GCA_913031305.1 uncultured Acidiferrobacteraceae bacterium
GCCGCACCCATCTCGTATCGCCCGCAATGGCGGCTGCGGCCGCCATTGCGGGGCACTTTGCCGACCCGGCGAAACTCTGAGGAGAGATCGGTAATGGAAAAATTTGTTAAGTATTCAAGCACGATTATCCCCATAGACCGCAGCAACATCGATACTGATGCGATCATTCCGAAGCAATTCCTTAAATCTGTTGAGAAATCCGGTTTTGGTGGCAACCTCTTCGATACTTGGCGCTATCTGGATCAAGGCGAACCGGGGCAGGACTGTGTTGGGCGGCCACTGAATGACGATTTTGTACTGAACCACGACAGCTACCATGATGGACGCATCCTCATGTCCCGGGAGAATTTCGGGTGCGGATCGTCTCGGGAACACGCCGTTTGGGCGCTTCGTGACTTTGGCATCCGCACGGTACTTGCGACTAGTTTTGCGGATATATTCTTTAATAATTGTTTCAAAAATGGGGTGCTTCCAGTGGTTCTGCCAGGCGCTGATATTGATCGTTTGTTTGCGAGTGATCAAGACGAGGGGCCTGTTGAGATGGAAGTTGACCTTGCGCGTCAGTCCCTGACAACTGGGGATGGCCGCGTCTATCGTTTTGAAATTGATGAATTTAAAAAGAACTGCCTGCTCGAAGGACTTGACGACATCGCCCTGACGCTGCAGCACGCGGGTGATATCGACGATTATGAGCAGCGACGGGCCCGACAGGTTCCGTGGTTGTTTCGCGATCTAGATTAGCCTCGCCAGCCGTTTTACCGTTATTTTGCGTTGACATAACCCCAGATATGTTTTCGCAAAAACCCAACGTTGCGATTGTCGGTTCGACCGGTGCGGTTGGCCAGGCCATGGTCGCCATACTTGAGCAGCGAGAGTTCCCAGTGGGAACCCTTTACCCTTTGGCGAGTGAGCGGTCTGCTGGGAAAACCGTGATGTTTCGCAACAAGGCAGTGTCGGTTGCGTTGCTGGAGTCATTCGATTTCTCAGACGTAGAGGTAGCTTTTTTTTCAGCGGGTGCCAGTGTATCTGCCAAACACGCGGCCCGCGCTGTTGCCTCTGGCTGTGTGGTGATCGATAACACCTCGCATTTTCGTAATGACCCGGCAATTCCGCTGGTCGTGCCGGAGGTCAATCCCAGTGCGTTGTCCTCGCACTCTGGCATTATCGCTAATCCGAACTGCTCGACCATACAGATGGTAGTAGCGCTCAAACCGATTTACGATGCCGTCGGGATTACACGGATTAACGTTTGCACCTATCAGGCGGTGTCGGGGGCAGGGAATAAAGCTATGGAAGAGCTTGCCGGACAGACTGCGGCTCTACTCAATGGTAGGCCGGTGGAGGCCAAAATTATGCCCAAGCAAATTGCATTCAATGCGATCCCTCACATCGACAGTTTTCAAGAAAATGGCTACACCCGCGAAGAGATGAAAATGGTCTGGGAGACACGTAAGATTCTTGAAGACCAAACCATCGGTGTAAACCCAACCACGGTGCGCGTTCCGGTCTTTTACGGCCATTCAGAAGCGATTCATGTAGAGACCCGGGAAAAAATTAGCGCCCAGCAAGCTCGTAAACTCTTAGGCGCTGCCCCAGGGGTGACGGTTGTCGATGAGCGAGTGGACGGCGGGTATCCGACCGCCGTCACTGAGGCAACCGACGCAGATCCGGTGTTTGTTGGTCGGATCCGGGAGGACATATCTTGCGAAAAAGGCCTTTGTCTATGGGTAGTATCAGACAATATCCGCAAAGGAGCGGCGCTTAACAGCATTCAGATCGCTGAGCATTTGCTGACACAGGAAGGCCCGGCTTAACCGCATTTCGAATACCTAAGAGATAAATACTGATGGGTGGCAGGTTAAACCCTGCCTATAATCGGAGTTATGCGTGGCGTTTGTGACTCAGAACTGTCGATCGAGGTAAAAAGGCGCGAGGTCACTCGTGGAGTTGCCTGGCCTCTTGGCGTGGCACTTCTGTTCGTCGCGTCTGCCGCCTTGCAGGCCGTCGAACTGTCAACACTCACGGTAAACTCATATCTGTACGAGCCGTTTAAGGCAGAGATCACTCTGGAGGGAGTGCCCGATGGTAATTTCCCTCAGGACCTTTCGGTTGGTCTAGCCTCTGCCCAAACCCATGCGGCGTCAGGATTAATTCTGAATCCCACACTTGAGGATTTTGAATTTTCATTTGACTCCGAACCGGATCGACCACGTATCCGGATTAGATCATCACAGCCGGTCAAGGCGCCTTTCCTTCGGTTTTTACTTCAGGTTGACACAGCCTCTGGCCGATTACTGCGGGACTACACCGCGATTCTGGATCCGCCAAACTATTTCTATTTCTCAGCTCCGCAAGAGCACGAGGCGTCCGAATCATTAGGTGCCGACACCTTGTACCCCGGAGAACGGTATGGGCCGGTGCGTCCCGGGCAGACACTGATTCAAATTGCGCGCGGTCTTAAAGCGGAACCATTGACCACCTTGCACCAGAAACTGGCTGCGTTAGTTGCCGACAATCCGGATGCCTTTATTGATGGCAATATGAACAGTTTGCGCGAGGATTCCTTGCTGCATATGCCATCCCAAAGACTGATGTTCAACAACGATGCTGCAGCCGCGAGGTTGATTTACCAGGATCACCTTATGGGTTGGCTGGAAGGGCAGGCTCAGGCAGAGCCAACTCAGAGTGCAAAGAGAAACTGGGTGGCGGTAACCGCTATGGAGGGTTCTGAAGCCTTGGCATCCTCGGGCATCGATGACCAGTCTGGCACAGACTACGTCCTGCGCATCGTTCAGCCTGGACCGAAGATTACCAAGGCTTCTGATCACGCTGACTCCGACCCATCTGTAACAGTTTCTGATGCGACTATCGAAATGACCAGCGCACGAGACAATCAGATAATTGGGTTGACCGAGAGGCTGACCAACGTAGAAGAAGCGCTTGGCTCCAAGGAACTTG
>CAJWEF010000264.1 GCA_913031305.1 uncultured Acidiferrobacteraceae bacterium
AAGCGCCCTTCAACGCCCAAGTTAATTTCCGGACGCACATCAATGATGTCAACCCCGATTAGTGATGATCAATTCCTGTAAAGCTGGACCCGGCGCGATTTCACCTACTGTTTTTCCGGCCACATTGTTAACCGGCGTCCTGATCAACTCAATTGGAGAGTCTGTAAAAAACGCCTTCAAACAGGGAATCTTTGATAACACGGCTCCCATGGCACACTCAGAAGCGCGGTGGGCTCCATCATCGATTTTCAGTGCAACACCTATGCCGGCTTCCGGTATCGCGGCACAGTAAACGCCCTCGGCGCCGGTTTTTACAATAAAAGCCCCGCGACCTGCTTCGATAGCATTCGTGCACCAACGATCAGTCCCTGCAACCATGAAGGGTTCTTTGATCATTGCATCGTAGACCTGCCGCGCGGCACTGGCCCGACCCCCGGTTAAACCGTCGCTGGTAGCAAAGCGGGCAAATGCCATGGCGAGATGCTCCAACGCCATACCGGCAACCGGGATACCGCAACCGTCGACCCCGCTGGGCGCTTCTTTAAGAGACCTCCCAGCCAACTCGCCTATCAGTGCCAGCACCGCCTGTTGAACCGGGTGCTCACGGGCAATATAAGCTTGCGGTGGGTGCCCCTCATGTAATGCCGCTGTAAGGAACCCGCAATGCTTGCCCGAGCAGTTGTTATGCGCCGGGCCGGGTTTTTTGCCTTGACTCAATAAGGCCTCGCGGTCAACACTTCGCCGTGGTGAATGAGCTCCGCATTCGAGCGCAGATTCATCCAGGCCCAGCCTTTTCAGCCAATGGACGACTGCCGCCACGTGTTGCTCCTCGCCGTTGTGCGATGCGCAGGCCAGTGCAATCTCACGCTCTCCTAACTGGTATGCCGCTGCAGCCCCACTTTCAATTAGATGTAGTGCTTGTAAGGGTTTGAGGGCCGAACGGGGGTAGATCAGTCGAGTGACATCACCGATTCTGGCGATGGTCTGGTCATTGCTGTACACCAAGGCAACAGCCCCACGATGACGGCTTTCGACCATTTCCCCTCGGGTCACCTCAACGAGAACTGAGTTAGCGTTCATAAATTCCTTTCACTCATATTTTTATAATATGAAAACCGGTCCAAATCGTTTTGGACGATATACTATTAGCCGCCAGATGAGAACACCCACACACCTACACCAAGTCACCCGGTCTTCGTGAAGCACACTCCACTGTACGAACTTCACACGGCGCTTGGTGCCAAGATGGTACCGTTCGCCGGCTACGAGATGCCGGTCCAGTACCCCTCTGGAATCCTTTTTGAACACCGACAGGTTCGCGCCAGCGCCGGCCTGTTCGATGTATCGCATATGGGTCAGGCAACGGTCTTTGGCGATGATTCTGCTCGATTACTTGAAACGGTGCTGCCGGCCAACCTATTGGAACTCCCAAATGGATCTCAGCGCTACAGTTTTTTCACCAACGACGCCGGTGGCATTCTGGATGATCTGATGATTTATCGCCTGGATGATCGTTACACTCTGGTCGTAAATGCCTCCAACAAGGAAGCTGATTTTGCGCTGTTACAAAACCTTTGTGGCGGCAAGGTTGAGTTCGAACCCATGACCAACCACGCCCTTTTGGCCCTGCAAGGGCCGCGGGCCTGCAATGCTCTACAACGAATGGTGCCCGGTATCGAAGAACTGCCTTTTATGGGAGCTAAACGAGTCATCATTTCAGGCATACCCTGCACGGTCACTCGTAGTGGCTATACCGGGGAAGACGGGGTTGAAATCTCGGTCGGTGCAGCCGCTGCACTTGATCTGGCCCGGAAACTTCTGGAATTACCTGAGGTTGAGCCGGTGGGACTGGGCGCGCGGGATTCCTTGCGTCTTGAGGCCGGGTTGTGCCTGCACGGCAATGATATCGACCCTGATACCTCACCCGTCGAAGCAGGCCTGCAATGGGCGATTCCTCATTGCAGGCGAACACAGGGCAGTCGTCGCGGCGGCTTTCCCGGGGCGGAGCGAATCCTGGCTGAAATTGATAACGGGACTTTACGACGCAGGGTCGGCATCCGCCCCGAGGGCAAAGCACCGGTGCGCGCTCATGTTGAGTTACTCGATGCCGACGGCATGCAAATCGGTGAGGTGAGCAGCGGTGGTTTCGGGCCCAGCATTAACGCCCCCGTCGCGATGGGTTATGTCGCCAAAGAATATTCCACCCCTGGCACGGCTTTGCATGCCCTGGTTCGCAATAAGCCCTTACCCGTAACTGTTTGCTCTATGCCCTTTTCCCCCCATCGCTACCACACTAAAGAGAAAAAGGAATGAACTGTCATGAATGATCTCAAGTACACGGCCGATCACGAATGGGCTTGTCTCGACAATGATATTGTCACAATCGGAATTACCGACTTCGCGCAGGATCAACTGGGTGAACTGGTTTACGTCGAGCTTCCCGAGACTGGAATCGAGGTGAACGTGGGCCAGGAGGTTGTCGTAATCGAGTCGGTCAAGGCCGCAGGAGACGTCAAGTCGCCAGTTAAGGGCACTGTGGTCGAAGTAAACAGCGCCCTTAATGACGACCCGGAAAAAGTCAATACAGATCCAACCGGCGAAGGTTGGTTCTACCGTGTTCGAGTTGCATCGCCATCTGATCTTGACAAGTTGATGGACGAAACTGCTTACCAAGAACTTATAGCAACCCTGGACTGACACCCTAAGGCATTAAGGAACCGTTGCCATGACCGAGCACAAAGCAAGCCTGAGCGAACTGGAAATGCATGGCGATTTTATACGCCGTCATATCGGGCCCTCCGAAGAGGAGCTCCAGGGCATGTTGACCGAGTTGAAGTGTAGCTCACTGGATGAGTTGATCGAGCGGGTCGTGCCTTCCAACATCATCAGCGAGCGGGTGCTCGAACTTGACCCACCACGCAGCGAGCGCGCCACTAGCACTTAC
>CAJWEF010000265.1 GCA_913031305.1 uncultured Acidiferrobacteraceae bacterium
CCGTTGCAACTGACCACCGGATACCTGGTGAGGATATCGCCTGCCCAATCGGTCCGGATCGGGTAATTCCAAGGCGCGGTAGAGTGTCTCGGCACGTTCAGCGGCCTGTTCCTGGTTCAATATGCCGTGCAGAACACACGACTCCGTCACCTGTTCACCGATCGTCAGTGCCGGGTTGAACGTTGCCGCTGCGCTCTGTGCCAGGTAAGCGACCCGCTGGCCACGCAGAGTCCGCAGCTGATCTGACCCCATGGTAATAACATCTTCACCCTCCAGACGTACCTCGCCACCCGCGAACTCAAGACCCGGCTTGGTATACCCCAGAGCTGACAAGGCTATCGTGGTCTTGCCCGACCCCGACTCGCCGATCAGCGCCACAACCTCGCCGCGGGCCACATAAAAACTGACGCCTTTGACGATCGGCAAGAGGCTGTCATCGTCCCTGCGGGCACTGATCTTGAGGTCATCAACCTCGAGCAGAACACTCATGAAATCATTCTCTTGGCCAACTTGCCGCCAGAATGGGCAGAGATATCATCCACGATCATGTTCACTGAGATGGTCAGGGTTGCGATAGCAAGTGATGGCGCTAGCGGCGCAATCGATCCATAGATCAGACCCGGAAGGTTTTCTTTGACCATGCTGCCCCAGTCCGACATGGGCGGCTGCACCCCGAGCCCCAGAAAACTCAGTGCGGAGATAAACAGGATGATCCAGACAAAGCGCAGACCAAAATCAGTCGCGAGCGGCATCGCGATATTCGGCAATATTTCCCGGGTGATAATCCACCACAAGCCTTCCCCACGCACCCGGGCTGCTTCGACAAAATCACTGACCATGACCTCCTGGCCCAGCGAACGCGCAATGCGAAACACGCTGGCCGCGTAAATGATTCCAGTTAACAGGATCAGCAGAGGGATCGTGCTGCCCAAGGCAGCGATCATCACAAGCGCCAACATCAATGACGGTATGGCAAGCACTGCATCGTTTAGCCGGCTCAAAGTCATGTCGAGAGGCTTACTGCCGACAGCAGCTGCTATGCCCAATGTGACGCCGATGGCGTACGCCCACAGAGTCGCAATAAACGATATACCAATGGTCGTTCTTGCACCGAAGAGGATGCGGGACAGGGTGTCCCGACCCAAATAATCGGTCCCAAGGTACACGATTTTACTGGGCGGCTGAAAATCAGTGTCCGGATACTCGCCCCCCCCCGGCACCATGAAAAGCGCCTCGTCGAGAATATCCCCTTCGTGATAAGGGGCGATCATTGGCCCTATGGCCACTATGATGGCCCAGAATATCAGGACTACAACACCGGTTTTACCTGCCCAGCTGAGTTTGATCTTTCGCTTGGGGGGTGCGTCAGGCAGTTCGTCGAACTGCGTTGTCTGAATATTGCTTTGAGTTATATCTGACATTGCCGACTCTGTTACTTGGGGTGACGCAGGCGCGGGTTAGACAAAATTGACGCCATGTCGGCGATAAAGATCAGGACGACATAAACTGTACAGAAAATCATCGCACAGGCCTGGACCAGTGGCGGGTCCCTCAGAAGAACGGCTTCGATCATCAATTTAGCCAACCCGGGATAGGCAAAGATCGTCTCGACGACGACGACCCCGCCGACAAGCCATGCAAGATTCAGCGCAATTACATTAACGATCGGGCCGATTGCATTCAACAACGCATGTCGCAAGATGATTTTCCTGCGTGGTACCCCTTTAAGAATCGCCATTTCAATATAGGGCGAACTCATCACATTGAGTACCGTTGCCCGTGTCATTCGGATAATCTGAGCCGACACAACAATAACCAAAGTCAAGATTGGCATCGCTAAGGTCTTAAACAAAAGCCAACCGGATTCACCACCCCTCAGGAAAACGATAGAGGGCAACCACCCCAGGTAAACCGCGAAAATTAATACCAGAAATGTCGCGACGAGAAAATCAGGCACTGATATCAGACTCAGCGTCGAGAACGTCACCGTGCGGTCAAGTCGCGTTCCCGGATGCATCGCGGCAATCAACCCGATAACTAATGAAACTGGAATTGCGATGACGGACACCCAAACGGTAAGACGGAAGGTGTTAAAAGCTCGCGGTCCCAACATCTCGACAATCGGCGTGCCCAACCCAGCACCCAGACCCGCCTTGGAAATGCCGAGGTCCCCCATGGCGACGTTGCCGAGCCAGACCAGATACTGAATGTGAGCAGGCTTATCCAGTCCCAGTTTTTCACGCAGCGCTGCGGTGTTTTCAGGGGTTGCCATCTGCCCCAACATAATCTGTGCGATATCTCCAGGCAACAGATTAGTCATGCCAAAAATCATCAATGAAACCACCCACAAGGTGACAATGCTGATACCTATCCGACCAACAATCGCGCGCCAAAGCATGATGAGTTAATCAAATAACATGGTTTAAGGGCACTGCAAAAAAAGGAGTCCGCACGCGAACGTGCGGGCTCCTTTCAATAACATTGCAACCTTTAACTTAAGCTTCTTAACTTAAGCCTCTCTCCAGATGTGCTCAGCCCAGCCGTTCCCGCCAAAAGCACCAAGAGGACAGTTCGAGAAGCCGTGAATCTTGCTGTTATGAGCATCCAGCACGTTCGTGTGATAGGGAATGATAATTCCGCTCTGAGTGCTCACCAGCTTTTGCATCTCACAGTGCATCTCATGCCGTTTGACTGGATCAGTCTCGGCAAGCGAGTCTTTTAATAGCTGACCCATACGATCACTGTTCCAGAAGGTATCGTTCCAGTTGCCATTGGGACCGAACTGTATGGCCATCATCGCGTTCGCGGTCGGGCGCATGTTCCAAGACACCACGTTCAGCGGCTCTTTCATCCATACTGCACCCCAGTAACCATCAGTCGGGACCTTTTT
>CAJWEF010000266.1 GCA_913031305.1 uncultured Acidiferrobacteraceae bacterium
TGATCGACTGCGCCCCCAGCATGAATGCATTGATGCCACGAACCACTTCTGGAATTGGGAACGAAGCGATATAACCGATCACACCACTTTTTGAAATCTTGGCGGCAATCTGTCCCTGTACATAGCGGCCCTCGTAGAAGCGCGCAGAATAAGTTGAGACGTTGTCGGCTTGCTTATAACCCGTGGCATGTTCAAATTTGACATCCGGGAATCGCTTGGCGACTTTCAGTGTCGGTTCCATATAACCAAACGAGGTTGTAAAGATCAGTTTGTGACCGGTTTCAGCCAGCTTGGCAATGGCGCGATCGGCGTCAGGACCCTCTGGCACACCTTCGACAAAGGTGGTTTCCACGTGGTCGCCCAGCATGTTGTCGATCATGAGACGGCCCTGATCGTGGGCGTAGGTCCAGCCATGATCACCCGGTGGGCCGATGTAGATAAAGCCGACTTTCAGTTTGTCTGCTGAGGCTTGCGTAACAGCGCCGAGGCTCAGCAGCACAGTGAGCATTACTGTGGTTAGTTTGAGGAGTTTCTTCATGTCCGTATTTCCTCCGGTGTTGGTTAACGTGAAGTCTTTAGATCTGTTATCGTTCTGCCCGGAACGGGCGGCCCAGACACGCTGGTGCATTAAGCCGGATACGCACGACGTCCCGAGATATCAAGACTAATACAACTATGGTCGCAATGTAAGGGAGCATGGACATAAAAGCAGCGGGAATGCCGAGTCCGGCTGCCTGGGCATTGAGTTGAAGAATTGTGATGCCACCAAAAAGAATTGCGCCAAACAACACTCTTTCAGGCCGCCAGCTGGCGAAAACCACCAGGGCAAGGGCAATCCAGCCGCGCCCGGCCGTCATATTTTCGGCCCATAAAGGGGTATACACCAGTGACAGGTAGCCGCCTCCCAGGCCCGCCATTAATCCGCCAAAGGCCACGGCGGCGTAGCGGATCAACACCACGGGATAACCTATGGCGTGGGCGGATACGTCGGAGTCGCCCACGGCTTTCAAAATCATCCCCCAGCGTGATCGGTTGAGGAACAAAGCCACACCGATCAGAAGAATAAAACTGAGATATACCAGCGGATCGTGCCCGAACAGCAGCGGCCCCACAACCGGCAGATCAGAGAGCACAGGGAGGTGGATGGCGGCTATTCGGTCGATGGTTTCTCCGACATAGTCGAACCCCACCAGCGCCGACAGGCCTGTGCCGAAAATCGTCAGCGCGAGACCGGTGGCGACTTGATTTGACAGCATCGTGAGGGTGAGGAATGCGAAGATCAACGATGCCAGTATGCCAGAGGCCCCAGCTGCCAGAAGACCGAGCGATGCGTTTCCAGTAACGGCTGCTGTGGCAAATCCAAATACCGCACCGATCAGCATCATGCCTTCTACGCCGAGGTTAAGCACCCCGGAGCGCTCGCAGATAAGTTCACCGGTGGCAGCAAACATCAGCGGGGTTGCCGCAGTCATCATCGTCATCATGGAAGCAATGATAAGTTCAGTCATTGCGCTGCCGTACGTCTGGAGGGTAGGATGATCTTGTAGCGGGTGAAAAGATCGAACGCCAGCAAATAAAATAATATGATGCCCTGGAAAAGGCCAGTCACGGCTTTGGGCAGTCCTGCCGATATCTGAGCCCCTTCTCCGCCAATGTAGGTGACGGCAATTGCAATGCCGGCAAGCAGCACTCCCACCGGGTGGAGGCGGCCCAGGAAGGCAACAATGATGGCCGTGAATCCATAACCAGGAGAGATATTCGGCATCAGTTGTCCAATAGTGCTGGTTGCCTCGATCACACCCGCCAGGCCGGCAAGCCCGCCACCAATCAAAAGAGAGTGCCAGATTATTCGGTGACCATGAACGCCCGCGTGACGGGCGGCCAGTGGGGCTGATCCAAAGACCCGTACTGTGAAGCCAAAACGGGTCTGGGCGAGGATGAACCAGGCGATAAAAGGAACAGCCAAAGTAATCAGCGTGCCTAAATGTGCGCGCTTGCCCGAAAACAGCAGCGGCATGATGGCGACGTCCGGAAACATCCGGGTGCCCGGAAATCCCCAGCCCTGGGGATTGCGCCAAGGACCCTGCACCAGATGAACGAGCAGCAGCTCTGCAACGTAGACCAGCATCAGCGAGACCAGTATCTCGTTGGCATTAAATCGGGTTTTCAGCAGTGCTGGCACTGCAGCCCAGGCCATCCCGCCAAGCATACCGAACACCAGCATCGCCGGGAGCAGCAGGGTGCTTTCACTTTCGTAGAAGTAGACCGCCAGACCGCCGCCGACAATAGCTCCGGCAATGTATTGGCCCTCGGCCCCGATGTTCCAGACCCCGGCGCGGAAACCGAACGACAGTCCGACGCCGATCAGAATGAGCGGGCCGGCTTTGACTGCAACCTCAGAAAGACCCGAGGTAGTGGTCAGGGGCTCTATAAAGTAGATGTAGAGTGCTGTCGAAGGGTCCTTGCCCATGGCGAGGAAGATCACACCGCCCGTAATCGCCGTCAGCACAAGGGCCATCACTGGCGACAGCCAAGCGGCGGCAAACGATTGTGTGCTTCTGGGCTCAAGCCGTAGCATGATCTGCCTCGGGCAGGGCTTCGTGTCGGACTCCCATCAATAGACCGATATCTTCAGGCGTGATCTCATCAATAGGCTTCGCCGTCGAGAGCGTACCCTGGGAGATGACAGCAATCCGGTGAGATAGCAGGAAAACCTCATCGAGGTCCTGAGAGATCATCAGTACAGCGACCCCAGTACTGACCAGGCGCTGGATCTTCTCATGTATTGCAGCCGCAGCGCCGGCGTCTACACCCCAGGTGGGTTGTGACACCAC
>CAJWEF010000267.1 GCA_913031305.1 uncultured Acidiferrobacteraceae bacterium
GCAAAAGTAGTACACGTGATAGAACAATAGGTTAGACCGCATATGTTGCTGATGACATGAGTGCTAACGAGGCGGATCAAAAGGCAGTTTCACAATCGTACTGTTCATCTGATCGCCTTGGGGCAGGTGAACTGTGACCTGCGTGCCCGGATCCCAGTGGTTTTTTTGTATCAGAGACAGTGCCACGTTCTTTTTAAATAAGGGCGACCAGATTGCACTGGTGATCTGCCCGACTTGCGTCTCACCCACGGTGACTGGCCAGGGCTTTGCACACGGTGGGCACGGAGGTCCATCTACCAACACTCCTCGCATACGCCGGGACGGTCCCTGCCTCGCAATAACTTCGAGCGCGGTACGACCAATGTAATCAACTTCACCCGCCAGATGACAAAAACGATCCAGGTTGATCTCCAATGGATTGTTCTGACGAGTCATCTCATTTCCATAAGAGAGTAAACCACCCTCGATACGCTCGATCAGGTTAGGGGAGCCCGGGGCAATCTGCATGTCAACACCTGCTTGCCACAAAGTATCCCAAAGTGCGCTGCCCAAAGTGCTGTCATCGAGGTAAATCTCAAAGCCTCCCTGTTTGCTGTAACCCGAGCGGGCAACAACAAGGTTGCGCCCGGCGAAGGCGCACTGTCGAAATTCAAAATAGCGGATACTGCGGATCTCGTTACCAAACACACTCGCAACGAGATCTTCCGCACGCGGCCCCTGCACCGCGAGGGGCCAGACATCGGGCTCTGACACGTGCACATCAAGATCCATACCCAGTGCCAGACCCTTAGCCCAAAGCAAGACATCTGAATCTGCAATAGAAAACCAGAACCAATCAGAGGCGCGCTTGATCAGCACGGGGTCATTCACCAAGCCCGCATGCTCATCGGTCAGGGGCGCGTAATAACACTGTCCCGCCTGCATCGTGCGAAGATCGCGCGGCGTCATCCATTGCGCCAGACGGGCCGCGTCCGGGCCACGCAACTCAACCTGTCGCTGACACCCGACATCCCACAACTGCAGATGCTCTTTGAGGTGCCAGTAATCCTCCTCGACAGTTCTTTCGAACGATTTGGGCAACAAGGTGTGATTAACGATCGAGTAACCACTGACACCGAGCGCCTCGACACAGTCGGTATAGGGTGTGCGCCGGTTGCGCCGCGAAACCACCAGGCCTGACGACATGCCCGGGACCCCGCGCTAGCGGGACCACCACACCGAATGGTTATGCGGTGCAATCATCATCGGCACATGGCAACGCTGCGACACAGTCGATAAATCAAGACGTACCACAACCTCATTGATCAGAGAAGATATTTCATCGCTGTGCTTTCCAGCTGCAAAATATTCCCCGCTGAAAAAAACCACCTCGTAGCGTGTGCCGGGTACATCAGCAGCGGTATCCACCTCGATAGCAACTCGCCCGTCATCGCCCGCCCGGGCCTCAGCCACCATCTGGGGTTCCACCGCTGGCGCAAGGCGCTGGCATCTCACCTGGATGCCCACGGCATCACACCCTCTTGCAGAGTCCAGTATGTGGGAAGAGATAATCGGCATAGGTCAATAACTCGCTTATTAGGTTCAAGAAGTCCGCGTTGCACCGCGGCGCTATTCTATTGAGGCTTTATCCCTTTTGCTGGTCACTGCGGCCACGATAGGGCTGATGACACCGCGGCTACGCACATTTACGCAGGCCGTGCGACCGCTGGCCATCGCACGGTTAACGGCAGGCGTAATCTCGGCTGGGTCTTCCACCAGCTCGCCATAGCCCCCGAGCCCCTCGAACATACTGTGAAAAGGGATATCCCGAAAATCGGTTGCCACATGACGATCATGCCCGAAAAGACGTTCTTGTTGCTGGGAAATGGTGGTCAATCCACCGTTGTTATCAATCACCACCGTGATCGGCGCGTTCTCTTGGAAGGCCGCCTCGATACTAAGCCCACCCGAGAGAAAAGCCCCGTCCCCGCTGATCACAACGGCATGGACATCAGGGTGAGTCAGTTTAGCGGCCACTGCAAAAGACACCCCGACCCCGAGCATGCTGAATGCCCCGGGATGCAGAATCCCGCCCAATTCCTGCCCCCGCCAACCGGAGATATTGATCGCGATCTCCGACCAGAAATGAGTATTGCCGCCGTCAATCACCAGCCAGTCTTTAGGACCCATGGCACGTTGTACATCCAGCGCCAGTTGCAAAGGATGTACACCCTGCCCCGGTGTCAGGTCGTTATCCATACCCGCCAGAGTCTGTACCACCCATTCACCACGGCGGGTACGTTGGGCCTTAATCCAATCGTCACCCCGTTGCCAACGCCCTTTCTCTTTAAGGTCAAGCAGTGCACTCAGGAACGCGCCAGGGTCACTCAACAGAACTTTGTCAGCCGCGCGGTTGAGTTCGGTCTCCTCGGCAGAGCCGTTGACGCAGATGAGCTTGCACGAAGGGGGGAACAGCGGTGCATTGCCAAAATTCATCTGGTTATCCAGTCGACCACCGATCATGATGGCGACATCGGCTTCTTCAAGGGCAGCCTTGGCTGGGCCATACTGGTGCACATCGGCCAGGCCCATGTAGGCCTTGCTGGCTTCGGGCAGCAGTTTCTGATGATAGGGAATGTTGTACACCGGAATCGCCAGTGAGATACCTACCTGCTCCAGTTTGCGCTCTGCACCTGACCACCAGACCCCGTGGCCACCGATCAGCAGGGGGCGCTCGCTGGCCAGTAGCAGATCGGTCACCTCTTGAAGATCCTCCGGACAGGGCCAGGCGCGCGGTGTCGGTTGCGGGTTATGGTCAAATGGCCGCTCATCCAGCTGGGCATCGGCA
>CAJWEF010000268.1 GCA_913031305.1 uncultured Acidiferrobacteraceae bacterium
CGGGCCTGGATGGTGGCGAGACGCCCGTTCTGATAATTGGCTGAACATTTGACCCTTGGCGGCATGCTGGAGTCTTCGATCCGGTGCCAGGAACTGACCTGGGCCCGGGCGACTTTATCGCTCAGTGATTTGTCGTGGCGCCCAACCGCTAGACAGCCCAGTGCGACCGGTGCCGTGGCGTCCAGAAAGCCCTCGCTGAGAATATAGGCCGAGAGCCGGATGTGGGAATCTTCGTGCAGCTCATTGGCCTTGATGACGTCCGTCACGACTTCACTCAGGTGATTCACAGACCAGTCGTGCTCGAAGCGCATGATCCGCATGCTGTCCCGCAGGCGCAGCAGGTGTTCGGGTAAGCGGAAGACAGTAAGCTGGCCCTCGTCCCCGAGATAGGCGCAGATGCCTTCGAAAACAGTGGCACCGTACTTGACTGCACCACTCAAGACATGCACTGTCGCCTCGCGTTCCGGCACGATCCGGCCGTTGAAATAGATCTTTGATCCAGTGGCCGCAAACTCAACCATGGGTGCTGTCCTCCTGGTCTGACTGGCAAGTTGTTTGGTTTCGTCTCTTCAGACAACAGGCGCCGTGTGCAATTGTCGACTCCGGCGTGCGCGAAGAATAAACAGTTGTCACGTTCTGTACGATTGCCCCTGTTGCATCTATAGCTAATTTAATGCTGCTTGAAATTGCCCGGCGAGGCCACCGGGCATCTCTGAAAAGACAGCCAAGTAAAATTATTGCTATTTAGCCCGCCAATCCCAATTGGGACATCATGGTCATCATGTCCAAGTAATTTTTTACAGACTTAACCTTGCCGTCCTGGTATTCCCAAATCAGGACGTTCCTCAGGTTGACACTTTTGCCAGTTGGCGGGATGGTGTTTCCATCAGGCGTCGCAATATTTCCTGTATTGGTGCCAGTCCACGAACATTCTTCAACCAGGACATCTCCAGCATCATGCCTATTCTCACATGTTCCAACCATATCAGGAAAAATAGTTTTCCAATTCTTCGCATACGCCAGCACCTCGTCAGAACCAACGGATTTGCTTCCCACAGCTATATCTTCCATGGTGGCATCACTCGCCAGCTCTGCATGCTATTCGTCCCATCTGGCCTCGTTAAACAGCATCATCATTTTGTCACTTAATTCTGCATTACTCATTTGGTTTTCCTATAGTTTTAAGTTTTTTGAATCTAGGTACAAAGCCTAGTACAGTTATGTTACACGAATATAGTTTTGCCGTTACTCGGTCACGGACCTACGTGACTATTGTTGCGGCGCGCAACGTCTGCACTAACGCCAAAATCAACAAATTCATTGAGTAAGACACAGGGGGGCGGTTGTGACACTAAATATCAGCGGTCGTTGTTTGTGTGGTTCGGTCAGTTTTGAATGCAGCGCGGAACCTGTGTTCCAAGGCTGTTGTCACTGTGATGATTGTCGTCGTTCGGGTGGCAGTCTCTACGCTTCATTTGTATTCGTGCCAACTGAAACCCTGCTAGTCACCGGTCAGACGAACTCGTACCAACACCAGAGTGACCGGGGCGCCACTATGACTAAAGAGTTTTGCCCAACTTGTGGATCACAGATGTTTTCGTCGGGTAGTCATTCTCCGGACCGTCGTGGAATTAGAGTGGGTGTTATTGATGATGCCAGTTGGTTTAGACCGGACGCTTACGTATATGCCAGCAAGAAATTACCGCACACGCCTGTCGACCCCGAGACAACTGCTTACGAAAAAATGAGAACAACTTAACACCTCAATGCTATTAATCCGTGACGCAGACTCGATCTTAACGCTGGACGGCAATCGCCGAATCCTGTCTCATCATTCCTTGCTAATCGAAGATGGTCTGATAACTAAGATTGCTGAGACTGCCAAGCTGGATCACAATCACCTGGCGCGCACCCATCAAGAAGGTAGGGTAATTGAAGCCGCCGGTTGCATCATCGGGCCGGCCTACGTCAACACACATGTCCATACTGTAGAACACCTGAGCCGTGGACTGATACCGGACACTCTCTCAACCTTTGACTGGGCCAACCAGTACGCTAATCCATTCTGCGCAGCTCTCACCGAGGAGGAGGCATATGTCAGCGCTCGGTTAGCCTGCCTTGAAATGATAGCTAACGGCACCGGCACCTTTGTCGACGTTAATATTCTTGGTTCTCTGGGACACGTGGATGCTGTCGCACAAGCAGTTGAGGAAAGTGGTATGCGTGCAGTGTTGGGTCGCGGTATAACGGATATCTTGCCTGAGTCTCAGACATTGACTGATGAGATGCGTACAGCATTGTGGCACCCCAGTACCGACGCGGCGCTGGCGGAGGTGGCTGGTCTACTGAGCCGAGGGCCAGAAAGGGTGAATGGCCGTATACGACTCTGGGCCTCAATCTATGGCCTGATGTTTTTCACCTCCGATAATTTGTTTCGCGGAATCCGTAAGCTCGCCGATAGCTACGGATCTCCCATTGCTTATCACATAGCCTCATCGCGAGAAGAGGCGAGACTCAGCAAATCCCGAACCGGGAGCTGGCCTATAACCCATCTTGATCGCCTTGATGTTTTGAACGAAAGCACACTGTTGACCCATTGCACGTTTATAACCAATGAGGAAGTCGCTTTACTCGCTGATCATGGGACAAAGGTAGCGTTCTGCCCAGGCGCCGCCATGAGGCTTGCAAAAGGCACTACGCAGGTGGGGAAAATTCCCGAGATGATCGATTCCGGCGTAACAGTTTCACTTGGAGCTGATGGGGCATCGTCTAGCGGAACTTTCGATCCTGTACGTCTGGCATTTCT
>CAJWEF010000269.1 GCA_913031305.1 uncultured Acidiferrobacteraceae bacterium
TTGGGTGCTGAGATTGATGCTCCCGAGCGGATCATCTTGGTGGGCATCAAAGCCGGCTGAAACCAGAATCATGTCGGGCCGGTAATCGTTAATTGCCGGTAGCACCTTTTCGCTGAATGCCTGGGTGTATTCGGCATTACCTGCCCCGGCAGTCATTGGACAGTTCAGCGTGGCACCCCTGCCGCGGCTTATGCCATCTTCCGATCGGGCCCCAGTGCCGGGGTAATGTGGGTATTGATGCAGGCTGATATAGAAAACACTGGGATCTTCTTCAAACAGGTGCTGAGTGCCATTGCCGTGATGCACATCCCAGTCGAGTATCAAGATTTTGTTAAGGCCATGGTGGCGCTGCAGGTGGCGCGCCGCAATAGCGATGTTATTAAAAAGGCAAAAACCCATCGCTGCATCATGTTCGGCGTGGTGGCCCGGAGGGCGCACCAGGGCAAAACCGTTGTCGGCAGTTCCATCAGCAATAGTATCTGCAAGCGCCAGCACGCTCCCGGCCGCCAGACGGGCAATGTCGAAGGATTCGTGGCTGATCGCTACGTCCGGGGTATCCAGGTAAGGCAGGCCACGCGTGCAACTGGTCCGGGCACGCTCGACCAGTGCCGCATCGTGTACCGATGTCAGACAGTCAGGGTTACAGGCAGATGCCGAGGTGAACTGCAATTGAGTGAACCAGGGCTGGGCCTTAAGATGGGCCAGGGTATGCGACAGCCGAGCCGGGCGCTCAGGGTGCCCGGATCCGGTATCGTGATCCAGAAAGCGTCGGTCACTGGTAAAAGCAGTTTTCATAGTGCAACTTCACTGTAGAGGCTTGAGTCCGGCGCGGTAGAATCAAGTGGGTGAGCAGTTATCTCAGTATCGCGATGATCGTAGTTCATGGTCAGGGCTAGCGCTAATGGATTGAATATCATGTACATTAACTTTTGCGTTCTTGCGAGCACAGTATAAACATCCCCTACCCGGTCTTAGCAATGAATGAGATCGTGCGGTTCCACGGCAAGTCAGGGTGTTAAGTATCTGGGCAGGCCTGGTGGTACTTGCCCTTGGCGGGGGGATTTTTCTGGCCAGTCGTGTCTGGTCACTGAGGGGGCAAAGAGGAGTCGTGCTGGCGACCCCGGACAGGGCAGAGACCTTTAACGGGTCTGCGCTCACAGTCGGAACCTACAATATACATCGGGCGCGCGGCACCGATGGCAGGCGTGATCTGCGTCGTATCGCCGGGATTATCAGCGGTTGCGACATTGTTGCACTCCAGGAAGTGGAGGGCCCTCGCCCCGGTAGTGGCCACAATCAGGCTTGGCACCTCGGCCGGTGGTTACGATTGGCTGTGCATTTTGCACCTAGCCGAAAGTTGTTCTTTTTTCCGCACCGTGGCAATGCGCTGTTATGCCGGTTCCCAGTCAGCCACTGGCAGCGCTTGGCGCTATTCCCCTCGACCGGACGAGCGCATCGCAACCTGACGGTGTACCAGGTTGATCTTGCCGGCAGCCCCGTGCACATACTGAATACGCATCTATCCAAACCGGCCGAGGGCACATCGCCGTTCGAAGCGGTAATGAGTGCGTTTGGGCAGTATCCACGAGCCATTTTGCTGGGGGATTTCAACGCCCCTATGGATCACCCGGTGATGCGCCGCTGGCTACCACCTGATACGGTGGATGCGTTGGCCGACGCCGGGTTTGATCCGATGCGGGTGGATATGGTTTTGATCCGCGGCCTGTCGGTAGATGAAGCCTGGTCATCCCCAATTGGGCCTTCCGATCATCCTTTTTTCGCAGTGCGTCTGCGACTGCAGTGATGCCTCGTTTCAGTTCACTGAAAAACCCGCTTGGGCCAGTAGCGTTTCCATCCTTGCGCTGATGGCCCTCTCGGGCTGGTCTTTACGCCACCACTGCATCCATCGGGCGATATCGGCGGTCAGCGCACGCTCGCATGCAACCTGGCTGGTGTGATGTCGCATGGCGTCGAGATCGAGCAAGACGGTTTGGTCTGGTGTCATCAGGATGTTCGGTGGTTTCATATCACCGTGGGAAAGTTGGTTCTGGCGCATCAGGATAAAAAACCGGGTAACGTCCCGAAGCGTTCTTTCCATCAGCACCGGGTCGCTGTGGTCATTGAGCGTGTCGCCCCGGGCTCCGTTGGGTAGGTGCTCGCAGACAAACCATGATTTTCCGCGAAAGCCCGCTTGGCTCTCTTGGGCCCAAGCCACCGGGCGCGCTGTGATAATGCCGATGTCGGACAACAGCCGGGCAAATACCCAGCAGTTTTTTGCCCGGGGTGGTCGTACCGTCTGGCGCAACCGGTGCCAGGTATTTTTTATGTTGTAGCGCTTTATCACGAAACGGTTGCCGTCAAATGAGGTCGTACACAAGGTTGTTTTAATATCGGTTTTGAGTAGCTCAACATCTGGTTCGGCAAAGGCGGCATCTGGATTGAGCAGCAGGGCGCGCAGCATCGGCGAGTCATAGCGGGATAGGAAATGTGTCCGAAGGCCCTTGCCATGCAATGTCTGGGCTCGGTCACTCAGCAGGGCGTAGCCGCTGCCTGGGGTTGCGTCGCGAATGGCCGTCACTGACCCGTTCGCCTTCCTAGAGCTGGGTACTGGCACCGCGCAGTGACTGCGCTACAGGCGCGTTGGCCACTGGCTGGCGCAGGTGTTCGGCGCGGTAAAGGCGCTGAGCTCGGCGGTCCACGCGCCGCCAGAATTGCGCATCTTGTGCCAGGGTATGGCGCAGATCGGATTGAGTGTAAATCTTCATAAAGCGCAGTCGGTCACGCTGGGTTAGGCCCAGATC
>CAJWEF010000270.1 GCA_913031305.1 uncultured Acidiferrobacteraceae bacterium
TTACGAGAACTTTATCTTTATCTGGTACTTGATTATTTTCACTGCCATGGCGTTCGGGCTGACCAACACCATGCTTATGGCAGTGTTTGAGCGCACTCGGGAAATCGGCCTGCTTCAGGCGCTGGGGATGCGCCCCCGCCTCATTGTCGGGCAGGTCATGCTGGAGTCACTGATATTGCTTTTACTCGGTGTCTTGCTGGGAAATCTACTGGGTTGGTTGACCACCGACATCATACTGCGTGGTGGGATAGATCTGTCTGCGTTTGCCCGTGGCATGGAACAGTTCACAATGGGCAGTACCATGTACTTCATATGGAGAATAGAAGATCTGATAACCATCGATGCGCTGGTGATTGCGTTAGGCCTGTTGTCGAGCCTCTATCCAGCCGTAAAAGCGGCCCGCTATGTCCCGGTTGAAGCCATTACCAGAATCTGATCATGTCCACGGTTATCCTGAAGAACGTTTGCAAAACCTTTGGTGAGGGTACCCTAGCTGTCAATGCCCTGAACAATGTTGATCTTGAGATCAAGGCGGGTGGTTTTGTTTGTCTTTCAGGCCCGTCGGGCTCCGGTAAGACCACTCTGCTAAACATGGTTGGAGGGCTCGATCGCCCCAGCAGTGGCGAGATCACGGTAACCGGCAAACGAGTTGACCTGATGGCCAAGGGCCAACTGGCTGAGATGCGATTACGCAAAATCGGTTTTGTCTTTCAAGCCTATAACCTCATACCGGTCCTCACTGCGCGCGAGAACGTTGAATTTGTCATTCAACTGCAAGGTATGCCCGCGGCGACACGCCACCAGAAATCCAGCGAAATACTGAGTGAGGTCGGGTTGGATGATCTTGCAGAGCGCAAACCTGCAGAGCTTTCAGGTGGTCAGCAGCAACGAGTCGCTGTTGCCCGGGCACTGGCCTCAGACCCCGCCTTGATTCTTGCTGATGAGCCCACTGCTAACCTGGATTCGGCAACTGCCCAAACCCTGATGGATCTATTACGCCGCTTGAATGACGAACGCGGCATTACCTTTTTGATCTCTACCCATGATCAACTCGTTATGGGTCACGCCCGTCGCCTGCTGCAGATGCAGGACGGCCAGATTGTTAATGATATCCAGCAGCGTTAGCCGTGCTGCCGGTTCAATCTACGGACTGGCTTGCCCGCTGTTTTTTCTGATCCTGACCCCATCCCTGGCGGCGGCAGAAGAATGGAAGAGCAGTGGCCGTACCCAGTATGCTCTGTTTCACAGCCGTTACGATGCCGATAATTTTTTCGCTGGGGCCGGCAGCAACTCTCCGACTGATCACGAGATCAATGTCCGCCTGATGACCGGGCGTCGCTGGGAAGACCGTTGGGATACCGTCATCCATTACAGTGCCAGCGCGGTCAGTAGTGATTCCATCGAAGCCGTACGCGGCTCTGGCGCCCCACCGGCAATGGTCGGTTACCGTACCCCGAACGACGATGAGCAGTTATTCAACCTGGCCTCGGTGGTGACCGACGACGGCGGGAACGTACGGACACATCGACTCGATCGCCTGTCGGTTGGCTACAGCGAAACCGCCTATGTTTTTCGTTTTGGTCGCCACGCGGTCAGCTGGGGTAATGGGGTGATTTTTCAGCCCATGGATATCTTTAACCCGTTTTCGCCTACGGCCATCGACAAAGAATATAAGTCGGGCGACGATATGGCCTATCTGCAAAACCTGCTGGCAAGTGGTAACGATGTGCAGACCGTGCTGATTCCCCGCCGAGATATCACCAGTGGTCAGCTGCATGCGGATGAATCTTCACTGGCGGTCAAATATCGCCATACCCATGGAGGCGCCGACATTGATCTTCTTGTAGCCAGACATTATGCCGAGAACCTAGCAGGCTTTGGCTTTGCCGCCGATTGGAAAGGCGCAGTGATCCGTGGCGATCTGGTCAATTCGAGGAACAACGGCAAATCGATCCTGTCCGGTGTCACCAGCATCAACTATTCGTGGGTTTGGGGTGGTTACAATATGACCGGCTATGCCGAGTATTTTCGCAACGGTTATGGCATCACTGATGGTGACTACAGCGCCCTCGCACTGTCGACCAACCCTGCTCTGGTGAGTCGTATTTCCCGGGGTGAGGTCTTTACACTCGGTCAGGACTATCTGGCGGCAGGCATGACGATTGAATGGGCCCCGCGCTGGCGACTTTACCCCGTGCTGATCAACAACATGAGTGACGGCAGCTGGCTTACCCAGTGGGTCGCCAGTCTCGACTGGAAAGAAGACTGGACACTGTTGACGGGCGTTAACCTGCCATTCGGTGCCAAGGGTACAGAGTATGGTGGCATTGAAGGTACGACACCCGGAGAATACATTGGCGGCGGCAAGTCGCTGTTTCTGCAAATCGCCTGCTATTTCTAAGGACTCGCACGGAATGGATTCTGGTGACTCCGATCGCTTATCGATCTCTGTAATAATGTTAACCCCGACGGATGAAGGTGGTTCAGACTCTTGGGTCTGCACAAGCCTGTGTACTTCGGGAATGGGTCGTTGTGGGATTGGAATCGGCTCCATCCCTACCATCACCAAATATCTCCCCTCAAGCTGTCTCTTCTAACTTGCTTGTGTCCAATCCCATCCAATCAAATCCAGTAGTTTGGACGGTAGTTTTGACGGTAACTATACGGCGGTCACAAGATTACATACACTATTTCAATCTCTTATAGATTTGTTCGATCCCTGCACGGACTACCGAACACCTGTCGGACGCCACTAGCCTGCCATC
>CAJWEF010000271.1 GCA_913031305.1 uncultured Acidiferrobacteraceae bacterium
TCACCTGGTCCATTTGCCACATACTCGGGCTGCGTGCGGCAGGCAGTGGCAACGTCGCCGCTAATCTGAACCAGAGAATCCCGGCAGCGTAGGGGTTTGTTGGCCTTTTCGGCCAGCGGCAGTGCCGGAATTTCGGTGCAGCTGATGGTTTTTTTTTGCCTGGCGGCTAGAATCAACCGCTTCAGTGCAATTTTCTCAGGTGAGGCGAGCAATGAGTGTGGTCAGTCGCGAGTGGTACGAGCAGTACATGATGCCAAACTACGCGCCGGCCGCACTGGTACCGGTGCGGGGGGCCGGCTCCCGGGTATGGGACCAAGCTGGCCGCGAGTACGTTGATTTTGCCGGTGGTATCGCCGTCACCGCGCTAGGCCACGCCCATCCGGCACTTGTTGCAGCGTTGACTGAGCAGGCCGGTAAGCTTTGGCATACCGCCAACGTTCTGGTTACGGAGCCGGCGCTTGAGCTTGCCAGGAGGCTGGTAGAGGCAACCTTCGCCGAGAAGGTCTTCTTCTGCAATTCGGGCGCGGAAGCGAATGAGGCCGCGCTCAAATTGGCCCGGCGCTATGCTTGTGACCATACCGGGGTAGACAAGGACGAAATCCTGGCGTTTGATAACGCTTTTCACGGGCGCACACTCTTTACGGTAAGCGCCGGCGGGCAGCCGAACTATCGAGAGAACTTCGGTCCTTTACCGGGGTCTATCACCCACCTGCCATTCAACGATATTGGCGCGCTGGAGGCGGCCTTTTCGGACCGGGTCTGTGCAGTGATCGTTGAGCCGCTTCAGGGCGAAGGCGGGGTGGTCGCGGCTGACAAGGATTTTCTACCAGCCATCCGTCGTCTCTGTGATCAGTACCAGGCGTTGATGATCCTGGATGAGGTGCAGACGGGAGTTGGGCGCACGGGCTTTCTGTACGCATACCAGGCCTTCGACACGGTGCCGGATATTCTGACCACAGCCAAAGGCCTTGGGGGCGGGTTCCCGGTTGCTGCCACACTGGCACGAACCGAGGTAGCTGAGTCGCTCGCGGTAGGCAGCCATGGCAGCACCTGGGGCGGAAATCCGATGGGCTGCGCAGTGGCAAATACAGTGCTTGGAATCGTCAACACGCCCGAGGTGCTGGCTGGGGTCGGGCAACGACGGGCGCGGCTGGAGGCGGGCCTGCGCCATATCGGTGATAAACACGGAGTATTTGCGGAATTGCGTGGGATGGGTTTATTGATCGGCTGCGCGTTGAACGAGCCCTGGCAAGGCAGGGCTCGCGAGTTTCTGCAGGCGAGCCAGGATGAAGGGGTTTTTGTTCTGATCGCAGGTGCTAGTGTGCTGCGGTTGGCACCCTCGCTCATCATTCCGCAAGACGATATTGACGAAGGGCTGGAGCGGCTTGAGCGGGCAGTTGCCGTCGTCTGCGCCGGTAAAGCGTAGACTGTGTCGGAATCCAACTGAACTCTATCGTCAGTTTGCATTGGGTAGCGATGATGCCGAAATTGAAGATCAGAGTTGGAATAGCACTAAAGCAAAGGAGCGAACATGGCTAAGCAGGTCGTGGTAGTTGATCATCCCCTGATACAGCACAAGTTGACGCTAATGCGCCAGCGTGAACAATCAACCGCGGGGTTCCGCCAGTTGTTACGTGAGATCTCGCTATTGCTGGCTTACGAGGTAACTCGAGACCTACCGCTTACTACCATGGAGATCAAGACACCGCTGCAGCCAATGCTGGCGCCAGTGTTGGCGGGCAAGAAGCTTTGCTTCATCTCCATATTAAGGGCCGGGAATGGCCTGCTGGACGGTATGCTGGATCTGTGCCCCTCGGCGCGAGTGGGCCACGTGGGCCTTTACCGTGACCCCGAGACACTGGCAGCGGTTGAGTACTACTTCAAGGTGCCTCAGGACTTGAATGAGCGACTGGTGATTGTGGTCGACCCTATGTTGGCTACTGCGAACTCAGTAAATGCAGCCCTTACAAGAATCAAGAGCGCTGGGGCCGTTAATATAAAGTTCGTCTGCCTGGTTGCGGCACCTGAAGGTATTGCGACGGTCTCTGAGGCCCATCCGGACGTACAGGTCTATACCGCGGCAGTAGATGACTGCCTGAATGATCACGGCTACATCCTGCCGGGCCTGGGAGATGCCGGCGACCGGCTTTATGGCACCAAGTAAGGTCGGCCGGGGCGCTCAGGGTATCTTGCGGTCGATTAAAACGGATACCTTGGCAGCGATTGCCGGGTCGAACACTGCACCGTAGCCGATCAGGTCACCGGCGTGCTTGGCCGCGTCGCCGGAGCGGGAGACGCGGGCACCAATCTCGAGTCGAGCATACTGTCCCAGCGACCCGTCGGTCAGGGATGCGGTGCGTTCATCCAGCACCACTTCACGGGGCAGGGGCAGGGCGGCAACGCGTACCGCTGCCACCGGCATAGGTGGACCATCCGGTTCGCGGGCAAACACGAACAGAGTGTCAGCGGGTTTGACATCAGTTAGCAGTGCGGGATCGATCGAGACCACGACCTGTAGGCGGATGGCGTTGCCGGGCTGCGCCGACGGCGAGGCTGTTGTGCCGGCCGCTGTCGACTCGGTTGCTGCAGTCGCCCGGGTAATAAAGCGGCGCACCTCCTGGTAGGACTCCGGTTCGTTCGCAACCAGTGGTGCTAGTCGACGCCAGTAAGCGAGTGCGACGGCGGGCTGGCCGCGCTTTTCGGCGGCAATACCGGCGAGCCAGAGCCCCTGTAT
>CAJWEF010000272.1 GCA_913031305.1 uncultured Acidiferrobacteraceae bacterium
GACGGTATCTCAGGACGGCTGATAAGCGCATTGTGGGATCCCTGGCAGGATCTCGCTCGGCATAAAGAAGAACTGGCGGATTCGGATATCTATACATTGCGCCGGGTCGTGCCCGCTGATCGAGGTGCCCCCTGGTGAGTGGGGGAATCGGGATTATCGGCTGCGGTCTTATCGGTCGCAAAAGAGCGAATGCCCTGGGCGGCCGGCGGCTCGCCGCATGCGCGGACCTCGACCGCTCGCTTGCTGCAGCACTGGCCGCCTCGGCTTCTGACTGCTTGGCAACGGATGACTGGCGTGAGGTGGTCAATCATGACGATGTGGCTGCTGTCATTATTGCCACGCCGCATCACATGTTGGCTGAGATCTGTGCGGGTGCTATCGACGCGGGCTGCCACGTGTTGGTCGAAAAGCCGGCGGCACGAAATGCCGATGAGTTGCGCCCTCTGCTGCGTTTGGTAGAAGAAAAGAAGGTGTTGGTGCGGGTCGGATTTAACCACCGATACCACCGTGCTGTTCAAAAAATGCGTGAGATTATTGATTCGGGCGCGTTGGGATCGCTGATGTTTCTACGCGCCCGTTATGGTCACGGCGGACGGGTTGGCTATGATCGAGAATGGCGGGCACAACCGTTGCTTTCAGGTGGAGGAGAACTCATCGACCAGGGAGTGCACCTGATTGACCTCGCCCGATGGTGCCTGGGTGACTTTGTCAGTATCGAAGGGATTGCTCAGACCTGTTACTGGGATATGCCCGTAGATGACAACGCTTTCCTCATGCTCAGGACAGCCAAGGAACAGACAGCCTTTCTGCACGCCAGTTGTACCGAGTGGAAGAACATCTTTTCCTGGGAACTTTCTGGGAAAAATGGCAAAGTGCAGATAGATGGACTGGGGGGCAGTTATGGGGTTGAGCGCTTGACCTGGTACCGGATGTTGCCGCAGATGGGCCCCCCGGAGACCACTGCCTGGGAATTTCCAATGGCAGATAATTCCTGGGAAGTCGAAATGAACGAATTCTTCCAAGATATTGAGAACAGCCGACAGCCAGTTCCAGGCCTTGCAGATGCGTTGGCAGTGCTGGATATTGTTGACAAGATTTACGAGCGTAGTGGCTATGATCATCGCACGTAGTCCGCTACGCATCAGCCTGGGCGGAGGTGGTACCGATTTGCCCTCGTATTACCGTGAGCACGGCGGTTTTCTTATTGCTGCCGCTATCGACAAATATGTCTATGTCACTGCGATGCGACCGTTTACGCCAGGTATTTATCTCAAATATTCAGAACTGGAGCGAGTAGACACGGTATCACAGGTGCGCCACCCGATTGTTCGTGAGGCGTTGGATCTGTTGGATTTTAATACCCCGCAGATTGAGATCACCACACTGGCCGATATTCCTGCCGGTACCGGACTGGGCTCATCGGGCAGTTTTACCACTGCGCTGTTGCGCGCTCTTTGTGCTCATAAGCGGCGCCTGGTACACCCTCAGGAGTTGGCCGAAATGGCCTGTTATGTTGAGATCGAGAAGTTGGGTGAACCGATCGGCAAGCAGGACCAGTACATCGCAGCCTATGGTGGTGTTACCTGTTTTGACTTCAATCCCGATGACAGCGTGTCGGCAGTACCTCTGGATATTGACACGGAAACTTTGCACAGTCTGGAGGATAATTTGCTGCTTTTTTTTACGGGGTTTTCTCGTAGTGCCAGTAGCATCCTCGCAGACCAGAAAGCCAGAACCCGAAAAAATGATTCGGATATGCTGAACAACCTGCATTACGTCAAGGAGCTTGGCCTACGCAGTCGCCAGGCATTGGAGGCGGGCGACCCGGTGCTGTTCGGTGAGCTCATGCACGAGCACTGGGAGCATAAGAAAAAGCGTTCGGGGGGGATGAGTAACCCGAAAATCGACGAGTGGTACGCGTTGGCGCGTGGGAACGGTGCTATCGGGGGTAAATTGGTGGGTGCTGGCGGCGGCGGCTTCCTGATGTTCTATACTGAAGATCGGGAAAAGCTCAAAGAGGCGATGGCGGCCGTCGGGCTTGAAGAAGTACGCTTTCGTTTTGATTTCGAAGGCACGACCACTTCGGTTACTTGAGCGCCATGCTGCCGGTTGCAATTCTGGCCGGTGGGCTCGCAACCCGCCTGCGTCCATTGACCGACAGCCTTCCCAAAGCGCTGGTACCGGTTGCAGGCCGACCATTCCTACTGCACCAACTTGATTACCTGTGCGCTCAGGGTATTAGCCGGGTAGTGCTCTGTACAGGTTATCGGGCCAGTCAGATCAAGGCGGTGGTGGGAGACGGGTCTGATTGCGGCGTCGAGGTCAGTTACTCTGAGGACGGTGACACACTGCTGGGTACGGGCGGTGCGATCGTCAAGGCCCTGCCATTACTGGGCCCGGCATTTTTTGTACTGTATGGCGATTCCTTTTTACCGGTTGGGTTTGATCAGGTCGAATCGCGCTGGCGGCAAAGTCATTTGCCTGCGTTGATGACCGTTTTTCGTAACGCTGGACAGTGGGATACCAGCAACGTGCTCTTCGAAGACAGTAAAGTGGTCGAATATAATAAGCGTGTACCGCGGCCAGAAATGCACTATATCGACTATGGCCTTGGTGTTCTCTCGGCAGAGCTTCTCATGGATCATCACGCCGCAGGCCCATTTGATCTTGCTGATCTTTATCATGAGCTCTCGCTTGTCGGAAAACTGGCGGGACTTGAGGTCTTCGA
>CAJWEF010000273.1 GCA_913031305.1 uncultured Acidiferrobacteraceae bacterium
TCAGGTAGTCTTTGCCTGGTTGTCCAAGAGGACTACCGGTAACTTCGCAGCACGACACAGCCCAAAGATCTGCTGCCTTGCATAACGACAGATAGATCCGGGCGCAGCGTTTTCTGGCCTCGGCACCAGGCCAGTTGTCCGGCAGCAGCGCCTCTGGCACATCGGGGTCGTGCAGCAGGATACGCCTGTATTCATGGATTAATAGTGTTCGGCCGATAAAGGCTGCTTCGCCGTCAATATTTTTTCGTTCGCGCCTGGTTGCCCGCCAGAGATCTTCTAGGCGTTGATTGAATCGATCGTACTCCCGTTCAATGCTATCCAGATTGAAGCAGCGATTAAGAAGTTCACTTGGAGATTCACTGTCGCCAACTGAATTTCCACATATGACCTTAACCTTGCCGGTGAGATTCCGGTGCGCAAGCATAGCCCTCACAGGCTCTAACTCAGCAGTTGGGTGAATCAGGACGTCTGCGGTGAGCGTGCCAAAACCCTGCCACTTGAGCTCTTTTCGAATCTGATTACGCGCCGAAACGCTGATGGACTTTGGCGGCACAATGACCACTCGCCACTGACCATCCCAGCGGCGGTTGCTGCCGCCATAGATGCGGTGCTCGGCGTTTGCGAACTGCCGATGACCTGCTTCAGTCAGTTGATAGTAGCTTCGGCGACCGAGTGAGGTTCTGGCCAGCCACTTTTCCTGAGTCAATCGGTACACTGAAGTGCGAACCAAGCGCTCACTGATTCCAATTGGCTTTGCCAGCCGAATCAGGCTGGACAGCCACACACCGTCGCCGCGGGGTTCAAGCGTGTCACCAAAAATCGTTATCAACAGGGACTTGGCACGAACCGATCTGTGAGCTCGAAAATCCGCCAGTAGGCCTTCAATCGCAAGTTCAAGGTTCATTCGATCTTCTGAGTCAACGGCTGTCAATTACCCTTTGCGCTTTACCCTGAGAACGAGGCACCCCACCTTCGCCATGCACGATGACCTCAGCCGTTACCCCAATATGGGCCTTAATATCATGAGCCAACGCTGCGCTGACATCAGCAGAGGGGCTGTCAGATCCTGCGGTGGGTTTGAGCTCGACATGGACGGTGAGATCGTCGAGGTTGCCAGCCCTGGTCAACTCAATCTGGTAATGCGGGCTGAGCAGAGCTTGTGCCAGAACCTTCTCCTCTATCTGCGAAGGAAATACGTTGACGCCACGCACAATCATCATGTCGTCGTTTCGGCCTGTAACCTTGGCCATACGGCGCATAGGCCGTGCCGTGCCCGGCAGCAGGCGGGTCAGGTCGCGGGTGCGGTAGCGTATAACAGGCGATGCCTGCTTAGTCAGGGAAGTCAGAACAAGCTCGCCGGCTTGTCCATCGGGCAAGACTTCGCCAGTTTCAGAATCAATGATTTCGGGATAAAAGTGATCTTCCCAGAGGGTCAGACCGTCCTTGGTTTCGATGCACTCCTGGGCAACCCCGGGCCCAATAACCTCTGACAAGCCATAGATATCGACCGCGTCGAAATCGAATCGGGTCTCGATATTCTCCCTCATAGACTCGGTCCAGGGCTCTGCCCCAAAAATACCGACTTTGAGCGAGGACTGGCGCGGATCCAGGCCGGCTGCCTCAAATGCATCGGCAATATTCAGGCAGTAGGTTGGGGTAACCATGATGATGCTCGGTTTGAAATCGTTGATCAGTTGAACCTGCTTTTCGGTCTGCCCCCCGGACATTGGAATCACAGTGGCGCCCAGTTTTTCCACGCCAAAGTGTGCGCCCAGACCACCCGTAAATAGACCATAACCGTAACTGACATGAATCAAGTCGTCCCGACGCCCCCCGGCGGCCCTGATTGACCGAGCCATCACCGTCGACCAGACATCAATATCACTCTGGGTATACCCGACCACCGTCGGCTTGCCGGTTGTGCCACTTGATGCATGGATTCGCACCACATCCGTCATCGGGGCCGCAAGAGCGCCGAATGGGTAGAACTGCCGCAGGTCGTCTTTGTTAGCTAGCGGGAATCGGGCCAGATCATCCAGGGACTTCAGATCATCGGGAAGTATGCCGGCTAAGTCGAACTTCTCCCGGTACAGCGGTGAATTTTCGTACGCATGATCAAGCGACCATTTCAGTCTCGATAGCTGAAGGTCCCTCAACTCGTCGATACTGGCTTTTTCAATGGGTTCTAACTCGGCTTCCAGTGCTCGTTTGACGGTCATGGCATTCGACTCCAGTTTCCAGCGGTTAAGTCACCTGGTATCGATCACTCTGATATCCAGACCCGTACCGCCTGGCCTGTTAAAGGATGATCATAGATCGGGGCTTCTCGTCAGAAATATACACAAATATCGACCCACAGCAACGGTTGACGAAGTTGTGAAACCCATGATCCACCCCAAGGGACTCGACAGAGCCCTCACCATCCCGAACTGCCTTCTCAGCACTGTCTTTATGGACTCTATTCTTCGTATTCATCATTAATCCTCTCGGGTAACGATGAACTAAAAACCTCTCTTAGACAATCAGACCTTTTGGTCCAACTAATGCTGACGGGCTACAAACACCACTACCCTAAGTGGTGTTTTGCTTGACCAGATAGGTGGACTGGTGGCAGCTCTGACTTTGGCAAAGACACTTAAGCTGTTGTTTTTATGGCGCGCCCGGAGAGATTCGAACTCCCGACCTCGTGGTTCGTAG
>CAJWEF010000274.1 GCA_913031305.1 uncultured Acidiferrobacteraceae bacterium
TCTGTACATAAAGACCACTGTTTTCCGCGAGATCTTTCCCAAGGGTCAGGGAATCATCACCAATAATCAAACAAAGCCCACCGTTCAGCCCCGTGGATTGGAGTATGGAGTCGGCGTCGGCTGCGGGCAACGACCACCAGGAAGCGCAAAGAATCCCGATGGCCGCCAAAATAATCCGATAAGACTTCATAGAAAGAGGCTACTTTACTTCTTGCGGTTGCCGCGGATGTCGCCGTTTCGGCTGCAATGCTTTGGTCGGCTTGGTCGCGTTGTATTGAATCGCGCCGATATCCCAGTTGCCGGTCTTAGGCAATGGACGACCGTCGAAGTCCGATTTATAGAACTCGCTGAGGTTGATCGCTTTGCCGCGTAATGGGCTATCTGCTTTGAGGTGATAATCTTGTTTCTGCAGATCGACAAGGCCCGGATCGCCGCTGCCTGCCTGGCTGCTGTCACCCTTATATTTAGTGCCGGGGGATTTGTGCTTTGAGTACCAGTTGGCTGTTTTCAGGGCGCCACCAGATCGATTGCCGGTATAAGGAGAGGACGAATAGATAAACAGATTGTTCCTGAAATGGGCCCCCGAAGGTTTACCAACAGGGCTCCCGCCCCGGACATCAATGCGGGCGCCGGCATTTTGTGACCTCCCGAATCCATTGTATCGGGCTATCGTATTGTTATCGAAATAGATGCCAGTGCATGGTGCCAACATGAACAGCCATGACTGTCCATCGTAGCACACATTGAAGGACACTCTCCAGTTATAGATTTCCTGTCGATACCGCGGCCAATCGTAGTCCCAGCTGGATTCTAAGAATCCAGCATTGCCTTCCGAATAGTTATGGTGAATGTAGATATTTTTCTTATGATATCTGCCGCAATCTATTTCGATGGCGCCGCCGTCTGAGCCCCATGGGCTGTCTTTGGTCCCAAAGTTCTTAATGGTGTTGTATGACACTTCCTGGTTTCCGATATTTAAGTGTATCCCCATCGGTCCCCAGCTGCTTTTTGAGGTTCGCCACAGTGCATAACTCGGGCCATCCAGATAATTCTCCGTTATCAAGGTATGCTCGCCAGCTGACATGATGCCCTGGCCGGTCTTGATGAATTCATTGTTTCGGATAATGCAATGATCCGAACCGCGATCGATACGGAGCGCGGCCAGTCTCGTCATGATGATCATCCCCGATACGTGCTCCCCCGGGGTATCGTGAAAATGCAGGTTTTCTACAATGATGTAGTCGCCGCCAAGGATAATCGCGTTGCCGCTGGCATCGCGGGTAGTGGGATTGGTAAACTTGGGCAGCTCACCCGTCCCGTAGGAAGTCAGCCGTATCGGCTTGGCAGCTGTGCCAGATTCACTGATCCGAATATTGCCGGAGAAGGCAGATCCCTTCTTGAAGTGGACTACATCTCCCGCCGCCAGTGATGCTGACTCCGCTTTCATATGCGACTTCCACGGCTTGCGTATCGAGAGACCGTCATTGTTATCTGATCCGTCGACCGAATCGATGTAATAATCTGCAGCGCTGCAATGTGTGACCAGGGCGCAACTGACAACGAGGAATAGCGCCAAACCTTGTACTTCTAGGAGTTGCCTCATGGCTTTAAGTCTCCAATAGTTTATGCAGCAGCCACTTTAAGCAGTTCTTTCTCAGCTTCCTTGGTCCAGATGCCTGCATCCAGCTTTTCTGCCACGGTGGGATATTTCCCGGCCAGTTCAGAGAGCGGGGTCAGGGGTAGTTCCTTTAATTGCGGGTACACAATAATTTTGCCGGCCAAACTCCGCGCTTCCACTGCGCGTATCCCATCAATCGCTCCAGCCATGCCACTGACTGCATCCACTGAGCGGTCGGTATTGAGTTGGCCTGACAAAACCTTTTCCAAAACGACTTTCATGTCCGACAAACGCGAGCCGCTGGTGCCGAACATGAAACAGCGGTTGGCAATGTAGGTATCCAGATCAATCTCCTGTTTCACACTGGCAGGAATGCCGGCAAATATATTGATCAAGGCCCCTTCAGCACTGTCCTTCACCGCCTGGGCCACCACTGCGCCCACCGGGGCCATGATGGCAAAGTAGCTGAATTTATCGGTAAGCGGTGTTTCCTGCGGGTTAACCAGTGAGAGGGACACACCGCGTTCCTCAGCCAGTGAGTTTACCTTTTCACCCAGTGAGACGAGCCGGTCATCATCAAAGTCGGTGCCGATCACTGAAAGATTTTCTGTGCCTGAGGAGACCAACCGAATGGTGTGCATCTGGCCCATGGGCCCGGCTGCGCCAATGACCAGGGCCTTGTCACTAGGACGGACTTCACCGGTTGGGGGGATATTCTTGTAACTCTCGGCTGCACTCGTGCCGGTGGTTCCAATCCAGCGGGTCATCCCGTAATGGGTCCGGCCCACTCCCACTGATACCTCCTCACCAATGGTTTCACCGCCCAGAACGACATTGATAATGCCATTGGCGGCCAACTTGTCGTTAAGCACTTCGATGGTTTCCTTGTTTGAACCAAAATACACGATGTCATCAAAGCTCTCATCAGTCAGCCCGGCTACTGAATCGGCTGCCTCAGGCGTAGCCCCGTGGCCTGCAAGGGCCTCCTCCTGGCTTGGGTCGGCGCAACAAATGGTGATGGAGCCGGGAGCGCCCTCTGGTGAAAAGGATTCTTCAAGACCTTCAACCGCCCGACCTG
>CAJWEF010000275.1 GCA_913031305.1 uncultured Acidiferrobacteraceae bacterium
AGACAGGGGAGTCATGACTCTTAAATGAAAATAAAGGGGGAGTATACGGGGGCAGACCCACCAAAACCGCGGACACGGATCCGGCGAAGCATTCACTGATCCATCGGATGTTTCAGTTTATAACCTTAAAATGAAGTTCGGTCGGATCGCAATCGACGCCATTGATCGGATTCATGTCCTGCGGGCAGGCGGACATTACAACAATCACATCGCACAATGCCTTTAGTCTGACCCGATCTTGAGGTTTAGAGACGGTAGGTTCAAAAGCCGTGCTGCCATTTGGGGCGATGGGGATGTTCATCCATAAATTAAACGGATCAGGGATGGATGGCGCTTGAAGGCCGATTGCCATAAGAGCCATACGCAGGTTATCTGTGCAGTTATCGTGATACTCCTTACAGCCGAGAATCTTGTAACGGTTGATATCGCAGCAGGACAAGAGCGTGTCATGCACACCCGGCGAGGTGTCTTCAGTTATCTCGAACATCGGTCGACGGACATTAGAGACGATCTTGTCGCCAACCTTGGGAAACACGCTCGATAATGAGGTCCGGGTGTGGGCCATGGAGAGAAACTCATCCAGGCCGGGCTGGCAGAAGGCCCAGAAATCACAGACCTGGGTGCCGTGGGTGTTCTGCACTTCGATGGTCTGATCCTTTGCGACTTTTACCGCGACACCACAGCGGGCGGGGATGCGATATTGCTGCTCAAGGGCCGGCGCCCCGTCTGCTGAGATAGCGCTCTTAAGCGAGTCATTGCTGCCGTCGGGTTGTGATGCCGTAAAGCTCATGATGCTTTCCCCTCTTACTGGAAGTACAAAAATAAATTAACAGTGGCCTTAAGATCGGCCCCTGTTCTGCTGGCCTTCAGCGGGCTTCTAAGGCCAGCCCCTCGATGACCTCGGTGTTGGGGGTGAGCTTAAAGACCGCCGGTGAGATCTTGATCTTGATCGAGCGGCTGCCTCCGCCCAGGATGATGTAGTCACAGCGCATCACTTTGCTGTCGACCCACAGCGACAGCGATGCGGGCAGGCCGAGCGCGGTAACGCCACCGATCTCCATGCCGGTGAGGGCCTTGGTCTCTTGGGCTGAGGCAAAGGAGCACTTTTTGACGCCCATCTTTTTGCGCACGTATTTGTTGACATCAAGGCGGGTGGTGGCCAGTAGCACGCAGGCGGCGTACTGGCGCGGGTCGGATTTGCCTACCGCGATGATCACATTGGCCGAGACCTCGGGCGGAATGCCGTAGTGCTCACAAAAGAGTGCGGTATCAGCAAGCTCGGGGTCGCAATCCATCACTTGGTGTTCGATGCCAAGGTCCTTCAGTGCAGTCAGCACTTTGGCAGCTGCGTCGTCTGGAGAATCACTGTGCGGGTCTGTCACGGGTGGCTGTTTTCTTTAGAGGTTTGAGCAGGGCCTGATTTTAATCAGCCTACACCATTGCGATGATATCAATCTCGATGTTCATATCCTCGTAGGCGAGGTAGGGCATCGGGATGCCGGTGGTGGCAGTGGGTTTACCTGATGCGGCGTGAATCATCATAAACAACCGTGAAAACACTGTCGTTGTCAGATCGACTCAAGTTTGTGTGCCACAAATCGCCCACCCCCGAGCTCACCTGATCGATACAGACCGACAAAAAAGCTGTAGGTGCGGTCCCATTTTTGGAAATGCGCCAGGCCAAAACTTGAAACGGTCTGCTCTTTTAAGCTTCGATACATGGCCAGTCGGTCGATCAGTATCTGTGCCCAGTCGTCACTCAGGTCCTCTACTTCGATCACTTGGCAACCGTTTTCCTCAAGTAGGTGGCAGTATTCCTCCAATGTGCTTAGCTCAGAAAATGTCATCTCATTTTCCAGGCGGCTGCGAATCTCGCGGGTCATAGGGTTACGTGCAAGGATGTCGGTATAGACAATGCGACCACCGGTTTTTAAAAGACGGGCGCATTCAGTGATTAGTGTCTTTTTGTCGGGAATGTGGCAGAAGGCTTCCTGCGAGACGATAACGTCAAATGCTCCATCAGTTAATCCTGTTTGCAGAGCATCAGCATGGTGGAATAAGACACGGTCTTGCAGCTTGGTTTTTTCGGTCAGACGAACAGCGCCGGCCAGGCGATCCGTATTCATATCAACCCCGGTAACACGGCAGCCATAGTGATACGCAAGATAACGGGCAGGGCCGCCCAGTCCACAGCACAGATCCAGCACGTGCGTTGATTCGTTGATATGCGCATGGTGAGCAAGCGCATCGGTAGCCGTCAAGCCACCGAAATGGTCCTGGTCGTGCTGTTGCAGTAGTTCAACAGTGAGGTTCGATGTGTCGATTCCGTTTTGTGCCAGTTTGTCCAGCACCTGCGATTCGCTGATAGGGTGTGTATCGTAAAAAACGTTCACCAGTTGGCTGTGGGTAGTGTTTGTCATCAGGTTGTTATTCCAAGGGTGTAGTCCGGCTAAACAGTCGCATGACTGCTGGGTTGTACTAAGAGAGAATATCCACCAGTTCCAGTTGAATCTGTTGGTCTCCTTTTGACCAGGTAATGTGGTCTCCGATTACCTGACCACTCAGCTGTTTTGCAATCGGAGTTGCCCAACTGATCCTGCCCTGATCTATATCTGTTTCGTCCTCGCCAACCAGGGTAAAACGGTACGACTGACCTGTTTCGTCCTCAAGCACAGCAGTGACGCCAAATTGGA
>CAJWEF010000276.1 GCA_913031305.1 uncultured Acidiferrobacteraceae bacterium
GACGAAACCTTGGAGGTTACCAGCAAAGGCACGCTGCACTCACCCTTCTGGGAATTCGATTAACGTGGCTAAGCAAACCGACATCCAGATCTCGATCTGTGGTTCCGCCGGTGACGGAACCATTGCCGTGGGTGATATTTTCAAACGGGCTATGGCCAGGGCCGGCTACCGGGTGATCGCCTTCGACCATTATCCCGCCGAGATACGCGGTTTCGGCAAATGCATCGCACGTACCCGCGTAGCGACCAGCCGGGTGTACTCGATGAAAGGGTATTCCGACGTACTGGTATCGCTCAATGACATGCATGCCATTCCGCACGTGGGTGAAGTCCGCAATTACGGGGCGCTCATCTACGATTCCGCACCGATGAGCGCGGTTGCTGAGGGCGCCCATATCTCCGGTCACCTGAAACCGGGGCACATACCCTACGCGTTTCCCATGCGGGAGGTGTCAGAGTTGGCTACCGGGGCCAATCGATCGCGTAACTTTGTCGCACTGGGCTTTGTCGCCGGCCTCTATCAACTGCCGCAGGATACTTTCCATCATGCCATTGCTGCCAAGTTCGAATCCAAGGCAGCCGCGGTGACCAAGAGCGCGCTGGCTGCGTTCGATTCGGGTTTTGAGGCCGGGGCGGCCAGTTACCAGTTTGATGATGTACGCATAGACGCACCAAGGGGGCGCAAGAACGCTCACGAAGCGCACATGATGACGGGTAACGGTGCCATCGTGCAGGGCTGCCTGGACGCGGGTATCGAAACCTTTTTTGGCTATCCGATCACTCCGGCCACCGGGATCATGGAACGCCTCGCCGTAGAAATGCCCCGCCGCGGCGGACGGCTGGTGCAGACCGAAGACGAGATTGCGGCAATTTCGGCAACCATCGGCGCCGGCTACGCCGGGTCCCGGGCCGCTACCGCTACCTCCGGACCTGGCTTATCCCTGATGACCGAGATGATGGGGCTGGGGGTAATGGCTGAGGTGCCGGTGGTGATCTTCGTTTCTCAGCGCGGCGGACCCAGTACCGGCTTGCCGACCAAGACTGAGCAGTCTGATCTCAACCTTGCCGTGTGGGGTGGACACGGCGATGCCAAGCGCATCGTCCTTGCGCCAACCAACGTTGAAGGCTGCCGCCGCTGTGCCGGCCGCGCTTTTGAGATAGCCGAGCAATTTCAGGTCCCGGTCATCGTCCTGATCGATCTGTACCTCTCGAATCGCTACGAAACCGTATTCCTGCAGGATGAGAATGAGTTTCTGCCCAAGAACTGGAAACATTCAACCACACCCGGAGCCGGGTACCGCCGCTATGAGCTCACGAGCGATGGCGTCAGCCCACGCTGCATTCCAGGCGAGGCAGGCGGTATCCATACCGCCACCGGGCTGGAGCATGATGAATACGGCAACCCCAGTGACAACTCCCGCACGCACAGTCTGATGACTGAGAAAAGGCACGAAAAACTGCAGGCGGCGATTAAGTACCCTGGCATCAACTTTACCAAGCGTTTCGGGGACAGTGGCAAAGTTGAGGTCGGCCTGTTGACCTGGGGATCGACCTTCGGCGAGACGCTCGAAGCGATGCTGCTTGCTCAAAAAGAAGGCATTCGCTGCGCGGCGATGAAAGTCGTGATGCTGTCACCCTTCCCCGTTCGGCCAGTGCTGCGCTTTTACAAGGACTGTCAGCAGATTCTCGTTCCCGAACTGAACTACACCGGTCAATTCGCTAAGTTGCTCTCCAGTGAAATCGTTTTGCCAGTCACCCGGATCAGTCATACCACTGGTGCACCACTTGACGTCAACATTCTGCTCGAAACGATCCGCAGGGCTGCCCGAAAACACCGGCGTCACCACAACGCAGCCTGACGCCCAGCCGAGACCAAACGCCATGATCCCCCAGCAGCCTGTATACCTCGAAGACAAGGTTGACGAAATCCGTCAAAGTGGACGCCTGGACTACCGTTCCCAGGCGCTACCGACCTGGTGTCCCGGCTGCGGCTACTACAGCGTGACCGAGGGGCTGGCCAACGCACTCAATGACCTGCAGGCCCCAAAAGAGAATACCGTTGTCGTGTCTGGCATCGGCTGCGCGTCGCGCTTTCCTTTCTTTATGGACACTTACGGTTTTCACACCCTGCATGGCCGTGCACTCCCGGTTGCCACCGGCATTAAGGTAGCTAACGAGAAACTCACGGTTGTTGCTATCGGCGGTGACGGCGACGGGTTCGCCATCGGCGGTGGCCACATTCCTCACACTGCCCGGCGCAACGTCGACATCACCTATATCCTGTTTGATAACGGCATCTACGGCCTGACCAAGGGCCAGGTATCTCCGACCTCGGCCATCGGCTTTACAACCCCAACCTCTCCATTTGCAAACCGCGACGCGCCACTTAACCCGCTATTGATGCTGTTGTCCTATGGTGCAAGCTGGGTCGGCCAAGCTTATGCCGGCTGGTCACATCACCTCGCCGACCTGATCCGACAGGCACTCGAACATCGGGGCTTTTCCTATCTGCACGTGCTGTCACCCTGCGTCACTTTCGACAAAACCGACCGCACCTACCAGAATCTCGATTTGGCCGTGCGCGAGTTGGATACCGACCACGACAGTTCTGATCTAGCGCTTGCCATGCAGGCTGCTACCGATACCAGTACCCCGGCACTCGGCCTGTATTACACCAGCCAGCGAGAAACTCT
>CAJWEF010000277.1 GCA_913031305.1 uncultured Acidiferrobacteraceae bacterium
AAATAAGACTGCCCTCAGCGTTCCTGGCTCAAGAACTTACGCCATGGCGCAACAGCTTCTATTTTCGGTCTGCGTCGGACTATCGATCGGTTGAGACTTCACAGGATATTAATAATTAAGGCTAATTTGGCGCGCCCGGAGAGATTCGAACTCCCGACCACCTGGTTCGAAGCCAGGTACTCTATCCAGCTGAGCTACGGGCGCGTGTAATTTCGGGTGCAATCTATAACAATGTGTCGCTTTCTCCAAGCAGTTTCGAACTACTATTGAACTTTTCCTGAATGTATCCAGCATTCAATGGGGTAAGGCAGGTACCCAAAGCAGAGGAAACCTGCCTAATTGATACCGAATGGAACAGAAAATGACCGAGTCGAATCTAATTGCGCCTGGCGGGTACTGGTCGGGGGTTATCCCGCAGGGCCACTACCTCAGGATTACTGATCTGGAAGGAGGGCAAGGGGTCGATTTTTTATGCTACAACGCCGACAACCCCGATGAGCGGTACCATGCGCCCAATACTCTCAAAGCTGCACTAACACTTAAACTGACACAGGGGCACGCCCTTTATTCGGATGAAGCACGCCCGATCTTTTCGATAATTGAAGATACCTTTGGCGGCCATGACACGATTGGGGGTTGCTGTAGCGAAGCCAGCAACCGGATGCTTTACGCAGTTGACGGTGCCACCGGGTGTCGGGAAAACTTCCTGAAAGGGCTCAAGGCATTCCAGTTGGGCCGCAAAGATATCGTCCCCAATATCAATTTTTTCTGTGATGTGCCGGTAACGCCCGAGCGAAAACTGGTTGATACAGTTTTTGTTGCCAGTAAGGCGCGGCCGGGCGCTATTGTCACCTTACAGGCGAACATGAATGCCCTGGCTGTTATCTCCAATTGTCCCCAGATCAATAACCCCTGTAATCATGGAGCCCCGACAGCAATAGAAATCAGGGTGTCGGAATCGGCATAACAAGGCTTATGTAATGAAGGCGCCCAGGTAGCAGCCGGGCACGAAACCAATACCAAGAGTAGAACAATATGCCAAAGAAAGTACTTTGCCCAAAGAATCTGGATTTTCAGCCGCGTCCAACTTATCCATATTCCCCTGGCGCGAAGGGTGGCGGTCTGGTGTTTACCTCAGGTCAAGTCGCCTGGGATGAGACAGGCGAAGTGATTGGTATTGGCGATGTAGCAGCTCAGACCCGGCAGACCCTGAAAAATGTTGTCTCGGTCTTGGCTGAGGGCGGAGCTACCGTGAATGATGTGCTTAAGTGCACTGTGTATCTTGCGGATATACGTGATTTCCAGACCATGAACGAGGAGTTCGCAAAGGTATTCCCGACCGATCCACCGGCCAGGACAACCGTCGAAGCCCGTTTGGCAGAGCCGACCATGCTGGTAGAAATAGAGGCAATTGCCTATGTCGGTTCGTGATTAACAGCGAACCAGGACGAGTCCTGGCGGGTGCGGCCAGTCACACCATTACGAGTCTTTTTTAAGCAGATCAGCAAGGCCCGCCAGCCCTTTGTGAGTAACAGTGGTTGATTTGGTCGGTTCAGCACCGGGGACTGCGTCAACATAACGGGCGTGCTCGTTGTCGTGGCAGTACAAACACAGGTTTTCCCAGTTGCTGCCATCTGGGGGGTTGTTGTCGTGGTTGTGGTCCCTGTGGTGAACGGTCAATTCATGCAGGTTTTTGCGGGTAAATTCACGCCCACAGCGCCCGCAGACCCACGGATGGAGTTTTAGCGATTGCGCACGGTAGTCACGCTCGCGCGCATCGCGGCTTTTTACCGCCTGGGCGACGATCGCATCAAGTTTGTCGGGGTCTGTCATGTGCGTTGGATAATACCGTGAGAGTGAATCTGGTGATACTTTTCAGCCGTGCAAGGTTACAACTGGCTCTGGGTTTGTATGGGATTGGTTCTTTTCAAATCGCTCAAGTGCAAAGCTTTGAAACGCAAGCTCGGGAACTGCCTCCAGAATAAGGCGACAGAGGATATGGCCTACAGCCGGTGCAATGCCAAACCCATGACCTGAAAAGCCGCTGGCCACATAAACGCCCTCTACTCCGGGCAGTCTATCAAGAACGGGCAGCGCATCGGGGGTCAGGTCGATGGAGCCACCCCAGAACTTTCGCATCTGCAAGCCTTTGAGACTGGGGCAGATCTCAAACCCTGCTTTCAGGGTTGAATAGACTTTTTCACTGGATGGAAATACATGCGGCCGTCCATCCTTCTCGATTAACTCACCGCTCCATTTCTGTACACCACTGGACAATCGGAATTTGCCATCTCTTTCCTGGCGTAGCGTGACCGCGCCATCGGCAACGCCAAGAACTGGCTTCAAAAGCGCATCTGCCGGCGCTGTTTGGATAACAGTCGCTATCGCAAAAGAAAGGGGTAGTTGTATTCCAAATCGATGGATCAACTGATTGACTCCGATGCCGCATGCCAGGAGACACCGACTTGTGCTTATTGTCCTCTTGTTGGTGGCCACGGTGCTCAATTTATTAGCTTCAGCCGATAATACTTCTACCGACTCACCGATCCGAAACACAGGTCCATTTCTTTGCGCAGCCTCTTTATAGGCGTTTACCGTGGCAACGGGGGAGGCGTCCCTTATCCATTGACCTGTAGCGCATAGAAAGAGATATTGTGCGCAAG
>CAJWEF010000278.1 GCA_913031305.1 uncultured Acidiferrobacteraceae bacterium
GGTTTGCGCCACTTTAATGACATTGCCAAGCCACTGCAACTTTGCTTTGGCCGACCACCGGTTGGCCTATTTTCCTCAGTACGGCTACATTCGTTCATGGGTTGGTTGTGAAGGGCGCAAGAAAGGCACTGCAGGCGCTAAGCGTCGCTTCGAGCTGCTCACGATGTACCGAATGAGCACAGTCAGAGAGCAGGTGACGCTCGGTTGGCCCGCGAACCCCGGACTCGATAGCCTGCAATTGTGCCGGAGTTCCATATTGATCGTTTTCTCCCTGGAGGAGTAATACCGGCACCGTGACCCTGGGCAGATAGTGCTCAATGTTCCACTGGCGAAAATCCTGGTGCAGCCAGATGTCGTTCCAGCCCCAGAAGGTCTGATCGACCGACTCGCCGTGGTAACGCGCAAGTCGCTCAGGCAGGTCAGTACTGCGGTACAGTTTCGCCGCCTCGCTGATACTGGCGATACTCAGCGCCTCGACGAATACATGTGGCGCCAGCAGGATCAGTGCCTTGACGCGGGTACCGCTCTGGCTGCCGGCATGAATCAGTGCGATCGATCCGCCATCACTGTGGCCGACCAGAATGGCCGACTCAATGTTAAAGGCATCCAGTACCTGTGGCAGCGCCTGCTGGGCCTCATCATGCATATAGTCGCAACGCCGCGGCAGCACCGCGGCATCTGACCTGCCATACCCGACCCGACTGTAATTAAGCGCGCCCAAGCCGGTAACCGCTGTCAATTGTCGCGGGAAATCCCGCCACATTTGTACACAACCCAGACCTTCGTGCAAAAACACCAGCGTCGGTGCCTGTGCTGACGGCGATGGGCCCAGCCACTGATACTCCAGAGTGCAACCCTGGATCTCTATCTTGCTGGTGTGCTCGACCATCGCTATACGCCAAGATGCTCACGCAACCGGTACCGGCACACTTTGCCGGTCGCGGTGCGAGGTAACTCATTCAGGAATTCGACCCAGCGCGGGTACTTGTAGGGTGCCAGATGCTCACGCGCAAAACGCTGTAGTGCATCAATGGTGACAGCGCCCGCCAGAGTCGGATCCTTGAGCACCACGAATGCCTTGGGCTTGATCAGGCCGCCCGCGTCTGACTGCCCTACTACTGCACATTCCGCCACCAGTGGGTGGCGAATCAGCAATGATTCCACCTCATAGGGTGAGACCCAGATACCTCCCACTTTCAGCATATCGTCGTGCCGACCACAGTAACGATAGCGCTGGTCCGGGCCAACAATGTACTGATCGCCGGTCCGGGTCCATAACCCGGCAAAGGTCCGGATACTCTGTGCCCGACGATTCCAGTAACCCGCGCCAGCGCTCGGGCCGGCCACCATCAACTCACCAACCTCCCCAGGCGCAACCGTAGTTCCCGCCTGGTTCACCAGCTTGATGCGGTAGCCGGGTACGGCAATGCCGGTAGTGCCATAACAGGCCTGCCCCGGCCGATTGCTGAGAAATGTCTGCAGCATCTCGGTGGTCCCCAGCCCATCGATAACCTCACGGCCAGACAGCGCCTGCCAGCGCTGCCCTATGGACTCTGGAAGGGGCTCACCAGCCGAAACATACAGGCGCAACGTTGCCAGCAATTTGGCCTCCTTCGCCCCGGCGCTGTCCAGTAAGTTATGGTACAACGTAGGCACACCACAGAATACCGTCGGACGGTGCTGATCGATAACGGCAAGCACGTTCTCTGCTGTTGGCTGGCGTGCGCTCACGATGGACGTAGCTCCGGCCGCAAACGGAAAACTCATACTGTTGCCCAGACCATAGGCAAAGAACATTTTCGATGCCGAAAAAACACGATCATCCTGGCCTATCCCCAGCACCTTTTGACCAAACAACACTGCAGTGTGAATCGGACTGCGATGCAGATGTACTACCCCTTTGGGGCTGCCGGTCGAGCCCGATGTATAAAGCCAGAACGCGGCATCGTCCGATTTTGTCGCTGCCGCCTCCAGTTCCATCGGTGCCGTTGCCATCAACCGCGCCAGATCACCCGGCCCGGCCCGGTCAGAACCTGCTCTCAGCACCCGGCACCGGGGTGGGCGGCAACGGAGCATACTGTCAAAATAATCGAAACAGTCCGGGTTGGTAACTAACACCCGTGGCCGGGCGTCACTGACCAGATTTGTGTAATCCTCTGGGGTTAATAAGGGGTTGACCGGAACAGGTACTGCACCGATCTTGACCGCACCCCAAAAAAGCGATACAAAATCAATACCGCCATCCAGGCATAACAGCACCCGTTGCTCCATTCCGGCGCCGGCTTCGCGCAAGACGTGGCCGGCCTGGTTGACGCGCTGACTCAGCTCCCGGTAGGTGTAACGGCCACTCTCGTCGATCAATGCAATGCGCTCACCACGACCTTCAATTACGTTGCGATCAATAAACTCCAGCGCCGCGTTATAAAGCCTGGGCACCTCGATCCGGGGTGGGTCGGCCGCGATATCAATCCGGGCAAAAGCGGCTTGTTGGTCGATCATGGCACTAGCCGGTGCAAATCACTGGCTTCGGACAGGAACTGCCGCCCCCATAAACGCGCTCTCACCAACTCCAGCACTGGACTTGGCCCGTACTTTTCGAAAGATCGCCGCATCCGTTATTTCAGAACTGATCCGCCGCTCCGGCCTGACGC
>CAJWEF010000279.1 GCA_913031305.1 uncultured Acidiferrobacteraceae bacterium
TCTTGCATGATGAATGCAGAGTTTGTTGCGCTAACTCAAGGGTTTGGATTGGATCTTGCTACGACTCTAGAAGTTATACATGGCACGACCGCCACTAATGGCCAACTCAAGATTAACTACGCTAATAAAGTGTTCCAAGGCGATATCGAGCCAGGATTTCAGATCAATCTAGCTCACAAGGACTTGAGCCTGATTCTCGATTCTGCGGCGAAGATGCAAGTCCCCTTGCCGATCGGTGCAGTAATTCGAGAAAGTGTCAGTGCGGCGAAGGCGGATGGTTGGGGAAACAAAGATTTTTCTGGTTTGGCCGACTACTGGTGTGAACGTGCTCACGTGGACAAAGCCAGAGTTGTGACAGACGGGTAGGAAATCTGATGCGACAGGAAAAGACTGGAAGCACCTCTAAAGCAAAGTCGTGACTCACGAAAGCCAGTCGCAATTTATTGTCGGTTCAGATGAGCGATGGATGGGCGAAGCCTTGCGTCAGGCGCAGGCCGCAGCAGATCATAACGAGGTTCCGGTCGGCGCAATTGTCGTAATCGATAATGAAGTGGTCGGGACAGGCCATAACTGCCCGGTTAGCTCAAACGATCCCACGGCGCATGCCGAGATTCAGGCGCTGCGCGATGCCTGCACTACGGTCGGTAACTACCGGTTACCCGGAGCTACGCTATACGCAACGCTCGAGCCCTGTCTGATGTGTGCCGGAGCGATCTTGCAGGCGCGCCTATGTAGAGTAGTTTTTGGTGCGCGCGATGAGAAAGCCGGTGCGGTCGGCAGTACTGCGAACCTGCTGCAAAGCCCGTTGGTGAACCACCAGTGTGAAGTCAAGGCTGGGGTGCTCGGCGACGAGAGCACCCGATTGCTCCAGGAATTTTTCGCTGCGCGGCGTGTTCGGAGTTAGCGAGCCTTTACCTTCTATTACCTTGGGTCAGGGCCGTAGTGAGGCTGTCGTAGCTTTTTTAGTAGTCCCGACGGGCAGCTTCGGACGATTTGGCTCCGGGGCCTGCCCGTCAACGCGCGGCAACCGCTCTTCACGAGGAGGGATGCCAAAAAAGTCGCGATAGCATTTACTGAAATGAGGTGCCGAGACAAAACCACAGGCAAACGCGATATCCACAATGGATCGAGGCGTGCGAAGAAGGAGTTCGCGGGCGCGGCGAAGGCGAATCTCAAGATAATAACGTGTTGGCACGCATTGGAGGTGTTTTTGAAAAAGTCGTTCCAGCTGGCGTCGAGATATTCCAACATGGGTCGCAAGTTCGTCAAGAGTCATTGGCTCTTCGATGTTGGCTTCCATCAACTCAACAGCCTCGACCAGTTTAGGCTGGCTCGAACCCAGTCGCAGGCGCAAAGGCATGCGTTGACGATCAGAGCCATCGCGAATCCGTTCGCACAGCATCCCTTCCGAAATCCTGCCGGAAAGTTCACGGCCGTGCTTCTGGCTTATCAGGGTCAGCATCATATCCATCGGTGCCGTTCCACCTGAACAGGTATAACGGTCACGGTCCAGCTCGAAAAGACCAGAGGAGACCACGAGATGCGGAAACTCGTCGTGCATATCGGGGATATTCTCCCAGTGCACCGTGCACCGATAGCCGTCAAGCAGGCCAGCGCGCGCAAGGTGGTAAGTGGCAGTACAGATTCCACCGATCGCGACACCCCTTCTAATAAAAGGCTTCAGTCGTTCGCGCAGGTGTTCGGGGTTTACCGAATGAAGGTCGACTCCGGCGCAAACAAAAAGAGCATCGAGCGGCTCCTTACCACTGAGGGACTGGACGGGACTCAGGGACAGACCATTACTGGCACGGCCGGGGGCGCCGTCAAGAGTGAATAGGGGAAATTGGTATAACTCAGACTCGGTATGGCGGTTGGCCGTACGCAGCGGTTCGACCGCGGCGGCAAAAGCCATCATAGTGAAGTCTGCGAGCAACAGGAAACCGTAACGGTCAACTGCTGGTACCCCAGTCTTGCGGATGATTTGTTCCATGACCCCCCTTGATCCGCAGCAATATATCACTGTTGATGGGGGCGAAAATAGGTTTCTGGGTGATCCCTAAAAATAACTATCGTCCATTAGTTCCGTTGGAGAATGCTTGGCACCGCCTAGATTAAGAAATTGGTGTGATATCTGGGGATGTTGTTAATCATTCACGGTGGGGGCATTGTGAAATTTGTGACGAAACCAAACCAGGGCATTGCTTAATGTCGCCTCCCATCTCTGGTAGGATATCTTTATATAACGGCCGTTAGAGGTCTTCGCCAAAAAAAGGGGGCAACGTGGATTTCAGGCAGGTGGCGCTAGATGATAAGTACCTCCTCGAATCTGGCCAGGTTTTTATCACCGGTATCCAGGCACTGGTACGCCTGCCCATGTTGCAAAGCCAATCGGACCGCAGGGCTGGCCTTAATACGGCTGGATATGTCACAGGGTATCGGGGCTCGCCACTCGGCGCGCTGGACCAGCAACTGACCATCGCCGGTGACCATCTGAAAGCCTGCGATGTGCGTTTCCAGCCTGGAGTGAACGAAGATCTCGCGGCGACTGCGGTGTGGGGTACCCAGCAGGCAGGCCTAAATGGAGATGCGCTCTATGATGGGGTGTACGCCATGTGGTATGCGAAAGGCCCTGGGGTGGATCGATCT
>CAJWEF010000280.1 GCA_913031305.1 uncultured Acidiferrobacteraceae bacterium
TTAGCTAGAGGCACTCAGCAATCTGGTATTCTCATTCGTGGCTTTGCCCTCGCGGGTACAGCACTGGAAACTGATCACCAACAAAAGGTTGCCCATCTTCATACTCCAGTCCTGGGAAAAAAGGTGACGTTTTTCCTGGGCGGACTACAAATCGCGCATCGTCCCCCACCCAGCGGATCGATATGGCCCGGTGACGATCATTGGACGTGTTGGCCGGAGCGCCATGCAGAGTTCTAAAGCTAAAGGCTATTGCATCACCCGGCTGCATGTCCCAGCCACGAATGTCGAGCCCTGCCCGATTCTTTTCAACGTCTGGTGCCGTTTCGGAATTATCTTCAGAGTACAGAGCGGTACCATCAAAACGCATTGGCCTGAACTCCTTACCCCATCTGTGAGAGGTGGCAACGTATTCGATGCTACGCTCCCGAGGCACCGGATCGACGGGCACCCAGAAACTGACGGACTGCTCTCCATCAACAATATAGTACGGCTGATCCTGATGCCAGGGAGTTGTCACTGAATTACCTGGCTCTTTTACCAGTATATGATCATGAAAAACCCGGGCAGTTGTCGAGCGCATCAGTTTTGCGGCAATCTCCGCCATCGGTGATTCAACAACCAGGGCGCGGTAGCCCCTGAAATTTGACCAGACGCAATAATCCTGAAAAAACTCTGCGCCCTCTCCTTCGTCCGGACGATAGGTTCGCTCACGCCAACTCGGACTCGCTTTGTTCTCTTCGATAGCCGTCTGCACCCCTTCTGCCCAGGGTTTGAACAGGTCTGTCAACAGCACCACTCCATCTTTTTGAAAACTGTCTATGGCGTGATCCGGCAGGAGCGCGGTTTCTTTACTGGTCATGATAGGTCTATTTCTGAAACTATGCTGGCTTGTTGGCATAGGTATAATTGTATGCATAGCGATCGTCAATTATTCTTTCGCCACTTTTGGCCTCAGCCCGGTTAATTTTGAACCCTGCATGGCATCAGGCAACGGATTACCTGGACATGCAGGTGCGGCCTGTTCGCCAGTTCTGGGCTGCCATTGCAGATTAGTTACCGGGGCGAGTCTGGAGAGATTATGTCGGACCGTGGTCGCGCAGATAATCAGCGAAAAAACTCATGACTCTGTCCGTTTCCCGATTGACCAGCATCCGCTGCGCAAAAGCGCTGACCCCATCAGGCTGGGAAGATAATTGCGTCATTGAACTTGACGAAACTGGTCGGATAACTGCTGTCACGAATGATCGCGTTGGCGCCACCGATCTTTCCTTAACTGGCATCGTCATCGCGGGGCTGCCCAATCTGCACTCCCACGCCCATCAAAAAGCGATTGCCGGACTGACCGAGCACAGGATTGCCGGACAGGATGACTTCTGGGGCTGGCGTAAACTTATGTACCGTGCCAACGCACAGCTGGGCCCGGACCAGTTGCAAGCTGTTGCGCGCTATCTCTACGCCGGCATGCTGCAAAGCGGATATACCTCGGTAGCCGAGTTCCACTATCTGCATCATCAGCCTGGTGGCGACCCTTACCGCAATTGCAGCGAGCTATCTGCCAGGCTTCTCGAAGCCGCGTCCGAGGTCGGCATCGCTATTACGCTGCTCCCTGTTCTTTACTGCCGAGGTGGTTTTAATAACGATCCGGTACAAGATACGCAACGCCGCTTTGTAAACTCGCCCGAGGACTATCTCAAACTGCTGCAGGCCTGCGACTCACTGTGCACGGGTAACCCCGACCGATCTGTCGGTTTCGCAGCGCACTCGCTGCGCGCCGTCGCTCCAGAAGTCCTGTCCGCAACCCTTGAGGATGCGGGCGACCTTATCAAGGACGCGCCAGTACATATCCATGTTGCCGAACAGGCCCGCGAAGTAGCTGAGTGCCTGGCACTTAATGGGGCTCGACCGGTGGCGTGGCTATACGACCAATGTGATGTAACTGATCAGTGGTGTCTGATACATGCCACACATGTCGACTCCAGTGAGCTGGACTGCATTGTCAAAAGCGGTGCAACTGTTGGCCTGTGCCCGACAACAGAAGCAAACCTGGGCGATGGTATTTTCCCGGCAGCTCAGTTTCTGAGGAACGGTGGCCGCTTCGGTGTGGGCTCCGACAGCCAGATATGTACTTGCCCGGCAGAAGAGCTAAGACTGCTAGAGTATGTCCAGAGGCTCAGCCTGCAAAGGCGAACAGTGATGATTACCCATGATGCCGGCAGTAACGGTCGTGCGTTGATCACAACCGCTATTTCCGGCGGTGCCCGGGCTCTGGGAGAGAAGTCTTCGGGGCTGGTTCCGGGAGCCCGCGGCGATCTCATTGAAATTGACCATGAGCGAAGCGAATTTGCGTCGCGTACACCAGATCAGATTCTCGACAGCTGGATCTTTTCAGGACCAGACAATGCCGTGCGCAACGTCATTGTCGGGGGACGACACGTTGTGCACGATGGTATCCACCCGCTTCGCGAAAGTGCCAGTGGCCCGTTTCGACAGGTCATCGCAATGCTGAACAGCGCCTAACCGATACCGGTAGTCCTCAGGAGAACCTGGTGCAGACAGTAAAACTCGTTCCAGCTGGTCGATGACCGAATGGACCGACCGACGCCAAAGTGATCCCAAGGGCGTGGCAGCGGCGGCAAA
>CAJWEF010000281.1 GCA_913031305.1 uncultured Acidiferrobacteraceae bacterium
CCCGGCGGCGTGACGATGGGCTCGTTACCATGAATTACGACCAGTGCATCGGTTGTGCGTCGTGCGCCGTGGCCTGCCCTTATCAGGCGCGCACCATCGCCCACGGCCACAGTTGGTATTACGGTGTGGAAACGGCCCAGGAAAACCACAGCCGCCACCGTGAGCGTGAGGGTGTGGCGCAGAAATGCACCTTCTGCATCGACAAGATAGACCAAGCGATGGACCGAGACCTCACACCGGGTACCGACTGGGATGTCACGCCCGCCTGTGCGGCCAGTTGTATTGCCCAGGCGATCCATTTCGGCAACTTGAATGATCCGGCCAGCAATATCTCACAGCTCGTGCGAGATGAACCCTCTTTCCGCATGCACGAGGAGTTAGGCGCCGATCCACAGATCAGGTACCTTTATTCAACTCCAGCGGTACCAGGCCGCGACCTCATGCCTGAGGATCTCGGCGATGGCCGGTTGGATGATCTAGAGAACGCTCTGGTGGGCAAGCGGCAGCAATTCTGGGACTGGCGCGCGGCGATGAACTGGTGTTTTGGGGGTCTTTCCTCGGGCGCGGTAGTGATGTTATGGCTGTGGTCGTTATACATGCCGATTGTGCCCGCAAGTCATGCTGCGTTTAATTTTCTCTTCGCTATCCTGATGGCGGCGGGGTTGTTTTTCGTCTTTTTCAAGATCGGATGGAAATCGCGTTTCTGGCGAGCGGTCCTTCGGCCGCAAACATCGTGGATGTCCCGCGAGCTCTGGGCGGCTCTTCTATTTGGGTCGGCCGCGTTAATTAGCCTGGTCTGGCCACACGGCCTCTTCTTCGCCTGGGTTGGCGTCGCCGCACTTTTGTTTCTCGTGTGTCAGGCCAAAATTCTCCAGACCGCTAGAGGTATTCCTAATTGGCGTTTGCCACTGATGCCGTGGATAGTGATCGCAACGGGTCTGCTTGAAGGTACCAGCCTGCTCGGGCTCATTGCCGCAAGCCAGCTCCCAGCTCCTTTCTTGGGCGGAAGGGATACAGCCGTAACTATTCTACCGATTGCCGGGGTTGCGTTTGTGTTTCTAAATGCAAGTCTGTGGACCGGCTACCGGATGAGCGCCCGGGATGCGGGGATCGGTCCTCTTTCACGCGCCGTGATCGAAAAGGCAAGCCTGTTTCTGGACTTAGTGGGTCACGGTTTGCCACTACTCATGTTTTTGTCAGCGTTCTTTTTGCCGGACTCGGCTGCGACCTTCTTGGTCATTGGCGGTGCCGCGGCCATTGTCGGCGGCATTTTCAAGAAGTTCACGCTGATCGTTCGCGCCGGCTATCAGCAGGGTTATGCGCTCGCGATGTTGCCTCAGCGCGGATCAGGCACTAAAGCCGTGCCCGGATTATCTAATATAAAATCTTCACCCACTCCGACCAGGGTTTATGCTTCCGGTTCTTAATGAGGCGGGGAAGAAAACTGGCGAAGTGTTAATGGCTATAGTTTCGATACGCTTTCAATCTGCAGTTCCATCATAATCCATTAACCAAGAGTTCGATCCTTACACGCCTCGTCATGACCGATGCCGCAGCCAATCGTTACGATTCGCGGACTATCGGGATGATGGAGTTGGTCTATGGCAAGGGTTACCTGTCCGCTGGTGGGGATGAAGAAGTGGCGCGCATCGTCTCCGCCGTCACGATCGAGGGAAATGACGTACTCGATATTGGTTGTGGCCTGGGTGGGGCAGCAGTGACCCTTGTCAGAGACCACCGAGCGCGACACGTACACGGGCTTGATATTGACAGCAGGGTCATTGAGCGGGCAGTGGAACTGGTCGAGGCGGCCGGTGTTGCCGAGCAGGTCACTTTGACCCAGTTCGGTGGCGGCGTTCTCCCCTATGCAGATGACAGTTTTGAGGTGGTCTATGTCACGGCGACCACCTGCCATCTTGAAGACCTGGCTGGTTTTTTCCGGGAGTCTTGCCGGGTACTGCGCGCCGGTGGCTGGATCGTCGGTGGCGAATGGTTCAAGGCCGCAGATAACGCCGCTTTTAAGTGCTGGGACTCTCTTTTGCGGGAACAAGGTCTCAACTTCCATTTTGTCTCCCGCCAGCAGTTTGAAACTGCGTTGTCTACCAGTGGCTTCGAGCAAGTGTCTGCCGTCAATCGCACCCAGGCAACGAGCGAACTTACCCGAGATTATTTACGCCGGGTTGAAACTGATCTTCGGGGGGAGTTACTGGCAAAACTGGGCGCTGAAGGCCTCGACTCGTTCCTGGCCTGGACCCGTTCACGCTACGATGCTTTAGCTAATGGCGGTATGTATTACGGCCATTTCCGGGCGCGCAAGCTTGCAACCTGATTCATAATCACCACCTGTATTGCCTGAGTGCCAATCAGATATTTCAGTTTTGCAATGACAGTATTGAGGTCTTTATCTCATGAAGGATAGCTTGACCGTGGGTATCACGGCGCAACGGCGCTTTGAAATTGACGAGGCACGCACCATTGATTTCATGGGCGATGAAATGCGCATCTACGCTACGCCGGCACTGCTGCGCGATA
>CAJWEF010000282.1 GCA_913031305.1 uncultured Acidiferrobacteraceae bacterium
CACCAGCAACGCAATCCCCGGGGACAACGCCATGATTGTGGCAGAACCCAAGCCACTGGAACAGATTCGCAAGATGCTGGCCAGGCACAAAAAGGTGCTGGCGGTAGGTTGCGGCACCTGTGTCACCGTCTGTTCTGCCGGTGGTGCCAAGGAGGTTGGCATTCTGGCAGCCTCGTTACGCATGGCCACCAAGCTGAGTCGCGAGACCCTGGAAGTTGATGAAGCCATGGTACAGCGCCAGTGTGAGGTTGAATATCTGGAGCCACTGACGAAGAAATTTGACGACTACGATGCCGTGCTTTCGCTCGGCTGTGGCGTCGGCGTGCAGTCCATCGCCCAATACCTGCCGCACAAGTGTGTCTACCCTGCCCTCAATACTACTTTCATGGGGGCGCCAACCGAGCAGGGTGTCTGGGAGGAACGCTGCCAGGGCTGCGGTAACTGCGTGCTGCATGTCACCGGCGGCGTGTGCCCGGTGACCCGCTGTGCCAAGCAGCTTTTCAACGGCCCTTGCGGCGGCTCCGAGGCTGGGCACTGCGAAGTTGACGAGGCCACACCCTGCGCCTGGCAAATGGTCTGGGAACGCCTTGGGGCACTGGGTCTGACCGACGAACTGATGGAGATACAACCAGCTAAGGACTGGTCGACCAGTCGTGACGGCGGCCCGCGTCGCATTGTGCGCGAAGACCTCAGACTGCCGCCCGATGATGTGGACTATTCAGAGGACACGGCATGAGCAACGCAGCCGATGTAAAAGTTTCCGGGCCGAGCTACAAATCGAGCTCCGACTTGGAACGCATTCTGGCTGCTGGGTACTTTGCGGTGACCGGCGAGATAGGCCCGCCCAAAAACTGGAACGCCGAAGTTATCCGGGAAAAGGCCAAGCTACTCAAGGACTGTGTCGACGGCGCCAATATCACCGACAATCAGACCGCCATCGTGCGCATGAGTTCGATTGCCGCTGCGATCATCGTCAAACAGGAAGGCCTGGAACCGGTCATCCAGATGACCTGCCGTGACCGCAACCGATTGGCCATGCAAAGTGACCTGCTGGGTGCCGCCGCCCATGGCATCAATAACGTCCTCTGTCTTTCCGGTGATCACCAGTCGTTCGGCAATCACCCCGGTGCCAAAAACGTCCACGACATCGATTCTTTGCAGCTGGTACAGATGGTCAAGGGTCTGCGTGAGGGCCATTTCCAGTGTGAGGAGGAGATCAAAGGTGGCGGCCCGGGCTATTTTATTGGGGCCGCCGCCAATCCTTTTGCCGACCCGCTCGAGTGGCGGCCGTTCCGGCTGGCCAAGAAGGCTGCTGCCGGGGCTGATTTCATCCAGACTCAACTGGTCTACGACATCCCACAATTTCGGGAATATATGAAAAAGGTCGTCGACCTTGGGATACACGAGCGTACAGCTATCCTGGCCGGCGTTGGGCCTTTGAAATCCACGGCTATGGCCAGGTACATGCGTGACCGGGTGCCGGGGATGCTGGTGCCTGACGAGTGTATCGACCGCATGACCGGCGCTGTAGCCGGTATCGACCAGAATGACAAGAAGGCCCGGGGCGAGGCTTGGCGCGCTGAGGGCCTCAAGCTCTGTATCGAGCAGATCCAGGAGATTCGCGAGATCGAGGGCGTGGCCGGTGTGCACATCACGGCTATCGAATGGGAAGCTGCCATCAGGCCGCTGGTCGAGGGTGCGGGTCTGGTGCCGCGCCCGTGCGTGGAGAGTGCATAACAGGCATGGACGCCGTAGTCGAGCCCACTGCTGAACCGCTGTCCAACCGCGTTCTCGATCACATTGGCGAGAATATCTTCCGCTGTTTTCAATGCCTCAAGTGCTCCGCTGGGTGTCCATTGGCGGACGAATTCGACCTGATGCCGAATCAGATCATGCGTTCGTTACAGCTGGGTGATGCTGAGGTTCTGAAAAGTCGCGCGATCTGGTTGTGCTCGAGCTGCTACACCTGTGCCACACGCTGCCCGCAAGGCATCGACGTCACCGGTGTGATGGACGCTTTGCGTATGGAGGCGCATGCGCGGGGGGTTACAGCGGCCATCCCTGAGATCGATCGCTTCAATTTGCTGTTCCTGCGCTTCGTGCATCGATTTGGCCGCCTACCCGAACTCCTTTTTCTTCTCGCCTACAATCTGCTGCGCGGTCAGCCCCTACGCGACATGGCCTTGGGTTGGCGCATGATAAAACGCGGCAAACTAAAGCTGCTGCCACGCTTCGCTCATACGCCGAAAACTGTCCAAGTGGTTGAGCGACCACGCGACAAGGTCGCTTACTTCCCAGGCTGCGCTGCCCATTCTTCGGCTGTTGAATACGACCTTACGGCACGCACTTCCGCTGCAGCCCTTGAGATCGAGTTGATTGAGCCACCTGGTTGGACTTGTTGCGGTGCTGGTGCAGCGCATGCAAGCGACCGGACGATGGCCCACGAGATGCCGATGCGCACCATGGCGACCATCGAGCGAATGGGCATCGACACGGTTACCTCACCGTGCAG
>CAJWEF010000283.1 GCA_913031305.1 uncultured Acidiferrobacteraceae bacterium
GCACCGGGACAGCGTCGCGCTGACCGTCTACCTGCCGGCCGGTCGCCCAGGCCACCGCGAATACCACTTCCCAGGTCGCAGGTAAGCGGCCATCGTCAGCTGGCAGGCGGGCGTAAGCCTGCGCGAAGCGCGCCCAACGACCGGGTGCGGTAAGTGTGCGGCGCCTGTCTGCCAGCACGTTGGTTCCGCCCAGGGCCCGCAGGTCGGCAACCAGGTCCTTCAGTTCGGCGTAGGTCAGGGTCAGCAGGTCGACGTCCAGCACCGGCTCGCTGAAACCACACGCCAGCAGCGCGTCACCGAGATCGTGCATATCAACCAAAGGATGTACGTGGCTTGTGTTATCGACCTGGGCCCAGGCGGTTCTGAGTTCCTGCAGGCTGCCCGGGCCGAGACTGGTAAACGCCAGCGCACCACCGGGCCTCAGAACCCGCGCACATTCGGCGAGAATCACCGCGGTATCACACCAGGGCAGCAGTAAGTTGGAAACCACCAGATCAAAGGAACCCGTGACCAGAGGCAGTTGCATGGCATCGCCGATAAGACGCACCGGTCCTGGCTCTGTTGTTGGCCACCGCAACAGTTCTGGGCAGACATCTACTCCCGCCAGCCGGGCTGCCGGATACTGCCGGGCGAGTTGTCGTGCCTCGATCCCTGCTCCACAGCCAAGGTCAAGCACGGCAGCCGGTGCGAGTGCCAGATACTCGAGCCGCTCGAGGAGTTCACGGCCCACGCGGCGGCACAACACGTTGGCCCCAGCATCAAACGCGGCAGTTCGGGCAAACGCCCGCTGCAGGGCACAGCGGTCGAACAGGTCAGAAAACTCGGGCAACGGGCTTTATTCCAGGATCTGTCGCAATTGCGGAGACGGTGCGGAGATAGTACCCCGCGAACTGTGAAAAAGCGCACAGCAACGGCGCAAGAAGATGCGCTTTAATTGTGCTGCGATCCATCACCACAGGCCCGATCACTCCGATCGGCCGGCAATGCTCCAACATGATCCGGGAATTTCTGCTCCAGGCGCTGACCTTCGTGCTGCCGCCGCAGTGCCTGCTCTGCCGCGATGGGCCGGAATGGCGCCACGGCCTGTGCCAGCACTGCTGGCAGAGCCTGCCGGTAAACCACCCGGCCTGCCCGCGCTGCGCGCTGCCAATGCCCAGACCGCTGGTGTGCGGCACTTGTCAACGCCGGCCGCCGCCGTTCGACCGGGTCATTGCCCCGGTACGCTACCAGGAGCCAGTTGACCAGATGCTGTGTGCGCTTAAATACCACGAGCAGTTGGCTTTCGGCCGCACCGCCGCCGGGCTCATCGTCGACTGGGTCAATGCCCTCGACTTGCCCTTGCCAGACCTGCTCATTGCCGTGCCGATGACGCCCCGGGCGCTCAGAAAACGGGGCCTTAACCAGGCTGCTTTCATCGCCCGGCGCATCGGCCGCGCGCTCGGCATTCCAGTGCCGCTGGGATGGGTCTTTAAAGTACGCCAGACCGAGCGCCAGTCCACGCTGAATGCGCGCGAACGCCAGCGCAATCTGAAAAATGCGTTTGGCTGCAAAAAGCGCTTGGACGGCAAACGGGTAGCGGTAGTGGATGACATCCTCACTACCGGCAGCACGGTAAGCGAATTAACTACAGTACTGAAAACGGCCGGCGCGGCACACGTTGACATCTGGGTCTGCGCCCGCACTGTCGACGCATCATCCGGCTAACCAATGAAATGATAGCAGTACAGCCCAGAAAGCATCAGCCCCAGCGATGCTGGGGCTGAACGATTAATGACAACACTAGTGTTTACTAGAGAGCGTTATTTTTTGGAAAAGAATCCAAATCTTCCAAGGATCATAGACATCAGTGCTGATAGAAGTCAGCTACACGTAGAAGGAAGATATTTTGTGTCTACCGTCCCGCCGCACCCCCATGTCACCGCACCCTCCCCAGCTGTGTAGGCTGGCGTTAGTGTAACGGTCTTTGAGGCAATGGAAGCGTGTGCGTCAGCTTTCATCGTTACGGTGATGACCCCGGTATTTCCGACCGCCAGACTGCCAACATATTTCCCTACTGTAGTAGTGGTGTAACTTATCGCGGGAGTGCCATCTGGAATTTTGCCATTGACGTTTACGTATTCTGCTACCGCGAGTTTTGCTGGGCCCGCCAAATTGAAGGACTCAGCGATCTGCGCACGAGCGACATAACTCTGATATTGAGGAATCGCTATCGCCGCTAGGATACCGATGATCGCAACCACGATCATCAGCTCGATCAAAGTAAAACCGGTTTGTCTTTTGTGCACTATGCACCTCCCTGTATTGACGGGGCTGCCCCCGTGATAGCCACAAGATAACAGCAACAGCATATCACCATTGTGACCGGGGTCACATTTACCGGGAAAAACCGGGTATTTTCCGGGTACGGCTCTGGGAAAGGCGGTAATATTACAGCATGGAAAGTGGTGAGTCTTCCCTTTCGATCACGGTCCGGGGTACCACCTTGAGCGGCCTGGCGC
>CAJWEF010000284.1 GCA_913031305.1 uncultured Acidiferrobacteraceae bacterium
CGGATCATACCTTCAGACCCACGAATACCAAAGCCGCCTGGCACTAAAATCGCATCAACCATTTCAAGAGATTCACTGCCCCCTTCTTCAAGTGTCTCTGCGTCGATATATACGACCGAAACGCGCGTGCGATTCTGAATACCTGCATGCACCAAAGCCTCTGAGAGCGACTTGTAGGACTCTGTCAGGCTGACGTACTTCCCAACCATCGCAATAGTAACCTCTGAGTCGGGGTTATCCATTGTTTCCACAACCCGATCCCATTCCCCAAGATCTGCCTGAGCGGTCGGCAATCCCAGGTGTCTTACTACGATGCCATCCAGATCCTGTTCGTGGTATCGCCGTGGAATTGAGTAAATATTATCGACATCCTCCGCTGAAATAACGGCAGATTCCTCCACGTTAGTAAACAGGGATATTTTTTTTCGAGCGTCATCGGGTAACGGCTGTCGAGCACGGCATAGAACTACATCAGGCTGGATACCGATACTGCGCAACTCTTTAACCGAATGCTGAGTCGGCTTAGTCTTGATTTCTCCGGCCGCGAAAAGTTCGGGAACTAAAGTGAGATGAAGAAAAATCGTATTCGTTCTGCCAAGTTCAATACGCATCTGCCGAATCGCTTCCAGGAAAGGTAGCGACTCGATATCCCCTACCGTGCCGCCGATCTCTACCAGGCAAACATCAAAACCTTCTCCTGCGGCCTGAATTGACTGCTTAATCTCGTTAGTGATGTGGGGAATCACCTGAACGGTCCCTCCAAGATAATCCCCGCGCCTTTCTTTTCGGATTACCCGCTCATAGATCTGTCCGGTAGTAAAGTTATTGGGCTTACCCATTCGTGTTCGGACGAATCGCTCATAGTGGCCTAGATCGAGGTCGGTTTCGGCCCCATCGTCGGTTACGAAAACCTCGCCGTGTTGAAACGGGCTCATAGTCCCCGGATCCACGTTAATATACGGGTCGAGCTTAATCAGGGTAACCTGGAGCCCGCGAGCCTCCAGAAGCGCTCCCAGTGAGGACGCGGAGAGCCCTTTTCCCAGTGATGAGACAACGCCACCGGTCACAAAGGCGAATTTTGGAAATGTACCGTCGGGCATGTTTTATTTCTCGTTTGCCCGGGCAGCAGCGCCAACTGGATTTCGCGCTCTGGCCCGACGGACAGTTAGGATAGCAGAGGAGCCTCGTGGATACAATGAAACCGCGGTTCCCAGGTGCACTCAGCCCCCGGCACCAGTAATACGCAGATCTGAGATCATAATCTGAATACCAGGCTCATCAACCGAAGCCGAAAGAGAGTGTTCCATCGCAACGCCTGGCACGCAGGCCAACTGATCAGCGTAATAGACCAACGGCAATCGGAACCTCTCCCAAGGAGGAACCCCCGCTTCCTGGAATAGATGTTTCACTCGACGATGGTGGCCGTTCGCAGTTGGTCGGAGCCGAGCACTTCCCTTCTGCCAACGAAGTTCTAACAGACCCCCTTTAAGGCAAGAAAGTTTCAGGCCCATACCATCCGTTATCTTTCCCTCGATTCCAATATCCGCACCTTTGATCTGGGTCGGCCCGGCATTCCACGGTCTGCTGGTTGAATATTTTTCCTGATCGACATGGCCGCCGGGCAAAAGGAAAAGGCTGTCCCGGTACCTTCGTAACCAGCATTGACCAACTCTAAGCGCGGGCGCGCACTCTGACGCACTATCGCGAAGTTGACGAAGAAACTCGCTCAGGCCATTCTCACTGGCTGATTCAAGTGAGAAAAGACGAAACCAGTACCGCAACAAATTGAGCCTGCGTGCCGGACTGAGTTTATCTAAAGCTGAAATGGAAAGTGCTCCATATACCCCGAGCAGGCATTGATCGGCAGAGCGCCGGCATGCAATCAGATCCTCATGTCCAACCTCATCGAGCAGGCCCTGAGCTGCCTGAAAAGACCCTGCCGCACGGCTGAGGGTTCCCTGGGCCCCGACCCATCGCGACGCCAGTCGCGGCAAAATCTCATGGCGCAAAAAATTGCGCTCAAACCTTGTATCTGAATTTCCGGGGTCATTTATCGCCTGCAAGCTGTATTCCTTCGCCCACACCTCCAAGTCAGCTCGAGATAACTGCAAAAAAGGGCGCAGAATCCGAAGGTTCCCAACATTGCGGTCATCATGCATCCCTCCTAGCCCTTGAATGCCGGAGCCTCGCAGCAAACGTAACAGGAGCGTCTCCGCCTGATCATCGGCGTGGTGTGCCGTCAGAAGCGGTGTCCCGGAATCAACAACTTCGCCAAACCATTGAAGCCGCTTGGCCCGAGCGAGGGTTTCGCTGGGCAGTTCATCAGTTAAGGAATCCGGCAATCGGGTCGCCAAGAAATCCACATCCAAAGTCCTACAAACAGCCTCGCAGCGCAGCTGCCAGACATCAGATTGGGTTGACCACCTGTGATTTACATGGAGCGCCCGAAGCGATACCCGGTAACGATGTCGAAGAGCGCTCGCTG
>CAJWEF010000285.1 GCA_913031305.1 uncultured Acidiferrobacteraceae bacterium
TGGCGGGTATGTATGGCTAAAGCTGCAAAACTCAAACAGCCAAAAAGCGCTGCACTGGCGCCGATCCAGTCGACTTCGTTTCCGGTAGGCTGGATGATAAAAAGCACGCCAACGAAACCTGCGAGGATTGCCATGATCTGCCGCGCATTAGGAACTTCAGCCAATACCAGCCCTGAGAGGAGCGTCAGGATGAGTGGGTAGGCCGAAGCGATAGACAGTGCATCGACCAAGGGCATTCGGGAAATGGCATAGTAGTAACTGAGAAAGGCTGTCAGGTTGAATGCAGCGCGTAGCAGGTGGGCTCCTGGGCGGCGGGTGACCAGGCCCTGGCGCCCCCAGCGCGCCAGGCAGATCAGCGCAAAAGTAGGCACCATGATAGAGCTGCGTACCAGTAGCAGTTGCAACAGCGCATAGTCACTGGAGAGCCACTTGACCAGCGCATCCTGTAAGGAAAAAAAGAACGCCCCGATCAGGGTAAAAGCGCCTCCGACCCAGTAAGCTCGGTGGAGATTGTTCATAGGAACTTTTTGGGGAAGCGGTCGTTCAGGTGAGTCTCAGGGCGACAGAAGCTGCGCGTGGTGTCTCAGGTGATCACCCATAAATGAGGCAATGAAATAATAGCTGTGGTCATAGCCTTTATGCATGCGTAGCTGCACAGACAAACCGGCCTGGTCAAACGCTGCTTGCAGTTGCTGAGGTTTGAGTTGTGTCTTTAAAAAAGGGTCGGCGTCACCCTGATCAACCAGGATAGGCCCGCTAAAGGTGGTGCTTTGCGCCAGTTCACAGGCATCCCATTGCGTCCAGCTCGAGCGGTCTTGGCCGAGATAGCCGGTGAAGGCTTTTTCTCCCCAGGGGCACTGGGTAGGGTGGCTGATTGGGGCGAAAGCCGAGCAGGAGTGAAATACATCTGGGCATTTCAGGGCACTGATCAACGCGCCGTGCCCGCCCATCGAGTGGCCAGTGATGCCAAAGCGATCGCTATCACCACCCAACTCAGCCGCGACGATCCGAGGCAGCTCAGTTGTCACGTAGTCGAACATCCGGTAGTGGTTACTCCAGGGCGCTTGGGTTGCGTTGATATAAAAGCCCGCGCCAGAGCCAAAATCGTAATCGTCGTCTTCCCCGGCGAGTTGCAGTCCCCGGGGTGAGGTATCCGGCATCACCAGCAGCATGCCGTGCTCGGCGGCAAAGCGCTGAGCGCCGGCCTTCTCGGCCACATTGGCCCAGGTGCAAGTCAATCCCGACAAGTAAAAAAGTGCAGGTTTGGAAGCCACGATGTCAGGATGAGGATCAAAAACAGCGAACTCCATGTCACACCGAGTACTGGTACTGCTGTGGCGGAACACCTTTTGGGTGCCGCCAAATGATCGAAGCTCCTGTAGGCACTCCATGCGGGTTGGCTCCAGTCAGAAGGTGACGACGCTGCGAATCGACTTACCTTCGTGCATCAGGTCGAAGGCGTTGTTGATATCCTCCAGTGGCATGGTATGGGTGATCAGATCGTCAATGTTGATTTTTCCTTCCATGTACCAGTCTACGATCTTCGGTACGTCGGTGCGGCCTTTGGCGCCGCCAAAGGCGGTACCGCGCCAGTTGCGACCTGTTACCAGTTGGAAGGGACGGGTAGAAATCTCAGCCCCAGCCGGCGCCACACCAATGATAATGCTGGTGCCCCAGCCCTTGTGGCAGCATTCCAGCGCCTGGCGCATCACCTCGACATTGCCGATGCACTCAAAACTGTAATCAGCGCCACCGCCGGTTAATTCGACCAGATAGGGAACCAAGTCTCCTTGCACCTCGGCAGGGTTTACAAAGTGGGTCATTCCGAACATCTTGCCCAGTGCTTCCCGGTCCGGATTGAGATCTACCCCGATGATCTTATCCGCCCCCACCATGCGGGCGCCTTGCAGAACATTCAACCCAATTCCACCAAGACCGAAGACTACGACATTGGCCCCTGGCTCCACTTTGGCGGTATTAATCACAGCGCCTATGCCTGTGGTAACACCGCAGCCGATATAACAGACCTTGTCAAAGGGCGCATCCTCGCGAATCTTTGCCAGTGCAATTTCGGGAACAACCGTGTAGTTCGAGAAAGTCGATGTGCCCATATAGTGAAACAAGCGGTCGCTACCGAGTGAGAAACGACTGCTTTCGTCAGGCATCAATCCGCGACCCTGGGTTTCGCGAATGGCCTGGCACAGGTTGGTTTTGCCCGAGGTACAGTAATCACAGGTTCGACACTCCGGCGTATAAAGCGGGATGACATGATCGCCGGGAGACACAGAGGTCACCCCTTCACCGACTTCCACTACAACCCCGGCACCTTCATGACCGAGGATTGCCGGAAACAGCCCTTCGGGATCATCCCCCGACAGGGTAAAGGCATCGGTATGACACACCCCGGTGGCCTTGATTTCAACGAGTGCCTCACCCTTACGTGGCCCCGCGACATGCACAGTTTCGATACTGAGTGATTG
>CAJWEF010000286.1 GCA_913031305.1 uncultured Acidiferrobacteraceae bacterium
ATACCGGCGAGTACATGGAACGGGCAGATAACTGAATGTCGGGCTTAGTTCGTTAACTGTTCCAGGCGCTTAATCGCCTTGGCCCAATCGATGTCGATTGCTTTGGCCGTCGTGCCCGTTGCTGCCAGCGGTGCCAGGCGTTGCGCTCTTTTTACCTCCGACTTGAAGGCTCCTAAGGTACTTAGAATCTGGTCGACGGCGGCATCGTCATTGCAGGCAAGAACCATGTCGCTGCCTGCATCCAGGGCGCGCGTGACCCGCTGTGACGGTGTCCCTGCTGCACTGGCCCCCACCATCAGCAGATCGTCGGAGAATACCGCACCGCGATAACCCAAAACCCCGCGCAACTCTTCTTGCACCCAGTAATGCGAGCAACTCGCCGGCATCGGGGCAACCGCAGAAAATAACACGTGGCAAGTCATGATGCCTCCGTACAGACTGCAATCAAGATCGCGATAAGGCACCAGATCGCACTCACGTATCTGGTTAAGAGATCGAGAATCCACCGGTAGGTGAAGATGTGGGTCTTCGACAACTTGACTGTGGCCCGGAAAATGCTTGGCAACTGCTGTCATGCCCGCCTCAGCCATTCCTTTCGCGAGTTTATCGCCAAGCCGCCGCACAACCCACGGGTCAGAATGAAACGCCCGGTTACCGATTGCACCGCGCTCGTTGTACAGGTCAAGGACTGGCGCAAAACTGATGTCAATCCCATACCGCCGAAGTTCCCCAGCGATTACCTGGCCGGCTGCGTGGGCCGCATTGCATCCTGCTGCGGGGTCCTGGTCAAAGGCTCTACCGATCACTTGCATGGCAGGCACAGTAGTAAATCCCTGTCTGAATCGTTGGACTCTACCCCCTTCCTGATCGACTGCCACCAGCAGCGCCGGTGTCTTGACCGCCTTGATTTGGGCTACCAGTTGTGTGAGTTGTTCGGGGCTTTCGAAATTTCGGCTGAAGAGAATGACGCCACCGATAGCGGGATGCCGCAGGCGTTCGCAGGTTGTTAGATCGAGGTGCTTGCCCTCGACGCTGATCATCAGTATTCCGGTCATAAATCCAGTGAGCATCCGCGTGGTGCAGCAGTTACCGCATCCAACTTAAATATTCCAACGTGAGCGGATTTCAGAGAGCAATCCGGTAGCAGCATTCTCAATGAGATCGAGCACCCGTTCAAAGCCATTGTTACCGCCGTAATATGGATCGGGGACTTCATGCTCATCACAATCGGTGGCAAAGTCCAACAGCAGGTCCAACTGTGCTTTGGCCTGGGGTGGTGCAATTCTCGCCAGGTGAGACAGGTTTGATCGGTCCATAGCGAGGATGAAATCAAACTCGTAGAAGTCCTCACTATCGGCTTGGCGGCCACGAAACGCACTGAGGTCTATTTGCCGGAGTTGGGCTGCGGCAACAGCCCGGGGATCGGGCTTTTCTCCAACATGGTAGCCATGAGTGCCAGCTGAGTCGATCCGTATCAGATCTTCCAACCCGGCTGATTTGACTATGCCCCGGAATACTCCCTCGGCGGTAGGAGAACGGCAGATATTGCCCAGGCAGACAAAGAGCACCGCAGCACCAGCACTTTCCCGGGCGCTATTCATTGCCCGCGACTCTGGTATTCACGAATAACTTTCTCCAGATCGTCCAAGGTGTCGACCCCGGGACCCGGTCGGGTTGCGGCATCGCAAACAATGATGCGGTCGCCGTACCACAACGCGCGCAGTTGCTCCAGTTTTTCCGCTGCCTCAGGGGGGGCCATAGTACGCGCCGTGAAGGTTGACAGGTAGCTGCAGTGGTACGCATAAATGCCAACGTGGCGGCGAATCTCCGACCAGGCAATACGGTCGTCGGTGTCGGGCTGGTGAGCGCGGCAAAACGGCACGGGTGCCCTTGAAAAATAGAGCGCGTAGCGATTGCAGTCACGGACCACCTTTACAACGTCGGGGTTGTCGTATTCCTCAGGGTGCTCGAGGTGGCAGCACGCGGTGGCTATCGACGCACCACCGTGATCGACCAGCTCCTGGGCGACCTGCCTGATCAGATCACTCGGCATGCCGGGTTCGTCACCCTGAAGATTGACCACGATTGCATCAGCTGGCAGACCAATTTTCTGAACAGCCTCGGCCACGCGATCGGTGCCGCTGGCATGGCTGGGGTCGGTCATGCAGGCCGTGCCGCCAAAGCTATCCACCACCCGTGCGATAGCCTCATCGTCAGTTGCCACAACGACAGCGCTGGCACCGCTCTGGACGGCTGCTTCAAAAGTGCGTTGGATCAACGGTTTGCCATCTACGTCCCGCAACGGCTTACCCGGAAGACGCTGAGAGGCAAAGCGCGCCGGAATCACCACGGTAAACTCAATGCTCAAGCGTCGCCCCGTTAAGTAATTCACGAAGTTGTTCGATAAAAGCCGGTTCAATATCGATAGCCTGACCGACTTCCCACCAAT
>CAJWEF010000287.1 GCA_913031305.1 uncultured Acidiferrobacteraceae bacterium
ATACCGGCGAGTACATGGAACGGGCAGATAACTGAATGTCGGGCTTAGTTCGTTAGCTGCTCCAGGCGCTTAATCGCCTTGACCCAATTGATGTCGGTTGCTCCGGCCGTCGTGCCCGTTGCCTCCAGCCGCGCCAGGCGTTGCGCTCTTTTTACCTCCGGCTTGAAGGCTCCTAAGGTACCTAGAATCTGGTCGACGGCGGCATCGTCATTGCAGGCAAGAACCATGTCACTGCCTGCATCCAGGGCGCGGGTGACCCGCTGTGACGGTGTTCCTGCAGCACTGGCCCCCACCATCAGCAGATCGTCAGAGAATATCGCACCGCGATAACCCAAAGCCCCGCGCAACTCTTCTTGCACCCAGTAATGCGAGCAGCTCGCCGGTATCGGGGCAACCGCAGAAAATAACACGTGGCAAGTCATGATTCCTCCGTACAAACTGCAATCAAGATCGCGATAAGGCACCAGGTCGCACTCACGTATCTGGTTAAGAGATCGAGAATCCACCGGTAGGTGAAGATGTGGGTCTTCGACAACGTGGCTGTGGCCCGGAAAATGCTTGGCAACTGCTGTCATGCCCACCTCGGCCATTCCTTTCGCGAGTTTATGGCCAAGCCGCCGCACAACCCACGGGTCAGAATGAAACGCCCGGTCACCGATTGAGCTCTGCTCGTTGTACAGGTCAAGGACTGGTGCAAAACTGATGTCAATCCCATACCGGCGAAGTTCCGCAGCGATGACCTGACCGGCCGCGTGGGCCGCATTGCATCCTGCTGCCGGCTCTTGGTCAAAGGCGCTACCAATCGTCCGCATAGCAGGCACGGCGGTAAATCCCTGCCTAAACCGCTGCACCCTGCCCCCTTCCTGATCGACCGCCACCAGCAGTGCCGGTGTCTTGATCGCCTTGATCTGGGCCACCAGTTGTGTGAGTTGTTCGGGGCTTTCGAAATTTCGACTGAAGAGGATGACGCCACCGATAGCGGGATGCCGCAGGCGTTCGCAGGTTGTTAGATCGAGGTGCTTGCCCTCGACGCTGATCATCAGTATCCCGGTCATAAGCCCAGCAAGTATCGGTTTAGTGCAGCAGCTACCGCATGCAATTTAAATATTCCAACGTGAGCGGATTTCAGCGAGCAATCCGGTAGCGGCGTTCTCAATGAGGTCGAGCACCCGTTCAAAGCCATTGTTACCGCCGTAATATGGATCGGGTACCTCCTGTTCCTCACAGTCGGTGGCAAAATCTAATAGCAGACCCAACTGTGCCTTGGCCTTGGGTGGTGCAATTCTGGCCAGGTGAGACAGGTTTGACTGGTCCATGGCAAGGACGAAATCGAACTCGTAGAAGTCCTCACTATCGGTTTGGCGACCACGAAACGCACTGAGGTCTATCTGCCGCAGCTGGGCTGCGGCAATGGCCCGAGGGTCGGGTTTTTCCCCAACATGGTAATCGTGAGTGCCGGCTGAGTCGACCCGTATTAGTTCTTCCAACCCGGCTGACTTGACTATGCACCGGAATACACCCTCGGCGGTAGGAGAACGGCAGATGTTACCCAGACAGACAAAGAGCACCGCAGCACCAGCACTTTTCCGGGCGTCATTCATCACCTGAGACTCTGATATTCATGAATAATTCTTTCCAGGTCGTCCAAGGTGTCAACCCCGGGGCCCGGTCGAGTCGCGGCATCGCAAACGATGATGCGATCGCCGTACCACAGCGCGCGCAGTTGCTCCAGTTTTTCCGCTGCCTCTGGGGGGGCCATAGTACGCGCCGTGAAGGTCGCCAGGTAGCTGCAGTGGTACGCATAAATGCCGATGTGGCGTCGAATCTCCGACCAGGCTACACGGTCATCGGTGTTGGGTTGGTGAGCGCGGTAAAATGGCACGGGTGCCCGTGAAAAATAGAGCGCGTAGCGATCGCAGTCACGGACCACCTTTACGACGTCGGAGTTGTCGTATTCCTCAGGGTGCTCGAGGTGACAGCACGCGGTAGCCACCGACGCACTACTATGTTCGACCAGTTCCTGAGCGACCTGCCTGATCAGATCACTCGGCATGCCGGGTTCGTCACCCTGAAGATTGACCACGATTGCATCAGCCGGCAGACCAATTTTCTGGACAGCCTCGGCCACGCGATCGGTGCCGCTGGCATGTGTGGAGTCGGTCATGCAGGCCGTGCCGCCAAAGCTATCCACCACCCGGGCTATAGCCTCATCGTCAGTTGCCACAACGACAGCGTTGGCACCGCTCTGGGCGGCTGTTTCGAAAGTGCGTTGAATCAGCGGTTTGCCGTCTACGTCCCGCAACGGCTTACCCGGAAGACGCTGGGAGGCAAAGCGCGCCGGAATCACCACGGTAAACTCAATGTTCAAGCGTCGCCCCGTTAAGTAATTCCCGCAGTTGTTCGATAAAAGCCGGTTCAATATCGATAGCCTGACCGACTTCCCACCAAT
>CAJWEF010000288.1 GCA_913031305.1 uncultured Acidiferrobacteraceae bacterium
GTTACCAGTTCAGGTAGTGGATATCGATGAGGAGAGTCTGGCGCAGTTGGGGCAGGCCAACCACATGCCGCCAACGATCCCTAGGACCGAGTGGTAACGCTCAGACACTGATCCCTCGCTTGACCACAGCACTAGATAGCAGCATGCTGGGAACACGGCAACCATGTTATCTGCCGGGTGCTGTTGGTTAGTGCTACGCCAGATTCAGGCAGATAAGCCCGCCCGGGTACGTAGCACCTGGGCAGCATTGCTGTGCCGGTGGATGAGGTCAGTCTCATCAATATGGGATGCCCGTGCGTCGATCACTTTCCACTCACCGCCGATCATGACCCGGTCGGCACGGCTGGCACCACACAGCACCAGTGCCGCCAGCGGATCGTGATAACCGCTGTGGCGTAATTCATCCAGTTTAAATAGCGCAAGATCAGCCTGTTTGCCCGATTCCAGAGTGCCGATATCATCACGGCCCAGGCATTTTGCACTGCCTTGGGTTGCAAGGCGTAGCGCATCGATGTGATCAAAGGCGCCTGCACCCTCGCGCAGGCGTTGCAGCATAAGTGCGGCGCGTACTTCCTCAATGGCGTTGGATGCGTCGTTAGATGCCGAACCATCAACCCCAAGACCCACCGGGCTGCCGGCGTTTTGCAGTGCGCAGGTTGGGCACAAGCCAGAGGCCAGTGTCATGTTGGAATGCGGACAATGGGTGACGGCGGTACCGGCCTGGCCCAGGCGCTTGATCTCGTCATCGGTAAAGTGGATGCCGTGTGCCAGCCAGGTGTGGCTTCCCAGCCAGCCGCATTCTTCAAGGTAATCCAGAGGACGCATGCCAAGGCGCGCCAGGCAGTAGTCGTTTTCGTCACGTGTCTCGCCCAGATGCGTGTGCAGGCGCACTCCCAGTCGGGATGCCAGGGCAGCGCTCTCACGCATCAGAGGATCACTGACAGAAAACGGCGAGCAGGGCGCCAGCGCTACCTGGACCATGGCCCCCGGGTCGCTTTGATGGTAGGTATTTACGACCCGCTCGCAGTCGGCGAGGATGGTTTGGGCATCTTGCACCACCGAGTCTGGCGGCAGCCCGCCGTCTTTTTGTGACAGATCCATCGAGCCGCGGGTCAGTGTCACTCGCATGCCGATGTGCGAGGCAACCCGAACCTGTATATCCAGTGCCTGTTCCAGGCCGGGAGGGTAAAGATAATGGTGATCCGACGTTGTAGTGCAGCCCGAGAGCAGTAGCTCGGTCAGCGCAAGTTCTGTTGCAACAGCCAGTAGCTCGGGATCGAGCCCTGCCCACACCGGGTAGAGGGCTTTGAGCCAGTCGAAAAGTTCTTTACCAAGCGCTGGCGCAAGCGCTCGTGTCAGAGTCTGGTAGAAGTGATGGTGGGTATTGATCAGGCCCGGCAGAACGACGTGATCGGAGGCATCGAAGATCGCATCGACTGGCTGTAACGGTTTTTGTCCAGTTGCAATTAGTTCTGCAATCTGGTGGCCCTCGATAACCACTCCGCGCGTGGCGCCCTCGGCAAAGATCGCCAGCGGATCTTGAATCCACAGCCTAGACATAATAACTATGCCAAAGATTCATTCCAGAATAAAAAACCCGCTCCCGTAGGAGCGGGTTGTCGTTTAAACAACAATGGCAGTCCTGCTATTCGGGCAACTTATCGTCGACACCCTGAACGTAGAAATTCATAGTCGCCAGCATTGGGAAGTCGGCAGCTACTTCACCCGCGGCAACCACAAGTTCGCCGGCCTGGTTGTAGATCGGACCAGTAAACGGATGAAATGCACCAGTGCGGATTGACTCTGCGGTTTTTCGCGCCATCATGGCGACGGCACTTGGCATATTGGTAAACGGTGCCATGCCGACCATCCCTGGACCCATTCCGTTCCAGGTATCCCCTGGACTCCAGGTGCCCATCAATACATCAACTGTTCGTTTGACGTAATACGGTCCCCAGTCATCGAGAATTGCGGTTAACTGTGTATCCGGGGCAAACTGAATCATGTCGGAGGCTTGCCCGAAAGCATGGATCCCGCGGTCTGCCGCCGCCTGAAGTGCCGCAGTACTGTCGGTATGCTGGGTGATGATGTCCGCGCCCTGATCCATCAGTACTTTGGCCGCGTCGGCTTCTTTGGGCGGATCAAACCAACTATAAACCCACACGACTTTTACCTTCATGTCCGGATTGATCGACTGCGCACCCAGCATGAATGCATTGATGCCGCGCACGACTTCAGGAATCGGGAACGATGCGATATAGCCGATGACGCCACTTTTGGATATTTTGGCGGCAATCTGGCCTTGCACATAACGGCCTTCGTAGAAACGCGCTGAGTAGGTAGCAACGTTGTCGGCTTGTTTGTAGCCCGTCGCATGCTCAAATTTCACGTCCGGGAAGCGTTTGGCGACCTTGAGGGTTGGCTCCATAT
>CAJWEF010000289.1 GCA_913031305.1 uncultured Acidiferrobacteraceae bacterium
ATCACCAGATCGATTTTCGCGTCAGTACGCTGCCCACCCAGTTTGGCGAAAAAGTCGTCATCCGCGTGCTCGACAGCAGCGGTAGCGATCTGGGACTGGAAGCGTTGGGCCTGGAACCCGAGCAATTCGGCCTTTACGAAGCAGCAATCCGTAAACCCTACGGCATGATACTGGTCACCGGGCCTACCGGCAGTGGCAAGACAATATCGCTGTACTCAGCCCTGTCCACACTGAATTCGCCTGTGGTCAATATCAGCAGTGTCGAGGACCCCATCGAAATCAACCTTGCGGGCATTAATCAGGTCAATATCAATGAAAGAGCTGGCCTGACCTTTGCCACAGCGCTGCGCTCCTTTTTGCGACAGGATCCCGATATCATTATGGTTGGCGAGATTCGCGACCTGGAAACCGCTGATATCGCGGTAAAAGCCTCGCAAACCGGGCACCTGGTGCTGTCTACCCTGCACACCAACGATGCACCAGCCACAGTGGTCCGGTTATTGAATATGGGTGTCGAGCCTTTCAACGTCGCGTCTTCAGTCCACCTGATCATGGCACAGCGGCTGATCCGCCGATTGTGTAGAACCTGTCGCAAACCGACCAAATACCCAGAAGAGGTACTGCTCAGCGCCGGGTTCTCACCCTCGGAAGATCGCAAGAAACTAGAGTTGTTTGGGCCTGACGGCTGTGACGAATGCACTGGTGGTTACAAGGGGCGCACCGGGATTTTCCAGGTGATGCCTGTCAGTGAAGCAGTTACCAATCTGATTCTCCGTAATGCCGGCCAGGATCAAATCGAGCAACAAGCTGCAACCGAGGGTGTAATGACCCTACGCCAGGCCGGGCTGGTCAAAGTGCGCTCGGGCATCACCAGTCTTGATGAAGTGCTGCGAGTCACCAGCACCTGAGCTCTTGGTCGCTAAAACCGAAAAAAAACTGGCAACCTTCACCTGGTCGGGCACCGACCGCCGGGGCAAGAAAGTCTCGGGTGAACTGGAAGCGCAGGGGCCTGCTTTTGTGCGTAGTACCCTGCGCCATGAAGGCATCAGCGCCAAAACGATTCGCAAGAAACCCAAACCGCTTTTTAGCAAGAAGATCAAACCCAAAGATATTTCCATTGCCAGCCGACAGGTAGCCACCATGCTGGGCGCAGGCATTCCGATCGCCCAATCTTACAAGGCCATCGCCGTCGGCACCGATCACCCGGGCGTTCGGGATGTCTTTGGCAGCATCCGTGCCGACGTAGAGAGCGGTACCAACCTGAGCGAAGCGCTGGCAAAGTTTCCCCGCCAGTTCGACGAACTTTATACCAGCCTTGTGGCCGTAGGTGAGCGCTCCGGCAACCTGGACGACCTGATGGACAAAGTCGCCACCTACATGGAAAACCTGGAGGAGATCAAATCCAAGGTTAAAGGAGCCATGTGGTACCCGGCAGCCGTTATGGTGGTGGGCTTCGTCGTCACCGTACTGCTGCTGGTGTTTGTTATTCCCCAGTTTGAGGATCTATTCGCCGGGTTTGGCGCCAGCCTCCCTGGACTGACTGCGGCGGTGATTGATCTATCCAAAAGCTTTCGGGATTACTGGATACAGGTGTTTGTCGTTATCGTCGGCGCCTTCGTGACAGTGTCTATGGCCTATCGCCGCTCGCCTGCTATGCGCCATGGGGTCGATCGCCTGTCGTTGCGCTTGCCGGTTTTCGGCGGGATCCTGCGCAAGGCCTCGATTTCGCGCTACGCACGCACCCTGGCAACTATGTTTGGCTCCGGCGTGCCGCTGGTCGAGGGGCTTCAATCGGTTGCTGGCGCCACCGGTAACCGTGTCTACCATGATGCCTGCTTGGAGATCCGCGAGTCGGTCAGTACCGGCCAGGCCCTTTCTGTGGCAATGGCGCAGACTGGTCTGTTCCCAGCGATGATTCTGCAGATGACCACGACCGGCGAGGAATCCGGTGAGCTGGAGAAAATGCTCGATAAAGCGGCGGAATTTTATGAGCGCGAGGTCCGCGAATCAGTGGATAACATGAGTAAACTCATTGAGCCCATCATGATCTCCGTGCTCGGCATCATCGTTGGCACCCTGGTGGTTGCCATGTATCTGCCTATCTTTAAAATGGGGTCGGTGGTCTAAAGCCAACCCACGTGACCGGCTAAACAAAGGTGGGCGCCGAACTGGCCTTGATGCTGGAACAGGATTTCATACTGTCGATTGTCACGGTAGTGTTTTCTTTGCTCATAGGCAGTTTTCTCAACGTCGTAATCGTGCGCCTGCCAAGGCAAGTGCAGTGGCAGTGGGAAAAAGATGAGCAAGGCGCCACGCCACCCCCTGGCATTGCCTGGCCGCCCTCGCACTGCCCAAGTTGCGAGCATACGCTGAGCTGGTGGGAGAATCT
>CAJWEF010000290.1 GCA_913031305.1 uncultured Acidiferrobacteraceae bacterium
CCGCGACCACGCGCCCGGCGCGTTTTCGTGTGTTACTCACGGCATCGACTAACTCTTTACCAATCACGAAATACTCCGAATGCATCTGATGCTCAGCGAGGGTTTGAACTTGCACGGGCTGAAATGTCCCCGCACCAATGTGCAGAGTTAAATAGGCGATGTCTACGCCTTTGTCCTGCAGAGCGCTCAGCAAGGCTCGATCGAAGTGCAGACCGGCTGTGGGAGCAGCCACCGCACCCGGTACGCGAGCGTACACCGTCTGATAGCGTTCAACGTCTTCATCTTCTGCTTTGCGGGTAACATACGGTGGCAGGGGTACCGCCCCCTCATCGTGCAGCAAAGCTGCCAGGCTGGCGCCGTCAACCCGCTCGATTACAAAAAATTTCCCTTGCCGACCGACCACTTTCAACTCGACGCCCCCAGTCGTTCGCAGCAGCGTACCGGCATGTGGTGTTTTACTGGCTCGCAACTGCACCACTGCCGTTTCTTTGTCAGCGAGGCGCTCTATCAGAACTTCGACACGTCCGCCAGTTTTGGCTTTTTGCGCAAACAATCTCGCTGCAAGCACTCGCGTGTCGTTAACCACCAGAAGATCCCCCGGACGCAGGCGATCGACAAGGTCTACAAAACGTGCGCTGATGAGGGGTTGATCACTGGGTGGCAAAATGAGCAGACGGCTATCGCTGCGTCGTCGGGTCGGCATCTGGGCAATGAGTTGCGAGGGCAACTCATAATCGAATTCACTTATCTGAATCATAAATAGCGCATCCAAAGACTGTAAGGCCACAGTACCCTGGCCACCGCGCACGGTGATGGACTGTGACAAGCATGGCCGCAACCGCTGCCCGGGCCTTGCGTATTCAGTTTACCGCGGCAAGGTTTTGGTCAACACCACGGACGCTCTTGCCTGGCGAGTCGGTATCTGCCAGTACTGGTCCAGCAGTTGGCTCTTTTCGCTGTTGTCGAGCAAGCGATAACCATTTGCCTGGTAAAAACTGATCGCCCAGGTCGCTTGAGCCCAGGTACCAACGAGAATCTGCCCCTTCGAGTGACCTTCAACTTCTGCGAGCAGCGCGCATCCAATGCCTTGCCCCTGCCACGAGCGGCGAACATAAGAGTGGCGAATCAGGTCTACTCCGTCGCGATGCTGTAGGCCCATAACGCCAACCAGCGCGCCTCGGACCGAAAGGCCCCAGAAAAGCACTCCAGCGGCGACCTCGGCCTCAAGTTCGGCTTCGGACATGTAAGGGCTGTTCCAGCAATCGGCCGGAATAACGCCCTTATACACCTTGGAGGCGTCGTTGATGACCGAACGAATTGCATGATGTTCCGTTACTGAACACCTCTGAATACTCCAACCCATCGATATGACCTCCTATTGCTAATAATATCGCTTGTTGGATCGGGGAGTAGGCCTGATCGGCCGGCCTACCCTGCAAACCGCCTGAACCGATTTTACTGGGTTGACAATAATGGTTAGGCAACCTACTATGTTTGTATCACAAACCTGTTTGTGTTGAAAATTATCATGACCCAGGATGAACTGAGTGTTCGCAAGGCGATCGCCGATGTCGAATTGATTCGTCGAGTACTTGACCAGGCGCACCACAAAACCGCTGCAGCGGACCTTTTTGGTGTCACCCTGACCGCCAACATCGTTCTGCAAAGCCTCGCTTTGACCAGCGCGATTCTCCTCGTAGCAATCGAACTATTCAGTGGTGGCGCCCTGACCCATCTACTGATGCTGGGGGGCCAGTCTCCCGAGTTGCGCCTGGTCGGCATAGGGATAATTGCCAGTATCCTGGCCGGACTGGTCATCCTCTTGTATTTCGTAATCTGGCGAGCGGCTCAACATAGCGGCGAGGAATTCAATTCTTACGTTGTGCGCAATTTTCGCTACGCACGCCTGCTTTCCTACTTGTCCGATCTTATGATGAAGTTCGGCGCGATAGCCTTGGTAATGCTCGCCGGCCACCCCGAATGGATTGCCCCGTTACTGCTGGCTTTTACCGGTGATTATCTGGTCCAAGGAAGACTTTTCACCTTGCCGACCCGGATGGCGGTAATCCTTGGCGCGATCTGCATTGGCGCTGGTTTTTTCCAATTTATTGCGGGCCTTGATCAACTGCTGGTGCCGCTGATCGTTTTTAGCGTAATAGCCTGTGTTTCAACCGGGAGGTTAATTCGACTGCAACGTCAACAAAACCACGCAGCCACCTGAACTTGGCGTTGTCATGGTTCCAAATGAACTCATTAATGTTCACCCGTCCCTGTTTGACCGAGTCCGACTCGGAATCATGGCGCATTTGTCCCTGACAAAAAAGGCGGTGGACTTCAACACCCTACTGACCAACCTGGAACTGACCCGTGGGAA
>CAJWEF010000291.1 GCA_913031305.1 uncultured Acidiferrobacteraceae bacterium
GCCTTGGTTTGTGCTGTGCGAAGATTTACCGGACTGCCGACGTCCATCCAGCGCCCGCTATACATTTCGCCACTGACGGTGCCGGCAGCGATGGCTTGATGCAGTAGCGGCGCAAGCGCAAAGCGCCCTGGAGTGCACTTTTCAAACAACTCGGCACGGTAAACCCCGATACCTGAAAAGGTTAGGGATGACGGGTGATCTGTATCGTTAGCTATGACATCGCTACCACGAAGGGAAAAATCTCCTTTGGGGTTGTGGTCCGGATTCCGCACCAACACCAGGTGAGCCAGTTTTGTCAAAGGCTTGTGCAAGTCGGCAAACTTGTAGTCCGTCCAGATGTCACCATTCACGACAATGAATGGATCTGACTTGATAAGAGGTAGGGCGTTATGAATGCCGCCACCGGTTTCGAGCGCTTCAGAAGGCTCGCGGGAATAGCAGATCTGGGTATCATTTTGGGCTGAATGGCCGAGTCGTTCAATAATCATATCAGCCAAGTGCGCTACGTTGATTACAATCTGGTCGACACCTGCCTCGATCAGGGCATCCCGGTGGTATTCGATCAGACACCGCGGCCCGACTTTGAGCAAAGGCTTGGGAATGGCATCGGTCAGCGGCGCGAGGCGCTCGCCTCTTCCGGCTGCGAGTATCATTGCCGATCTGATTGTCATAGAACTTCCCTGGGAGTGAGGTAGTATAAATCCTTGTAAATTCCCGGCAGCCGGCTGGGTTGCCTATAATATTGACTCTTATACGTTGGACTATATGCAGCCGTGTCTGTCGACCTGTCGCGCTGCGCTGGCCAGTGTGAGATTAATGCCGTAACGGTCTCGTCCGCTACGACCGATCCATGGAGCAGTTTGTAAAAAATGATTCGTTCCCCTGTTGTGGCTAGGCTAACTGCCGGATTCATTATCGCCTTTGCATTGCTCCCGGCAAAGTCGTGGGCTGACGCACCGGTTACCTTTGCTGATGAAACGACCTGTAAGGCCGACCTGATCAGTATACCGGCGGATCTCCTACCCTACGTGGCGCAGGGAGTTTCGGGGCGGCCAATAAATCTCGAGGCTGATCAGATTGATGTACCTGTTGCAGATACTCTCATACTTAAAGGTAATGCCTTTGTCACCCAGGGGGCGCGTGGCATATATGCGGACGAGATCATTTTTGACAAAAACACGCTCTCGGTCAAGGCGAAGAACGTTGTGCTGCACAGCGAGTCTGGCGACCGAATTACCGCTGACTCGCTGCAACTCGAGATTGAAACCCGGATCGGTTCTGCGCGTAATGTCACTTTGCAGTTGGCTCGACAAGAGCCCCTGCCTAAGCGCGAAGTGGTGGATTTCACTTCACCGACATTTGGCCAGGCGGGCTTCAGCGTTGCCATTGCTGGGGCGCCCGGGAGCGTGAAGGGACCGCCGCTGAAGCCAGTCGATGTTATTCGCCTGTCGACCGGTGAATTTATCAACCTGGGCCAAACTCCTGCTCAAATTGGGAACCCGGACGATACGGCACCCGCTGAGCCTGAACCGGTTGAAGTCAAGGCCAAGGCCCGAGCTACAGCCGATGCGCTTTTTCTGGAAGGGCACGATCGTGAGCGTTTGCAAAATGTGATTTATTCGCGGTGTGTGGCAGGTGATGATTCTGTATTGATCGAGGCAAGCGAACTCACGCTGGACCATGCCAGTGGTGTGGGTACCGGAGAGCATCTGAAAGTACGCTTTTACGGTGTACCGATTGCTTATGCGCCCCGCCTCAGTTTCCCGATCAATGATGAACGAAAAAGTGGCTTACTTTTTCCGACGGTTGGTTTCGGAGAAAATTGGGGTTTCAATCTCGAAGTGCCGTATTACTGGAATATTGCCCCACAGCATGATGCGACTTTCTCCGGACGCTATATGGCCAATCGTGGTCTGCTGGGTTCAGGGGAATATCGCTATTTGGGCGAAACCACAAACGGGGGATATAGCGGTATCGCGCGTGGCGAGTTCATACCTGACGACAGTAAATTTGGCTCCAGTCGTTATGGCTGGAGTTATGAGCATAACCAGAATATTTACTACTGGGATACGGATTTATTTCTCAATACTGATATCGGTTACGTTTCCGATACATCCTATCTTGATGATCTTTCCGATAACCTTCAGGTTAGCAGTGCCTCGCATATCCCCCAGACAGCAAACCTTTCTATCGACCCTTTTGACATATTTGTCGAGGACGAGAATCTGCAGATCAATGCCGATATATCCGCCTATCAGACGCTTGACAGCAGCGTGAGTAGCGATGAGGAGCCCTACACCAGGCTTCCAGAG
>CAJWEF010000292.1 GCA_913031305.1 uncultured Acidiferrobacteraceae bacterium
ACTTGTTCACCGTACCGGCGGCGGCATTCTCTTTCATGGTATCGAACTGCATTGCCTCGCCCATTGCCAGCGCATCGGTCATAACCGCCCGACAAGCAAGCTCAATGATGGTACGCTGCCCTTCGTTCATGGTGTCATTCCAGACATCCTTGTTGACGATCAAATCAAACAAGGTGGCGGGCTGATGCCATCCGGGGAAGTAGTTGTACTTGAGAATCTTATTGATGCCCAGTCGCTTATCAATTGCCGGCATGGAGAACTCGGTGGCGTCGATGGAGCCTTTCTGCAACGCAGGCACAATCTCGCCGCCAGGAAGTTGAGAGGTCGATACGCCCAGTTTTTCCATTACCAGGGCGCCCAGGCCGAAGAAGCGCATGCGCAGGCCTTTTAGATCGGCAGGCGAGTTGATCTCCTTGGAAAACCAGCCCGAAGTCTCGGGTGCAATAATGCCGCACGGGATAGATTGCACGTTAAAGCCCGCGTCGTCATAGGTCTTTTGCCACAAGGCGCGGCCGTTGCCATAGTAAACCCAGGCCAGGAACTCCGGCGCATCAGGACCAAAAGGCACCGCTGAGAAAATAGCGCCTTTCTTGCCGAGTTTCCCCTGGTTGTAGCCCGGGGTCGTGTATCCGGCGCTGACCTGCCGCTTGGACACTGCTTCCAGCATCTCTTTGGGCGGTACTAATTTTCCCGGCTCATAGATTTTCATCTTCATATCAGAGCCACTAATGGCGTTGACATGCTTTGCGATCCATGCGGGCGAAGTGCCTAGAGCAGGTAAACTGGTTGGAAACCAGACCGGCACCTTCAGCACGACCTTGCCTGCGTTTACTGGGGTGGCAATTAGCGTCAACGACACGACGCTGGCCATCCCCAGGGTGGATAAAATCTTCTTCATTTTCATCTCCTGTGTTGTCCTAATCAGTGATTTGATCGGTTGCCGCGATCCGTCCTCGATCTGGCTACTTTTCTCGTCCTCCCACAGCCGCGCTCTTGATACCGTCAACCGTTACACAGCACTGCTGTTATACAGCAACGCTGTTACTGGCTACACGCAAAACTCCGGTTGGAATGGGGCAGTTGACCATTTAGTGGTCAGGCTAATCAACCACTACCGTGAAATAGCGGTAATTTTCTACCTCTAGCGAATCTATCCAAAGTGTTGGCCGCGCCATCAGGCCCTCTTAAATGGCTCGTTTTATCACGCTTTTTCCCATTTTCCCATTGAGGGATTTCATGGTAGATTACTGTGCATATTGGTCTTACCAGATTACCAGTAATCCATGACCCAAGAACGTGTCGCGGAGTCCGTAGTCCGACAGATTGAGTCTCTGATCCTCGAGGGCGCCCTCAAGCCGGGCGACCGCTTGCCGGCCGAGCGCAAGTTCGCGGCCAAACTCGGAGTCTCAAGGCCCTCGCTGCGCGAGGGCCTGCAAATTCTGGCGGCGCGCGGGTTGCTTACCAGTCGTCGCGGCGGCGCCACCGAAGTGACCGAGAGCCTGAACCCCTCGCTCGAGGATCCTCTGCTTGAATTGATCAGCGCCTCACCGGACGTCTACGAAGATGTCCTCGAGTTGCGTCACGGGATTGATTCGATGGCCGCTTACTATGCCGCAAAGCGGCGCACCGAAACGGACATGCTCGTACTGAAGGCTGCCTACAAACGCATGATTGTCTCCCACGGCCAGGATGATACGTTGGTTGAAGCAGCTGCCGACACCGATTTTCATCTCGTCATCGGTGAGGCCTCCCATAACGTGGTATTGGTGCACGTGATGCGCAGCCTGCACTCATTGTTACAAAAAAGCGTCCATTACAACCTCGAGAACCTGTACCAGCGGCCGGACAATTTCAAGCATCTGCGCGACCAGCACCATCACCTGATGGCCGCGATCATAGAGGGTGACGCTGGCGGTGCCCGCACCGCTTCCGATGCGCACGTGGGCTACGTGGAGAAAGCCCTGGACGAGCTGGCCACTCAACGCCAGCGTGAAGATCGAGCTAACCGTCGGGCCGCGGGCCTGGCTGCGTTATGAGCAGGGCACAGGCCGCCTTCCGGCCTGCGGCAGGTAATACCGGCGGGCGGGGATTTTTTAGCGCTACCCGGCCCGGCCCAAAAAAATCCGCGGATTCCGCTGCGCCCAAACGGCGCAACCGAGCCCACCTCGATCGATCGCAGTCGGTTTGATACGCCTGCTGATTCTCTCTGTTCTGCTGGCTGCTGCCTGGCTGCTGCTCTCGGGTCATTTCGAACCGTTGCTGCTCGGCC
>CAJWEF010000293.1 GCA_913031305.1 uncultured Acidiferrobacteraceae bacterium
GGAGCAGGTTTTCTGAAAAAACGTTCGGTAGTTACGCTGCCCAACATGCTCAAACATGCCGACCGAGACGATTCGGTCGAACTCGCCGTCCAGTTCGCGGTAATCCTTCACTTCAATGGTTACTGGCAGTCCGACACAACGTTCCCTGGCCAGTTGCGCCTGTTCTTTAGAAACGGTAACTCCCGTCACATCGACACCGTGGCGCTCAGCCATCCAGCGAGCAAGCCCGCCCCAACCGCAGCCGAGATCCAGCACCTGCATGCCGGGTTCAAGTTTTAATTTGGCGCAGATCATCCGCATCTTGGCGATCTGTGCCTGCTCAAGGTTCTCGGCTGAATCCCAATAGCCGCAACTGTAATTCATGTAAGAATCCAGCATACTCTCAAAAACATTGTTACCGATATCGTAGTGCTGCTCTCCGACCTGAAACGCCCTGGTGTGACTTTGACGGTTGAGTAGACGACAGCCAAGCAAATACAGTAAAAACCGGGAATTGTTTCGCACTTTATCTTCCAGTCCAGCACGGAATGCGCGATCGATCATCTCATCCAGAGCCGGGCAATCCCACCACCCATCCATGTATGCCTCACCCAGCCCCAGTGTTCCATCGCGCACCAGTCGCGGAAAAAAAGCGTTATCGTGCACCTCTATATCCCAGGCGTTCGAACCATTCAACTGGATTCCGGCAGGCTCCAGCATTTTTTCAAATTGCCTTATGGTTTTACGCAAACCTCTCCTCCTCATGTTGCGTGGCCAGACAACAAAAGACTGGCCTGCAAATAGTAACGCTCCTGCCCTAGTGTTTCACACGATCCTTTCAGTGCCACCATCAACCGGCACCTGGGCACCGGTAGTACAACGAAAAGTTGCACCTGCCATAGCGCAGACCATGGCTGCAACGTCGTTGGAAGTAACTTCCTGATGCAGTAAATTGCTCTTACGATAGGCCTCGACGCTCATCCCGTAACGCGCAGCGCGACTGGCAAGCACCTCTTCAGTCCATATCGCCGTATCAAAAACCGCGTTGGGGTGCACTGTGTTCACCCGGACACCATCGCCAGCCAGTTCCAGCGCCAGCACCCGGGCCAATTGGGTAAGGCCCGCCTTGGCAACCGAATATGCACCGGCACCGGGACCTGGTGCGGGTACATTCTTGGAGCCGATAATGACAACAGCCGGCTCCCAGCCCAATCGCAGGTACGGAATACTTTGGCGAACCGCATGCATTGCGCCGCTAAGGTTGATATCCAGAGAACGCTGCCATTCCTCCTCGGGCATCTCTCCCACCAGGTTACTAGCAGAAAATATGCCGGCGTTGCTGACCAGAATATCCAGGCCCCCGGTGCGGGCAACTGCAGCGTCAACAGCGTCCCGCACTCCCGCGGCCTCGGTCACATCACAAACCACACCATGAATGGCAGGTAAATCAAAAACTGAGGTCACCATGGGGTCCATATCCAGAACCGTCACCTGCGCCCCCTGATTGGCCAATTCCACTGCACAAGCGTAACCGATGCCGCTGGCGCCACCTGTGACCACGGCACATCGTCCCTGCAGGGGTAATCCCGCTGGCGTTTTTCCGAGCTTGGCCTGCTCCAGTTCCCAGTATTCAACGGCAAAGATATCGGCCGCTGGTAGAGAACACCAACCGCCAAGACGTTCGGCATCTGATATCGCTCCTATGGTATGGGCAACGATATCACTGACGATACTGACCTCTGTCGCTCTCGTACCAAATGCAACAGTTCCTTTAGTGGGCCAGACAGCCCAACGCGGTGCGCTGTCCAGTATGGTCAACGTACCGTCTGTATTTTCTTCGAAATAGGCCTGATACTTCTGTGCAAAAATATCCACTGCTGACGCTGGATCGCCATCAACAATTAGAGGTACTCGCTTGGTGCGGATTACATGATCGGGCGTCAGGGGGCCGCGGGTCGCAATATCGCGAACATTTTCACTATTGGCAAAGGCATGGCTCGCAGGTGTGCCGTCGAACCGGGCCAGCATGGCTGCGCCCGCTACACGACTGACCTCACGACGCAGAGTTGCCAAAGCCAATGGTGGCGCGGCAACGCCGTCTACCGATGGCGATGGCGATGGTCGCTTCCCCAGAGCATCCTGCGCCTGACTGACAAAATGGATCATGCGCTGGTAACTCTCCTTTGCTTCATCGGCAAAACTGAAGATGCCGTGATTCATCAGCACCATACCTTCAAGTTTCG
>CAJWEF010000294.1 GCA_913031305.1 uncultured Acidiferrobacteraceae bacterium
CGCGATGACCTTGGATACCATGATGACGCCCTGGCCGCCGACTCCGACCACCAGCACATTGGTCGCTACCGCCGAGTCACGCGATGCGTTATCGTGATGCTCAGCGACCGCAGTTGAATGGGAGGATCGGCTCATTGATGAGCCTGAGCGACAACGGGCCGAATACAGTCAGAGGGGCAAACCTGCACACATAGAGTGCAACCCATGCACAGTGCTTCATCAACCGTAACCTTGTAGCGCCCCTCGTATCGTTGCTCACCCCAGGTCAGTGCCGGGCAGCCCAGGTTCATACAGGCCTGACAGGCTGTGCAACCCGCCGCCTCGACCTGGAGGGAAGGCCCTTTAATCTTGACCGGGTCTAACACGCAGGGCCGGTTGGAGATCACCACGCTCACCCCGCGATACTCGATGGCATCGCGACAGGCCTGGTAAAACGCGCCGACATTGTAAGAGTCGACCGCTTTGATCGATTGCACCCCAAGCGAGCGTATCAGTTCCTCGAAATCCACTCGGTGCGTGGGCTCCCCGCGCAGGGTAATCCCGGTACCAGGATGGTTCTGGCCACCGGTCATGGCGATGGTCTGATTGTCCAGCAATAACACAGTGATGTCTGCCTTATTGTAGACCGCGTCCATCAACGGTGGGATACCCGAATGCAGGAAGGTGGAATCACCGATGGTTGCCACGATCGGCTTGGTTTCGGTGCCGGCCTTGGCCAGACCTACCGCTACGCCAATACTCGAACCCATCGCTACGCAGGTATCAATCGCTTTAAGTGGTTCAACTGCCGCCAGGGTATAACAGCCGATATCACCGCTGACCCGTGCATCCAGAGCCCGCATGGCCATGTAGGTCGTGATATGGGGGCAGCCGGCACACAGTACCGGCGGTCGCGCCAGTGGCTCAATGCCCAGTTCTGCGTCGGCCAGGTTCTCCACTGAGCCGGGCAGGACTCCGGCCTGGCGAAACCCATTACGAACAATCTCGGGAGAGAACTCGCCGATCCGCGGAAAGAATGCTTTGCCTTGCGCTTCGATTCCAAGAGCGTGCAGTTCGTGCTCAATGAATGGCTCCAGTTCCTCGACTACGATCACCCGCTCCACGGCATCGCAAAACTCTCTCACTACTTTTTCGGCCAGCGGATAAGATACGCCCAGTTTGAGCACACTTACCCCAGGCAGTACCTCCTTGACGTAGGTATAGGCTGGGCCTAACGTAATCACCCCGACCGAAGTCTCGCCCCGTTCCCAGCGGATCAGATCGGATGTAGCAAGGTATTTCTGCACTGCGCCATCACGCGCCAGTACGACCGGGTGGCGCTGGCGGGCGTGGCCGGGAATCATCACGTTCTTCACTGGATCTTCACAGAAGCCCCGCGGTGGTACCTCACGGCGCTCGCCTATTCTGACCAGACTGCGACAATGTGACAGACGCGTTGTGCTGCGCACTATGACCGGGCTGTCGAACTGTTCACTGAGGTCAAACGCGATGCGAGTGAAATCGAGTGCTTCCTGCGCATCTGCCGGCTCCAGTACCGGTACCTGTGCGAACCGTCCGAGCAGTCGCGTGTCCTGCTCATTCTGGGAACTGTGCATACCGGGATCATCACAGACCACCAACACCAGGCCGCCGTTGACCCCAATATAGGTCTGTGACATCAGCGAGTCAGAGGCAACGTTAAGGCCAACGTGCTTCATTGCTACCAACGCCCTGACACCACCGAACGAAGCGCCTATGGCGACATCACAGGCGACCTTCTCGTTGGGTGACCACTGCGCCTGAATATCTTCGGCCGGGTAGGTGGCTACCGCCTCCAGTATTTCCGTACTGGGCGTACCTGGATATGCTGCCGCAACCCTGACCCCGGCCTCCCACGCTCCCCGTGCGATAGCATCGTTACCCATTAACGCCAGCACATTCGCTGGTGCTTGTGGCGCTATCGGGCCGTCACTTTCCGTCTCAAAAGCTACCGCGACAGAAGAGGAATTGTCGAGTTGTGGCATAAATTCTTCCACTAATTTGGCATGGGATTATCGGTTGACCCGGCACGCTGTTCAATGAGATTTTTCATCTTGTTACATTATTATGTTACAACTTC
>CAJWEF010000295.1 GCA_913031305.1 uncultured Acidiferrobacteraceae bacterium
GTTCGACCTCGTGTTGTACATCGGTGCTGCGGTCTGGATAGGGAAATTCCCCGTCGCCAGGCACGAGGTTGTCCGGATTCTTCTGGAAAAAAAACGGCGCCTCCCGGTCTGGATCATGGCCCATTTCGACCGCGTGTGCCGCATAGTTACGGCCGACGCAGTAGATCCGGTGCACTGGGAAAAGGTCATCGATACCCACTATGGGTAATCTAGCCAGTTTGGGCGTAGCTATTGTGCCAGCCATGTCTGCCTCCTCCAGGGGTGCTGTAGCGAAATATTCGCGGTATCGTACAAGCGCATCATTGCCGAATAAAGTACGGCAGGCCCGCATCATCGCGCCGCCGCCAAGATCTCTGTCGGTGAAGGTCTGCGCCAACAGGGTACGTCGGCGGAGAAAATCTTCAAGGGTAACGACGAATTCCGTATCGCGCAGCAGTTCAAGTTCAGCCCGGGTAATAGCGCCCTGATCCAGGATCACCTCTGCTGCACCCGGCTCGTTCGCCAGTTTCTTTACGAGCGCCACGGCCCTCGCGCCGTAGGCGCGCCAGAGCCGTTCACACCAGGCTTTGTCAAATGCCGGGTGGGCGGCCATAAACAACTGCGCCCGGGCAAAGAATTCTTCGCGGTTTCTGGAACTTTCCTCACCGTACCAGCATCGCGGGTTGGCAGGGTCTGCCAAGCCGAGCGCCAACACAGTGTCGCGCACCTGAGCACCAACCTCGAGGCAGTCGGTCAACTTACCGCCAAAAATGCTCACAAAAGCATTTTCCACATCAGTGTCGATCACATGCTTACGTGACAGTGAGAGAAAATCACCGTCAGGCGGCTGCACTGTGCCCACCGCCAGCGGTCTGACGCCGCAACGTTCACTGATCACCTCATCCCGACTGAGTGGCCGACGCAGGTCGAGCCGGGCATTGATGTTATCCAGTATGAAATCGCGGTCTTCCTTGGCCACCGTACCGGTGGGGGCTGCAACCGGAGTATCGGTTGTCCCAATACTAGAGCAGTGCCCCAGCGGGATCACAAAAAACGGCCTTCCATCATCGGCAAAGAACGCGAGCACGCGCGCAGTGTCAACAAGACGTTGCGTTACCAGGTGAACCCCTTTGGACAGAACATGGCGTGAGTCAGTCACGACACCCGCCAGGTTTGCGACCGAGTCAGCGAAGGGTCCGGCGGCATTAACGATGACCCGAGCGCGGCTACTGATCCGCTCACCGTCAACGCTATCCCTAAGATCCACCTGCCAGTATCCTGAGGTGCGCCGTACCCCGGTCAAAGCAAGATAGTTGACCGCGGTACAACCGGCGTCCACAGCCCGGCGTATCAATGAAAAGACAAAACGGGCATCACCGTCGACGAGCAAAGCATCGGAATACTCCACCCCGCCCTGGCTTGAAGCAGTATCAAGAATCGGCTCAGTACGCTTGAGCACGGCAGCTGAATAAAGCCGCGGGATACGGGTCATTCCGTTACCCAGCAGCCAGTAAAACCAGGCGCCCAACCAGACTATCAGCCGCGAGCGGGGCACGCCGTGCGAGACGGTCGCCAAAAAGCGCGTTTCGCGGATCATCGTCGGGTAAGCGCGCATCAACCTATTGCGGTTTCGGCACAGGCGGCGCACCAAAGCGAACTCGAAGCTTTCAAGGTACTTGATACCACCCCAGATCAGATTGGAGGAACTCTGGCTGGTGTAGCCCGCAAAATCGCGTGCATCGACCAGTGCCGTGCGCAAACCCCGATGCGCCAGCGCACAAGCCACCGCTGCGCCATTGATACCTGCACCGATGATCAGCACGTCAAACTCACTATCCTGAAGCGCTGATCTGTGGGTTGTGCGCAAACTCATGCTGTGATTGTTCCTGCCGAACCGGGTTGGACCAGCGTTGCAAAGCTAAGGTAGGCCGGCACTACCAGATTTCGGTAGGATAGGCGATTCGTGCAGCCCGAGTGAATACCCGCCGCGCTGGGTAGGCTAATACTAATGTGACCCACACACCTTTATTGCTTGCCATTGACCAGGGCACGACCAGTTCCCGGGCGATCCTGTTCGACAGTGCAGGCAATAGCCTTC